>JBEDCE010000012.1:0-20119 GCA_041176905.1 Pseudomonadota bacterium
CCACAAAGTTGACCTGGCTGCCCTGCATGCGCTGGAACCGCACCCAAATGTCGGCCTGGATGTATTCCATGATGTGGCCGATGTGGAAATTGCCGTTGGCGTAGGGCAAGGCGGTGGTGACGAAGAGTTGGCGCGGGGTGGGCATGGCAGCGGCGGTGTGGGTGGGCAAGCTGGCGATTTTAGTCGCTGGGGTGGCCACGGGCAGCGCCAGTGGCCAGTCGATCAATGGGGACGCTGGTGGGGTCATGCGGATCTTGGTATGAAGTGCATGGCCCGCACCAGTAGACTTCGACCATCAATTCAACGGAGCAGATCCCCATGTCAGTGACAGAAACCGCCATCAAAGCCGCCCTTCAAACGGTGATGGACCCCTTGACAGGTCAGGCCTTGGTCAGCGCCTCGGCGCTCAAATCTTTGCGCATCAGCGGCGCGGATGTCGCCGTGGACATCGCATTACCTTACCCCGCCCAAAGCCAGTGGCCAGCGCTGCGCGCTTTGGTGCAAGCGGCCGTGCAGGGTGTTCCCGGCGTGGCTGCAGTGGACGTTTCGTTCCAGTTGCTGGTGCAGTCTCATGCGGTGCAGCGTGGCGTGCAGCTCTTGCCCGGCGTGAAGAACATCGTGGCCGTGGCCTCGGGCAAAGGCGGTGTGGGCAAGAGCACCACGGCGGCCAACTTGGCTCTGGCCTTGACCGCCGAAGGTGCGAAGGTGGGTTTGTTGGACGCGGACATCTATGGCCCGAGTCAGCCCATGATGATGGGCTTGAGCGGACACCCAGAAAGCCTGGACGGCAAGACCATGCAGCCCATGGTCAACCACGGCGTGCAGGTGATGTCGATTGGGTTTTTGGTCAACCCCGAGGACGCCATGATTTGGCGCGGTCCCATGGTCACGCAGGCCTTGGAGCAGCTGCTGCGCCAAACCCTTTGGAGTGATTTGGATTATTTGATCGTCGACATGCCGCCAGGCACGGGCGACATTGCCTTGACGCTGTCGCAGCGCGTGCCGCTGACTGGCGCGGTCATCGTCACCACACCGCAAGACATCGCCTTGATCGATGCCCGCAAAGGCATCCGCATGTTCGAAAAAGTGGGCGTGCCGATTTTGGGCTTGGTGGAAAACATGGCTGTGCACGTGTGCAGCCAGTGCGGACACGCCGAGCACATTTTTGGCCAAGACGGCGGGCGTCGCATGGCGGCCGAACACGGCATGGACTACCTGGGGGCTTTGCCTTTGGCCATGTCGATCCGCGTGCAGGCCGATGGTGGCGTGCCCACGGTGGTGGCAGAACCCCAGGGCGAGTTGGCCGAGCAGTACCGAAACGTGGCGCGCCAAGTGGCGGTGACCATCGCGGCCAAGGCCAAAGACTTCTCGGCCAAATTCCCCACCATCACCATCAGCAAGGGCACCTGAAACTTGCGAGCTCGGCGCGTGTGGGCCGCGGATTATGATGAACTCAACCTCATTGGAGCGCCCCATACATGTCCCACACCCAACGCATCGATGAACTCTTGTCCCATTACCGCTTGAGCCACCAGCACCCGCGCAACGAAGCGATTCACTGCGTGGCCGTGCCGGTCATCATGGTCAGTTTGGTGGGCCTGTTGTGGTCGGTGCATCCGGCCTTGATGGTGGTTTTTTTGCTGGCCAGTGGTGTCTATTACGCCCGTTTGACTTGGCGCACCTTCCTCCTCATGGCGCTGTGGACCACCGCGGTCTTGGCGCTGCTGTGGCCCTTGGGTGAGGCCCGTTGGTGGGTGTGCGCGCTGGCGTTTGTCTTGGCGTGGGTGGGCCAGTTTGTGGGGCACCGCATCGAAGGCAAGAAACCTTCTTTCTTCGAAGATATCCAATACCTGTGGGTGGGCCCCTTGTTTGTGGCCGATGTGCTGCTGCGCCGCTGGGGCTGGCGCTGGTGATGCGCCCCATTGCCTGTGTTGATCGCCGATCTTTTTTTTGAAAGCCGCTATGAGCCGCCTTGTTCACGTTCTTGACCATCCCTTGATTCAGCACAAGCTGACCTTGCTGCGCCAAAAAGAAACCAGCACCAACGGCTTTCGTCAGTTGGTCAACGAGGTCAGCATGCTCATGGCCTATGAAATCACCCGCGACATGCCGATGCAAACCATCACCATCGAAACGCCTCTGCAAACCATGCAGTCGCGTGTGATTGATGGCAAAAAAATCGTATTGGCGTCCATCTTGCGTGCGGGCAACGGTTTGCTCGACGGCATGCTGCAAGTCGTGCCCTCGGCGCGTGTTGGCCACATCGGCCTGTACCGCGACCCCAAGACCCTGCAGGCGGTGGAGTACTACTTCAAGATGCCCCAGGGCATGCAAGAGCGCGACGTCATCGTGCTCGACCCCATGCTGGCCACCGGCAACTCGGCGGTGGCGGCGGTGGACCGCTTGAAGCAAACCCAGCCCAAATCGATCCGTTTTGGCTGTTTGGTGGCCTGCCCTGAAGGCATCGCCAACTTTCACCAGCACCACCCCGATGTGCCCATCTTCACACCCGTGATCGACGATGGCTTGAACGACCACGGCTACATCGTGCCGGGCTTGGGCGATGCGGGCGACCGCATTTTTGGCACGCAATGAGCGGCGCTGTCACGGTGTCGTTTTGGGGCTTGGGTTGGCGCGCTCTGTGGCGCGACGCGCGAGCGGGCGAACTGCGTTTGCTGATTTTGGCGGTGGCCTTGGCCGTGGCCGCCCTCAGCGCGGTGGGCTTTTTTGCCGACCGTTTGCAAGGCGGTTTGGCGCGCGACGCCAAGGCCTTGATCGGTGGCGATGCGGTGCTGCGCAGCGACAGCGCCACGCCGCCGCCCTTCATCGAAAAAGCCCAGTCCTTGGGCCTGTTGACCAGCCAACAGCTGAGTTTCCCGACCATGGCGCGCGCGCCCGACGAGCTCGGTGGCGCCGCCAAACTGGTGTCGCTCAAATCGGTCGATGACCGCTACCCCTTGCGCGGCCAGCTGCGCGTGGCCGATGCCGTGGGTGGTGTAGACGTACCCACCCGCGAGGTGCCGCAGCGCGGTACTGCTTGGGTCGATGCGGCTTTGTTGGCATCCTTGGATGTGCAAGTGGGCCAGTCGCTGTGGTTGGGCGATGCGCCGTTTCGTGTGACCCGTTTGATCGTGGTCGAGCCCGATCGCGGTTCGGGTTTCATGAGTTTTTCGCCAAGGGTGATGATCCACCAAGACGACATTTCCGCCACCGGTTTGGTGCAACCCGCCAGCCGCTTGAACTACCGCTTGGCCGTTGCGGGCGAACCCGCGGCTGTGGCGAGCTTCACCACGTGGGCCGAACAAACCTTGGAGGCCCAAAAACTCCGCGGCGTGCGTTTGGATTCGCTCGAAGGCGGGCGCCCAGAAATGCAGCGCACGCTCGGACGTGCCGAGAAGTTTTTGAATTTGGTGGCCCTGTTGGCCGCGCTCTTGTGCGCGGTGGCGGTGGCGATTGCTGCGCGCGGCTTTGCCCAGCGCCATTTGGACGACTGCGCGATGCTGCGCGTCTTGGGTGTGCCCCAGGCCACCATGGCCCGCGCTTACCTGTTGGAATTCACCCTGGTGGGCGTGTTGGCCAGTAGCTTGGGCTTGTTGATCGGCTTTGCGGTTCACCACGCCTTTGTGTTTTTGCTCTCGGGCTTGGTCAGTGTGAACCTGCCGGCGGCGGGCTGGACCCCGGTGGCTTTGGGCATGGGCATGGGCATGACCCTCATGCTCGCCTTTGGCTTGCCGCCGGTGCTGCAACTCGCACAGGTGCCGCCCTTGCGGGTGATCCGCCGAGAAGTGGGGCAAATCAAACCCGCCACCGTGGGCGTGATTGGTTTGGGCTTGCTCGGTTTTGCCGCGCTGCTGCTGGTGGCCAGTCGCGATTGGCTGCTGGGCGGTATTGCTGTGGGCGGCTTTGCCGTGGCCGTGTTGTTGTTTGCTGGTGTGGCGTATGCCGCGGTGCGGCTGCTGCGCGCCAGCGTGAACGAGTCGACCGCGCCACGTGCCTTGGTGTTGGCCACCCGCCAACTCTCGGCCCGCCCGGCTTACGCGGTGGTGCAAATCAGCGCTTTGTCCGTGGGCCTCTTGGCCTTGGTGTTGTTGGTGCTGTTGCGCACCGACCTGATCTCCAGCTGGCGCAACGCCACGCCTCCGGACGCGCCCAACCGCTTCATCATCAATGTGCAGCCCGACCAAAGCGAGTCCTTCCAGCAGGCTTTGCGAGACGGTGGTGTGGGCCAGTTCGATTGGTACCCGATGATCCGGGGCCGCTTGGCCACGATCAACGACCAAGCCGTCAATGCCGAGTCTTATGCCGACGACCGCGTGGCGCGCTTGGTGGAGCGCGAATTCAACCTGTCGCACACCGCGACCTTGCCCGATTTGAACGAGGTGATCGAGGGCCGTTGGATCGACAACGAGCCCGGTGCGATCAGCATCGAGGCGGGCTTGGCCAAAGATTTGGGTTTGGTGTTGGGCGACCGTTTGGGTTTTGACATCGCCGGCCAAGTGGTGCAAGCCCGCATCACCAGCGTGCGCAAGCTCGATTGGGCTTCGATGCGGGTGAACTTCTTTGTGGTCTTTGCACAAGGCCAAATGCCCGACGTGCCTTTGTCTTACATCAGCGCGTTTCGAGCACCACCCGACCCCAGCTTTGACAACCGCTTGGTGCGCCAATTTCCGAACATCACCCAGGTCGACCTGACGCAAACCTTGGCCCAGGTGCAGCGCGTCTTGGGCCAAGTGATCGCGGCCGTTGAGTTTTTGTTCGTCTTCACGCTCGCGGCCGGCTTGGTCGTGCTGATGACGGCCATCACCGCCACACGGGGCGAGCGCGAACGCGAGTTTGCGATCCTGCGGGCCGTGGGCGCGAGCTCGGCCTTGCTGCGCCAAGTGCAGCGCATCGAGTTGCTCGGTGTGGGTTTGTTGGCGGGCTTCTTGGCCTCGGTGGTGGCGGTGGCCGTGGGCTGGGCGTTGGCGCGTTGGGTGTTTGAGTTTGCTTGGACGCCCCAAATTTGGGTGCCCTTGGCGGGCTCGGTGGGCGGCGCGGTCTTGGCCTTGTTGGCCGGTTGGTGGGGCTTGCGCGGTGTGCTCAACACGCCGGTGATGACCACCCTGCGCCGGGCGACCAACAACTGATCAGCCGCCGCTGAGCAAGACCAGCAGCGCGCCCGCGCCGCCTTGAGCGGGGCGGGCTTGCACAAAGACCATCACTTCGTTTTTTTGCACCAACCAGCGCAGCACCCGACCCTTGAGCACGGGTGTGCGACCGGGGGATCCCAAACCTTTGCCGTGCACCACGCGCACGCAGCGAACGCCTTGTTGGTGGGCTTCGCGCAAAAACTGCCCCAAGGTTTCACGGGCTTCGTCGGTGCGCAGGCCGTGTAGGTCGATGTGGCGCTGGATGCTCCAATGGCCCTCGCGCAGTTTGCGCACCACGTCGGCACCCACGCCGGGCCGAGAAAAACTCAGCTGGTCGTCGGTGTGCAGCAAGGTCTCGACATCGAACTCATCCGACAGGGCCTCTTGCATGACGCGTTGTTCGTCCGCTTGCCGCTGAACGGGTTGTGCGCTGGGGGCTGGCGGGGTGTGCAGCAGCCGCTCGCTGGCCGGGATGGGCCGCACCGCTCCAACCGAGCGGGTGAACAGCTCGCGCTCACGCTGTTCGGCCAAGGCGCGCGCCAGCGACGCTTGGCGTTCGGCGGCCGCAGCGGCGGCGCGGTCGCGCAAGGTGCGTTGGATGTCCGTGAGCTCGGCCAGCGATCGGGCTTTCATGCCCGTGATTGTGGCGCAGCCTCGAAGGCTGGGTTCAGACCAAGCCCATTTCGGCCATGGAGGCGGCGCGCTCGCGGGTGACGATGAAGTGGTCGAGCACCCGAACGTCCACCATGGCCAAGGCCGATTTGAGGGTTTGCGTCAGCACCTCGTCGGCGCGCGAGGGTTCGGCCACGCCGCTGGGGTGGTTGTGCGCCAAGACCACGGCGGCGGCTTGGTGGTGCAAGGCGCGTAAGACCACCTCGCGTGGGTAGACGCTGGTTTGCGTGAGCGTGCCTCGGAACAGCTCTTCCCAGCCCAGCCAGCGGTTTTGGCTGTTGAGGTAGAGCACGGCAAACACCTCGTGCGGCCGTGCGCCGAGCTGCAACTGCAAATACTGGCGCACGGACTGCGGGCTGTCGAAGATCGGGGCTTGGGTCATTTCTTGCGTCAGGGCGCGGCGCGTGAGCTCGAGCACCGCCACCAACTCGGCGCGTTTGGCGGGCCCCAAGCCTTTGGTGTGTTGCAGGGCCTCCAGCGGCGTGTTCAGTAAACCGGCCACGCCACCAAAGCCGTCCAACAATTCTTGTGCCAAGGCCAAGACGTGCTTGCCTTTGATGCCCGTGCGCAGCAAGAGCGCCAGCAACTCGGCGTCGCTCAAGGCGCTGGGGCCGCGTTGCAAGAGTTTTTCTCTTGGCCGGGTGTCGGCGGGCAGGCTTTTCAGCCCAGAAACCAGGGCTTGCATGGTCGCTCCTGTGGGGGTGGACCAGACTTTTTACAATAGAGGATATTGGCTGGGGCGTTCTGGAAGAGCCCCCCGTGTGTTTTGGCACAGGCCTTCTCTGAATTCACCACAGCAACACACCATGCCCCACGTCGAAGAAGGTTCTTTTCTGACCCTGCACTACCGCATGTCGGGCCCCCAAGGGCAGGTCATCATCAACACCTTTGGTGGCCAGCCGGCCACGCTGAGTTTGGGGGCGGGCGAACTCTCTCCCGCCATCGAGCGGCGCTTGCTGGGGCTGGAAGAGGGCGTGCACACCGTCATCGATTTGGACGATGGTGAGGCTTTTGGTGAACGACAACCCGAAATGGTGCAGTGGGTAGCGCGCAAGCTCATGAGCCAACTCAGCGATGCCCAACAGCATTACACCGAAGGCGATGTGGTGCAGTTTCCGACCCCCGATGGCCGTGGCCAGTACGCCGGCACGGTGATCGAGGTGCGCGAGGACGGCGCGATTTTGTTTGACTTCAACCACCCGCTGGCCGGCCAGCCCGTGAGCTTTGAAGTCCAGATCATAGGAGTGCTGTGATGCCAGCCAGAAACGTGGAAGTGTTGATGGCCGAGCCTCGGGGCTTTTGTGCCGGCGTGGACCGCGCGATTGAAATTGTCGAACGCGCCTTGACCAAATTTGGTCGACCGATTTATGTGCGCCACGAAATCGTGCACAACACCTTTGTCGTCAACGACCTCAAGGCCAAAGGCGCCATCTTCATTGAGGAGCTCAGCGATGTGCCTGCAGGCGCGACGCTGGTGTTTTCTGCGCACGGCGTGAGCCGCGCCATCCAAGATGAAGCCGCTCGCTTGGGTTTCCAGATTTTTGACGCGACCTGCCCCTTGGTCACCAAGGTGCACGTTGAGGTGGCCAAACTGCACAAAGAGGGTTTTGAATTCATCATGATCGGCCACAAAGGCCACCCCGAGGTGGAGGGCACCATGGGGCAGCTCGACAGCGGCATTCACTTGGTGGAGGACGTGTCCGATGTGTTGCGCATCGCCCCGGCACAAACCGAGCGTTTGGCGGTGGTGACCCAAACGACCCTGTCGGTGGACGACACCGCCGAGATCTTGAATGCGATCAAGCAGCGCTTTCCGTCCATCCGCGAGCCCAAACAACAAGACATTTGCTACGCCACCCAAAACCGCCAAGACGCCATCAAGCTGCTCAGTCCACAGGTCGATCTGGTCATCGTGGTGGGCAGCCCCACCAGTTCCAACAGCAACCGCTTGCGTGAGGTGGCGATCAAACTCGGTACCGAGAGTTATATGGTGGACAACGCCGACGAGCTCAAACCCGAGTGGTTTGAAGGCAAAAGTCGCGTGGGTTTGAGCGCCGGGGCGTCGGCCCCCGAGGTCTTGGTGCGCGAGGTGGTTGAGCGCATCAAAGCCTATGGCGCCATTTCGGTGCGCACCATGGACGGCCTGGTCGAAACCGTCAAATTCCCCTTGCCCACGGGTTTGCGCGAGGGGGGTAAGGACCCCAGCCCCTTGGGCCATTTGCGTTGAAGCCAGCCCCCTACAATTGACACCATGCTCGACATTCTTCTCCTTCGCAAAGATTTGGACGCGGTGCTCGCCCGTCTGAACACCCGCAAACAACCCCAGCCTTTTTTGGACGAAGCCGCCTTTCGGGCGCTGGAGGGTGAGCGCAAAACCCTGCAAACCCGCACCGAAGAGCTGCAAAGCCAACGCAACACCCTGTCCAAACAAATTGGCATGCTCAAAGGCAAAGGCCAGCACGCCGAGGCCGATGCGGCGATGGCCGAAGTGGGCAAGCTCAAAGCCGAACTGGACACTTCGGCGGCCCGCTTGGAGGTGATCCAGGCCGAGCTGCAAGACCTGCTCTTGGCGGTGCCCAACCTGCCGCACGAGAGCGTGCCCGTGGGCAGCGATGAGCACGGCAACGTGGTGTTGCGCACGTGGGGCACCCCCCGCACCTTTGACTTCCCGGTTCAAGACCACGTGGCCATTGGCGAGCCGTTGGGCTTGGACTTCGACACCGGCATCAAGTTGTCCGGTTCGCGTTTCACCTTCATGCGCGGCCCGATCGCGCAGTTGCACCGCGCTTTGGCGCAATTCATGCTCGACGTGCAAACCCGTGAGCACGGCTACACCGAGTGCTACACCCCTTACATCGTCAACGCCGAGACCCTGCGCGGCACCGGCCAATTGCCCAAGTTCGAGGCGGACCTGTTCGCGGCCAACAAGGGCGGTCAAGAGGGGGGCGAAGAGAACACAGCGCTCTACCTGATCCCCACCAGCGAGGTCACCTTGACCAACGTGGTGCGCGATGAGATCGTGGCCGAGGCCGACCTGCCCATCAAGCTCACCGCGCACACCCCCTGTTTCCGCTCCGAGGCGGGCAGTGCGGGTCGTGACACGCGCGGCATGATCCGACAACACCAGTTCGACAAGGTCGAGATGGTGCAAATCGTGCATCCCGACCACAGCTACGAAGCTTTGGAGGCCATGACCGGCCACGCTGAGGCGATTTTGCAAAAGCTCGAATTGCCCTACCGCGTCATGAGTTTGTGCACCGGTGACATGGGTTTTGGCGCGACCAAGACCCACGACCTCGAGGTGTGGGTGCCCGCTCAAGGCACCTACCGCGAAATCAGCTCGGTCTCCAACTGCGAAGCCTTCCAAGCCCGCCGCTTGCAAGCCCGTTTCAAAAACGCCCAGGGCAAGAACGAACTGGTGCACACCTTGAACGGTTCGGGCTTGGCCGTGGGCCGGGCCTTGGTGGCGGTGTTGGAAAACCACCAAAACGCCGACGGTTCGGTGACCGTCCCCACCGTGCTGCGCCCGTATTTGGGTGGGCAAGAGGTGCTCACCCCCGCTTGAATGCGGTGCCTGTGCGTTGTCGTTGACCTGAATCAAGCGGCTCGTGCAGGGCCCGCGGACACAATCCCATGATCAACAGGAGAAACACATGAAACGCGACACCGTCACCCCCGTTGGGCTGACATTGCCCCCACAAGACATCTGCGTGGATGTCTTGGCCGAGAAGTATTTCAAAGACCAAGAGCGCACCGAAGACGAGGTGTTTGTGCGCGTGGCCCGTTCCTTGGCCTCGGTGGAAAAGGCCGAACGCCGTGCCGATTTTGAGCAGCAGTTTTTGAACAACATGCGAGCCGGTGCCATCGGCGCCGGTCGCATCATGAGTGCGGCGGGCACCAACATCCAAGCGACCCTGATCAACTGCTTTGTGCAGCCCGTGGGCGACTGCATCCAAGGTGTCGACGACGAGGGCTTTCCTGGCATTTACGAAGCCTTGCGCGAGGCCGCTGAGACCATGCGCCGCGGCGGTGGTGTGGGTTATGACTTCTCCCGCATTCGCCCTCGGGGCGCACAGGTCAAGGGTACCGCGTCGACCGCCTCAGGTCCGTGCAGCTACATCAATGTGTTTGACCAATCGTGCAGCACGGTGGAGAGTGCGGGTGCGCGCCGTGGCGCACAAATGGGCGTGCTGCGCATCGACCACCCCGATGTGTTGGAGTTCATCACCGCCAAGCGCACGCCCGGGCGTTGGAACAACTTCAACGTCTCGGTGGGTGTGTCCGATGCCTTCATTGAGGCCGTGAAAGCCGGTGCGCCATGGGACTTGGTGCACAAAGCCAAACCGTGTGCCGATGTCTTGGCCCAAGGCGCCTACCAACGCGAGGATGGCCTGTGGGTCTACCGCAGCCTGGCCGCGACCGAGTTGTGGGACACCATCATGCAATCGGCCTACGACTTCGCCGAGCCGGGCATTTTGTTTCTCGACCGCATCAACACCGACAACAACCTGTCGTACTGCGAAGCCATCAACGCGACCAACCCTTGCGGCGAGCAACCCTTGCCGTCCTATGGTTGCTGCGATTTGGGTCCGATCATCTTGCCGCGTTTTGTGCGCCACCCCTTTGGTTTCAGTGGCACCCCCGAATTCGACTTCGCCGCTTTTGAAAAAGCCGTGGGCACACAGGTGCGCATGCTCGACAACGTGCTCGACGTGACCTGGTGGCCCTTGCCCCAGCAACAAAAAGAAGCCGCCGACAAACGTCGCATCGGCGTGGGTTTCACGGGCTTGGGTAACACCTTGACCTTGCTGAACTTGAAGTACAACAGCGAAACCGGTCGCCAAATGGCCGCGCAGATCGCCGAGCGCATGCGCAACGCCGCCTACGAAGCCTCGGTGGCGCTGGCGCAAGAAAAAGGTGCGTTCCCGCTCTTCAATGTCAAAGGCTATTTGGCCGAGGGCACGTTTGCCAGCCGTTTGCCCCAGGGCTTGCAAGCCAAGATCCGCCAGCACGGCATCCGCAACAGCCACTTGATCTCCATCGCCCCTACGGGCACGGTGAGCTTGGCCTTTGCCGACAACGCTTCCAACGGTATCGAGCCGGCATTTTCTTGGACCTACACGCGCAAAAAACGCGAGGCCGATGGCAGCACGCGTGAGTACACCGTGCAAGACCACGCTTGGCGTTTGTTCCACCAACTCGGTGGCAAGCCCAACGAATTGCCCGAATCCTTTGTGTCGGCGCTGGAAATGTCGGCCGAGGACCACATCGCCATGATGAAAGCGGTTCAGCCCTTTGTGGACACGGCGATTTCCAAAACCGTCAACGTTGCGGCTGACTACCCGTTTGAGGACTTCAAGCAGCTGTATTTGCAGGCTTGGGGCCATGGTCTCAAGGGTTTGGCCACCTACCGCCCCAACAGCATCTTGGGCTCGGTGCTCTCGGTGAGCGCACCCGCAGCCCCAACTGCTGAAGGCACGGCCGTGGCTGAGCCGGTCATGGTCGACCCCATGCGCACCGTGATCGAAAAACGTCCCAAAGGTGCGCTCGATGCGGTGGCCGAAAAGGTCGATTACTGGACCCAAGAAGGGCAAAAAACCCTCTACATCATCGTGTCGTTCTTGCCGCTGCCCAGCCCCGACGGCAACGGCACCATCGACCGTGCGATCGAGTTCTTCATGCCCGTGGGCCAAAGCGGTGAGTCCCAGCAGTGGATCACCTCCACCATGCGGATGTTGTCCTTGGCCGCGCGCGGCGGCTTCTTGGCGCGTGCTTTGGCCGACATGCGCAAAGTGGCTTGGGACCGTGGACCGGTGCGCTTGGGTACCACCGAAAAAGCCGATGGCACCCGCGTGCCCATGTGGCACGACTCCGAAGTCGCTGCGATCGCGTTTGCGGTGCAAAACATCTTGAGCCAGCGTGCGCGTCAGCGTGCGTCGGTGCGCCAAGATACGCCGCACCCCGCCGCGAACATGGACGACGCGGCCGCGCCTTTGCCGGTGATGGGCGGCAAAAAATGCAACGCCTGCGGTGCGCACGCCGTCATCAAAAAAGACGGCTGTGAGTTTTGCACCCAGTGTGGTGAGCTCGGCAGCTGCGGCTGATCGATTTAGGCGGCAGGCACGGTCTTGCCGCCCAGCAGGTGTTGCATCAATTCGGCAACTGGCCGGATGCGGTCACCGAAGGGCAAGCGTCCGCCCCCCCGGAAAAACAAACCCCGCTGCTCATCGCCCGCCAAGGCGTAACCCAGGTGCTGGTCGATGCAAAACTGACCCATGTCGGCTTTGCCATCTCGGAAGCCACAGGTGGCCAAACAATCAAAACCCATGTGGCAGATGGATTTGACGTGCGCCACCGCTTTGAGTTTTTCCTCGTTGCGCAGGTACTTGTCCATCCAAGGCGTGCGCACGGCCCTTGCGGGCAAGCCCGCCACACTGATGAATTCCACCAAATCTTCGGGCGTGGCTTGTGCCAGCACGCGCTTGAAAACCTCATGGGCGTCGCACTCTTGGGTGACGGCAAAGGCGGTGCCGAGTTGAATGGCGCTGGCCCCTAAGCTGATCATGCGTTGTAAATCGGCGTGGCTGGACATACCACCTGCGGCAATCAAGGGAATGTGCAAGCCCGCACCGTCCAAAAACTCTCGGACTTGAGGCAAGACCACGTCAAAGTCAAAGCGAACATCGTGTATATCGGCCACTTTGGCCGCGCCCAAGTGACCACCAGCCAAGCCCGGGTGTTCGATCACGATGGCGTCGGGCAAGCGCCCTTTCTTTTCCCATTTGCGCACGATGAGTTGCACGCCGCGTGCGTCCGACAAGATGGGAATCAAGGCCGTGTGGGGGTGGTCTTTGGCCAGCTCTGGCAAATCCAGGGGCAGACCCGCGCCCACAACCACCGCATCGATGCCCGATTCCAAGGCGGTTTGAACGTAAGGCGAGTAGTCCGAGAGGGCACGCATCACGTTGATGGCCAAAGCCCCTCGCCCAGCGCTGATCTGGCGCGCTTGTTCGATCTCTCGGCGCAAAGCCTCACGGTTGGCGGTGTTGATGGCGAATTTGGTGTGCTCGTTGATGGAGAGGTGTTCGGTTTGTTCCATCAAGTCGGGGTGTAGGCGACGCAAGTCCACGGCTGAGATCGTGCCCATGCCACCCAAACCAGCCACCGTGCCGGCCAGTCGAGAGGCCGATACCCCAACACCCATTCCGCCTTGAACAATCGGCAACAATGGGCTTTCGCGCAGATACCAAGTCGGAATGGTGCTGCTTGACAATCGTTTGAGCAATTCATCCGCTTGGGCGGCGCTGCTGGTGTTGAATTCGTTCATGGGCATCCTTTGGGGTTTGCCCAGAGTCTAGGCAAGCCTTGAGGCAAAAAACTTGCGTTGGATCAAATGAGAACCAATAAGCGCCACTTAAGCTCTTTTAATAACCAATCAAGGTGCCGTATGTGGAATCGACGTGAATTTGGCTTGGTCGGGGTCTTGGCTTCGACGATGCCACGTGGCTGGGCCAGCGCCCTTGGTACACCACCCGATGAGGGTTTTGATTACCAACGTTTGGTGCAAGAAGCGCCACGCGTCGGCCCTCAGGGCTTGGAGGTTCTGGAGTTCTTTCGTTACGGCTGCCCGTTTTGTGACCGTTTCGAGCCCATGGTGCACCGCTGGCAGAAAACCTTGCCTGCGGATGTGCGCTTTCACTACGTGCCGGTGTCGTTTCAAAGTACCTCGCATCAGCAGCTGTATTTGACCTTGCGCGCCTTGGGGCATGCCGAACGCTTGCACTTGGCGGTCTACGACGCGATTCACCGTCAAGGGCAATATTTCGAGATCATGATGGAAATCAGCCAGTGGGTGCAGCCGCGCGGTGTGGACCCTGCTGCCTTTGAAGCCGCATGGCATTCACGTACCGTGGCGCAGGCCATGGTGCAAGCCAATGATTTGGTTCGTGCCTATGGCGTGACCAGCGTGCCGCAGTTGGGAGTGGCGGGACGCTACCGAACCTCACCAGCCATGGTGGGCGGCAGCAACGATCGGGCCTTGGGGGTGGTCGACCATTTGATCGAGCGGGCGCTGGCAACCCCCAGCGTTTAAGGCACTTCAGCGCGACAAGGGCCCATCGGACTGACGGGCAATGATGTCCACCGGCTCCAAGTAACTGGTCGTCAAGGTCTGTTGGTGATCGAGCTGGGCCAAGAGGAGTTGGCCCAAATGCCGACCGTTGTCGGCCACTTTGTGTTCCACCGTGGTCAAGGGCGGGTCGCAATACCGAGAGGCATCGCTGTTGCCATAACCCATGACCGACACGTCTTTGCCGACCTGAAGACCCAGTTCACGGCAACAGGCCATGGCACCGATGGCCATGGCGTCGTTGGCGCAGACGATGGCGGTCGGTGCATCGCCCAGACTGAGCAATTGGCGGGTGAGGCTGTAGCCCGAACTCTCGGTCAAGTCACCCTCCAAAATCCACGCCGGGTTGGGGCTCAGCCCTGCGTTGCGCAAGGCGCTTTCGTAGCCATTGCGCCGCAATTTGGCAAACGTATAAGGACTGGGGCCGTTGAGCAAGCCAATTTTCTGGTGACCATGCGCCAACTGCCTTTGCGTGGCCCATTCGAAGGCGCGCTCGTTGTCGGTATCCACCCATGGGTGATCAAAGCTCAGCTGGCTGCGGCCATAGGTCACAAACGGCACGCCTCGGTCGTGCAGCAATTGAACGCGTGGGTCTTGCAACAAGGTTCGCACGATCACAAACCCATCGACCGATCGGCTGTGGATGAGGTGGTCATAACGGCTGACCTCGTCGTGCACCGAAGCGCTGAAGTTGGTGGTGACCAGCAAGGTGTACCCACGCGCATCGAGCACACCTGCAATGGCACCCAACAAACTGGAATAGAGGGTGGTGATGAAGGGGCCGCCACGCTCGTCCATCGGCAAGATCACGCCCACGGCGTTGGATTTGCTCGACTTCATGCTGCGCGCACCCGGGTGGGGTCTGTAACCCAATTCGGCTGCACGCAGCGCCACCCGCTCCCGCGTGCTGGGGGCCACATCGCTGTAGCCGTTGAGCGCACGTGAGACGGTGGAGATGGACAAGCCCAGGTCTTGGGCGAGCGTCTGGATGGACATGTCAGTGGGGCGGGTTTGCACGGGTGGCCACATAGCCACCCACGATTATGGTGGCTGTGCCCATGAGGGCCAGCACCGAGGGCGTTTCACCGAACGACAGGTAACCCAACAGCAACCCCCAGATACACGCCGAAAACCCCAAGGGTGCCAATGCCCCAGCTTGTCCCCGTTGGTAGGCCCAGGTCGCGATCCAATGCGCACCACCGCCCAGCACGCCCATCAACAACACCCACACCCCGTCATGCCACTGAAGTGGCGTGAACCCCCATAGCCACACACCCAGCGTAGACCATGCGGTGATGCCCAAGGCGTTGAACAGGGCGGTTTGGGTGGTGGGTTCTCGTTGGGCCAAGTAGCGCAACAAGACCATCAGCGCGGCCGAACACATGGCGCCCAACAGCGCACTGACCATGCCCGGCCAAGCATCCACACCCTGTGGCCCGCTGACCAAACAAACGCCCAAAAACCCCACGGCCACGCCTGCCCAGCGCTGCCAAGGCACGGGTTCACCCAAGAGGTAGGGCGACATCAGCAACACAAAAAAAGGCGCGGTGGCGGTCAATGCAGCGGCGGTCCCCAAGGGGATTTGGCCCACCGCATAAAAAATACAAGCCATCGATAGCGTGCCCAAACCGCTGCGCAAGAGGTGCAGCAACCAGCGCTGGTGCCACGGCATGACCGCAGCGTTGGGCGCAGAAGCGCTGGCACGGCGGCTCAGTGCCCACAGCGTGAGGGCCAGCACCGGAATGGCCGCGGCACTGCGCAACCAAACCACTTGGTGCAAGGGATAGCGCTCCAGCAGGTGGCGAACCACCAACTCGATGATTGAAAACATGAGCACCGCGGTCAACACCGCCAACACTGGCCAGCCCCCCGGCTGCCCACGGGGACTCATGCGGTTTGGTGGAATTGCAAAAATTCCAAGACCATGGCGGCGGTCCAAGTGAAGGTGCCGCCCCCCAGCGCCTCGCCCGTCACGGGGTGGTAGTACTCCGAGCAACCGGCGTGCTCAATGCAACGCAGACTCGCCGCGACGATCTGCTGGGCCAAATCGTGTTCTTCGCTGTCGCGCAAGCCTTTGATGAGCAGGTAGTTCACGATCAGCCAAGAGGGCCCGCGCCAATAACGCTTGCCATCGAAGCGCGAATCACTCGGCCAGTGGCTGGCCACGCCAAAGGGAGCCAGCTTGAGCGAAGCTTCTAAGCGCTCGCACAGGGCTCGCAGGTGGGCATGGCCCGAGGGCAAGACCAACACTGGTAACAAGCCGCCCACGCTGACGCTGTCCACCAACGCACCGGTGCGACGGTTCAAGCAGAGGTATTGACCATGCGCCTCGCTCCACAGACCGTCCATGGCGGCAATGCCCTTTTCCACTCGGCTCTGTGCGCGCTTGGCCAACGCGGCGTCACCCAAGGCTTGACCCAGACGTGCCAAGGCTTGGTCGGAGTGAATGAGGATGGCATTAAAGCCCGGGTCCACCACTTGAAACGGCGAGGCGTTGTGCAACCGGCTGTTGTCCCAGCCCAAGGCACGAAAGCCTTGAACCAAAGCCACGTAGCGATCGTATTCGAATTGGGTGGGGCGTTGACTGGCATCCACGTGCTGGGTATCGCGCCGCTGGTACGGCCCCACGTCGTCGGCCGGCACAGCGGCCAAGGCATCGACCCAATCGAGTGAGTTGTCGCGCCCCGATTCCCAAGGGTGCAACAAGGCCACCAAGCCGGTGTCTTGCGGATCGCGGCAGCGGTAGAACCACTGGTGCCAGCGGTCGGCCGCCTGCATCAAGGCCAGGCAGCGCTGCTGGGTGGCCTGGCTTTGAGGGCTGCGCTGCCACAGCTGCTCCAGCACCATGCCCATGACCGGTGGCTGCGTGATGCCCGATGTCGGCACTGGGCGCGCCGTACCCCACACCTCGGGGCCGGGAAAGTAACCCTCGTTGGGTTCGTGGAAAACGATGTGCGGCACCATGCCGTCGGGCCATTGGTGCTGCACCAGCGTTTCGATTTCCAGCCAAGCCCGGTCGTCGCTGAGTTGTTGCTGACCCAGTGCGGTCAAGCACGAATCCCAGTTCCACTGAAAGGGGTACAGGCCGTGTGTGGGCACGGTGTAATGCCCCTTGTCGTTGAGTTGCAGGATGCGGTGCGCCTCTTGCACCATGTCTTCGGTGTTCATGCGTTCAATCTCCGTGGGGGTGAGCGATCAACTGGCCCGTGCCGTCGTACCAGCGCACGCGGGCTTGGTTGGGCATCAGTCGCAGCCGTTGGCCGGGCAAGTGGGTGTGGCTGCTGTCGAGGGCGGCGCGAAACACTTGGCGCGGCTCACACACAAAGGCGGTCACCAAGGTGTGGGCGCCCAGCGGCTCGACCACGGCCACATCGATGCCAAAGCCTTCGGTGGCGGGTTGCAAATCTTCTGGGCGCACGCCCAAGGTCAGCGCCGCGTGACCGCGTGGACCGGGGAGGCGGTGGCCCAGCGCTTCAAACACGCCATCCTCCACCGCGCGTGCCGGTACAAAATTCATCGGCGGGTTGCCGATGAAGCCGGCCACAAAGGTGGTGGCGGGGTTGCGGTAAATCTCCAGCGGGGTGTCGCACTGAACGATCACGCCTTGGTTCATGATCGCGATGCGGTCGGCCAAGCTCATGGCTTCGACTTGGTCGTGCGTGACGTAAATGGTGGTGGTCTTGCTTTGCGCCAAGATGGTTTTGAGTTCGGCGCGCATCTCCAAGCGCAGCAGTGCGTCGAGGTTGGACAGCGGCTCGTCCATCAAAATCACGCGTGGTTCGACCGCCAAGGCTCGCGCCAAGGCCACGCGCTGGCGCTGCCCGCCGCTGAGTTGGCCCGAGTAGCGCTCCAGCAGCGCTTCCAAGTGCACCAGCTCCGCCACCCGTTGCACCTTTTGCTTCACCTCGGCATCGGGGCACTTTTGCATGCGCAGGCCAAACGCGATGTTCTCGAACACCGTGAGGTGTGGAAACACGGCGTAGTTCTGGAACACCATCGACAGGCGCCGATCTTTGGCTTGCAGGTGATCGATGCGTTCATCGCCCACGTGCACCGTGCCTGTGTCGGCGCTCTCCAGCCCAGCGATGATGCGCAGCAAAGTGGACTTGCCACAGCCCGATGCGCCGAGCAGCACCATGAATTCTTGGTCCTTGACATGCAGGTCGATGCCTTTGAGAGCATGAAATGCACCAAAGTGTTTGGTCACATTGGCGATGCGAATATCGGCCATGGCAGCCTGTCCTTTAGCGGTTGGAGATGCCCCACATCGCAAACAGGTGTTTGCGGATGAGGAACATAAAAATAGCGGCGGGCACAACCAACAGGGCGCCACCGGCAAATTTCAAATACACCGGCGAGGTGTTGAGGCTTTGCAGCAAAAAGGCGGTGAGCGTGCGGTTCTCGATCGTGAGCACGGCTGCGGCAAACACCTCGTTCCAAGAAATCACAAAAGCAAACACTGCCGACGCAGCCAAGCCTGGTGCGGCCAGTGGCATCACCACCCGTGTGAAGGCCTGCCACTTGTTGCAGCCAAAGACCCAAGCGGCTTCTTCCAATTCAACCGGAACACCTGAGAACAAGGAATAGGTGATCAGCACCGCAAAGGGCAAAGCCAACATCGAGTGCACCATGGCCAAGCCCCACAGCGTGTCATCGATGCCGTGCCGTATAAAAAAGACCGCCAACGGCAAGGCCAGCAAAGGCAATGGAAACGCGCGGGTGAGCATGATGAGCATGCGAAATGCGGTTTTACCCCGAAAGTCATACCGTGCAATCGCGTAGCCCGCGGGGGCGCCCAACGCGATGGAAATCACCATGGTCATGGCCGCCACCGCCAACGAGTTGATCAACGCGCTGATCACACCTTGAAAACCCAACAAAAATGCCAAGCTCTCGGTGTTGCCCTCGGGCCAATACGCTTTGGGGAATTGGCTCACGGTCTCGGGCGATGAGAACGCATTGATCAACAAAAAATACAGGGGCAGCAAGATCCAAGCGGTGGCCAAAACACCACCGATCAACAGCACCCGTCGGGTACGTCGTTGGGCCTGCTCCAGTGTGATGGGGGTGCTCATGCGCGCACCCCTTCTGGTGTGCGCAAGAAGCGCAGGAAGAACACGGTGGAGACGATGGAGATGCCCAAGATCACCATGGCGTAGGCCGCGGCCACGGCGCTGTCTTGCAGGGTGAATTGCCACTCATAGGTCTCGCCCATCAGGACAGGGAATTGGGTCCCCGAGAGCACGGCCACCACGGCAAACACCTCAAAAGCCAAAATCGTTCGCAGGATCAGTGCGGTTTGCAAACTCGGTTTGAGCAAGGGCAGGGTGACGCGCCAGAATTTTTGCCATGCCCCTGCGCCAAAGACCTCAGCCGCTTCGCTGTATTCCTTGGGAATCAGGCCCATGCCCGAGACCAAAATCACCAACACAATCGCGGTGGCTCGCCACACCTCGGCCATCACCACCGCCAACAGCGTGGTGCCCAGGTTGGCATAGCCCAAAAATCCCACAGGTTCGCTCACCACGCCCACACCCATCATCAGGCTGTTGAGGAAACCGGTTTGTTCAAAAATGGCCAGCCAGATGATGCCGGCGGCCAGATCGGAGATGCCCAGCGGAATGGTCCAGATGTAGAGCATGGTGTCTCGCCCGCGTTGCAGACGCGTGACCATCTGGGCCAAGGCCAAGGCCAAACACAGCTGCAGCGGCACCACAATGGCCGCCAACCACAGCGTGTTTTTCAGCGCACCGGCGAACTTCCAGTGGTCCGCCATGGTGCGAAAGTGCGCCAAGGTGAGCGCCCCGTCGCTGCCTGTGAACGCCTGAATCGCCACCATCCCAAACGGGTAGAGGAACAGCGCCGCGGTGAAGACCGTGGCGGGTGCGATCAAGGCGTAGGGCAACCAACGGGACGACATCAGCGTGGCTTCACTTCACAGGGCAAGCGCCTGCAGAGGCTTTGTCCGGTTCCCAGCAAGGGGCACCGGTTTCTTGCATGATTTTGCGCAGGGTGTCGGCTTGGCTGTCGAGCACGGAACGGATCGGCTGCTTGGCCAAAACGATGCGCTCAAAAGCGTCGACATACACTTGGTTGAACTTGCCACCCTGTGCACCCAAACCCACGGGCAGCAAGCCTGGGTTGGCGTCTTTGGCCGAGGCTTGACGTGCAACAGCCGCACCAGCGATGC
>JBEDCE010000013.1:0-19355 GCA_041176905.1 Pseudomonadota bacterium
TGCAGCGCCATGCCAATTTCATGCAGGACACTCACCACCGTGGTGCCTTGCGCGCGCAAGCAATGGACCTGCTCCAACCAATCGACTTGGTGCGGCGGATCCAAATTGGCCAGTGGCTCGTCCATGAGCATGATGGACGCATTGGCCGCCATGGCACGGGCCAACAGCACGCGCTGGCGCTCGCCACCCGAGAGTTCGCCCAGCGTGCGTTCGCGCCAATCCCAAGCCTGGGTGGCTTTGAGTGCGGCCTCGCACATCTGCGCGTCCTGCGCCGTGGGCGTGCCCCACCAACCTTGGTGCGGCAAACGCCCGAGCATGGCCACATCCCACACCCGCAGATCCAACGTGGTGGCCTCGCCCTGCCCCAACCAAGACAGTTGCAACCCGCGTTGTCGCCGGTCTAAGTTTTTGAGATCTTGGCCGTGCCATCGCACTTGGCCGCTGGTCGGCAACAAACCCGCCAAAGCCTTGAGCAAACTCGACTTGCCTGCGCCGTTGGGTCCCACCACGCAAGTCCAACGCCCCGCCGGAATGCGCACATCCAGCCCTTGCAAGACGGCGCGTTGGCCCAACATCAGGCTCAGTGCTTGGGCTTCCAGTGCCGGCTTCATGCGCGACCACCAGACTCGGACATGCGGTACACCCGCCAGAGCAAATAACCGCCGCCAATGACGGCCGTGAGCACACCCACGGGCAGTTCTTGCGGTGCGAACAGCACCCGCGCCCACACATCGGCCACGACCAACAACAAGCCGCCCATGAGCGCCGACAAAAGCAAAGAGCCCGCATGGGTGGTGCGCACCAGCGAGCGCACCAAGTGCGGTGCGGCCAAACCCACAAACGCCACCAAGCCGATGTGCGCCACCGCCGCCCCCGTGGCCAGCGACAAAACCCCCACCAAGACCAAACGCGCTGAGCGCAGCGGCACGCCCAAGCTTTGCGCCGTAGACTCGCCCAAGGTCAATGCATCCAAGACCCGAGCAAACACCGCCGACAAAACCAAGCAAGGCAACAAAATAGCCGCCAGCAGGCCACAAGCCGCCCAACTCACAAACGCGGTCGAACCCAACATAAAGCCTTGCATGGCTTGCAAGACCTGGGGTTGCAGCAGCGACAGCAACGACGTCAAGGCGCCCAAGACCACACCGACCACCACCCCCGCGAGCAAGAGCCGCAGCGTTTGTTGCACGCCACGCGCCAAGGCCAGTGTGAGCATCACCGCCAACACCGCGCCCACAAAGGCCGCACCGGTCATGCCCAAGCCCATCCACACCTGCATGGCCCACACGCTCCCACCAAAGACACTCAGGTACAAGGCCACGCCCAGCGACGCGCCCGAGGCGCTGCCCAACAAATACGGGTCGGCCAGCGGGTTGCGAAACAGGCCTTGCGCGACCGCGCCAGCCAAGCCCAGCAAAGCCCCGCCCAGCCATGCGCCCAAGCTGCGGGGCAACCGGATGTCGATCACGATCTGGTGGGCCAATTCATCGGTTTGCAGCCACCAAGCTTGCCAACCCTCGCTGCCCGCGGCCGTGCCCAAAACGACCCAACACACGCCCATGAGCCCCAAGCCCAAGGCCCAGCGCAAGGTGTGTGTTTGCTGATTCATGGCCGCACCTGCGCGCCTTGAGCAGCGCGGTTCAGACAGGCCACCATCAGGCGCGCACCCTCGGCCATGCGGGGGCCTGCGCGCATCAAGACATCGGACTCATGGGGCGGGAACACACACAGCCGCTGTTGGGTGATGGCTTTGAGGCGTGACCAACCAGGGCGCTGCAGCAGCTGAGCGCGGCTGCTGTCGCCGGCCAAAATCACGTCAGGCTGCGCTTGCACCACGAACTCGGGGTTGATCTGCGGAAACGGCCCCATGGCCCCGGGCAAGATATTGCCCACGCCCATGCGTTGCAAGGTCTCGCCAATGAAGGACGACTCGCTCGCGCCATACGGCGTGGGGCTGACCTCCACGTACACGCGCCAAGACCGCGCCGATGGGTGCAGGTTTTGGACGGCGCTGGTCACATCGGATTGGATGCGCTGCCACGCCCGATCGGTTTGTGCGGGAGGCAAGTGCAAGGCCTGACCCACGGCGGCAAACACTCGCTGCGCGTCGGCGTGGTTGCGCGGCTCCAAGCGCAAGACCTTCAAGCCCAGAGCCTCCAAGCGCTCTGCGCCCCGCGTGGAGCCCGCAGCCAAGACCAAATCGGGTTTGAGCGAGACGATGCGCTCCAGGCTCGGGTCCAAACCGCCGCCGACCGAAGGCAAGCGCTTGACCGAGTCGGGCCAGTTCGAATAGCGGTCCACACCCACCAACCGTTGGCAAGCGCCCAAGACACAGACGGTCTCGGTCAGAGAAGGCAACAAACTCACGATGCGCTGTGGCGCGGCGTTGACTTGCACCGCTTGTTGACGATCGTCGAGCACGGTGTTGGCCACCGCGCTCACCCAAGCCCAGCACAACAAGCACAGCAGCGTTTGGCGCACCGTGATGGTCATCAGCGAGCGGTGTAATTCACCGTCACGAAGGCCGAACGCCCGGGCGTGCTGTAGCCATGGGCCAATTGGTACTGGGTGTCCAGAGCGTTCTCCAGTCGGCCCACCAAGCGCCACTGTGGGCTGATCTTGTAAGAAGCGTTCACCCCCACCAAGGTGTGAGCGTCGAGCACCTGGTCAGAGAAATCGCTGTCGCGTCGCTGCCCTTGGTAGCCCACGGACAGGCCCACTTGGTGTTGCCCGACAGGCTGCTTCAAATCCACCGAGACCAAGCGCTTGGCCCGGCGAGCCAGGGCTTTGCCGGTGTCGAGGTTGCGTGGGTTCTGCTCGGTCCAACGAACGGCCATGGCGGTTGAGCCCAAGGTGGTTTCGGCCGAAGCCTCCACACCCGAGTTCTCAGCCTTCAGGTTGACCAAACTGAACGCGCTGTTGTAGGCAATCAAATCCGTCATGTCGGACTCGAAATACGTCAACTTGGCGCGGGTCGCTCCTGCTTGGTAAGCGGTGCTGAGCTCGCGGCTTTTGAACTGTTCGTTTTTCAAGGTCGCCGAGCTGCCCGCGCGTTCGCCCACCGAAGGGGTTCTGAAGCCCGTGGACGCATTAGCCAAAATTTTCCAATGCGCGTTGAGCTCGTAGCCCGTGCCCAAGAGCACGGAGTTCACCGAGTCGTCGGTGGTCGTCGCTTCGCGCCGGTTGTGCGTACTCAGGCGGTCGTGGCGCAGGTTGGCTTGCCAGTTCCAGCGTTGGACTTGCGTGCCCAAACCGGCGAAGTAACCGGTGTCGGTTTTGCTTGTGTCGTAGCCGCTGAGTACCGCATCGGACTTGAAGTCCTCGACACTGTGGTCCAAGCCGAGCACCAGCTGCGTTTGTGCACCCAAGGCCACCTCGTTGGTCCAGCGCAAACCGTTTTGGCGGCTCTTGGCCAAGCCGTAAGTGAAGTCACCGGTTTTGAGCGCGCCGTTTTGGCGATCTTCCAGTTCTTGGGTGGTCTGGCTCAAGGCCAGCTCAGACGTCCAGTTCGGGTGGTATTGGGCAGTCCACGAGATTTGGGTGACACGGGTTTGGCGGTCCATTTCATGCACATCGCTGGGGTTACCCAAACCAAACCCATCGTCATCGTATTCACTGGCGACGTCGTCCACCGCGACCGAAAGCTTGATGCTGTGGGCTTCACCCACCGCATGGTTCAAGCCCAAGGCCATGGAGTTGGCCGTGGTTTGGTCTTGGTCTGGGTTGGCGGCGGCTCGTTGGTCCACGCGCATCGAAGACAGTTGGGCCGAACGGTCTTGGCCGAAGCGCAAAGACACCCCCGTCTGCCCGACGGTGGTGGCCAGTGCGACGTTGGCCGATCGAGCGCCTGCATTGCCGGCACCAACTTGGGCCGAAACACCGGCGTCTTGGCGCGTGAAAATGTGAATCACACCACCATTGGCGGCGTTGCCGTACAAGGCACTGGCGTTGCCGCGCATGACCTCCACACGCTCAATGCGGTGCAAGGGAATGTCAATCGCCGAGACAGCACCAATGCCGTCCGTCGCGGCACGAACACCATCGACCAGCACCACCACGTTGACACTGTTGTGCCCACGCAGGAAAAATGAGGTGGTGGTTCCGGGGCCGCCGTTGCGGCCAAACTCAAAGCCCGCCAAACGGCTGAGCAGATCGGCCAGTGAACTGGCTTGGGTTTGCTCAATGGCGGAGCGGTCCAAGACATCCAAAGAGACCAAAACTTGAGACAAGGGAGTGGCTGCTCTTGAGGCCGTCACCACCACCGGATCCAGGACAGGGCTTTGGGCCCAGGCAGGAGCGGTCATGGCCAATGACAAGACAGACACGGCCGGCGCAAACGCGTGCGCGCAAAAGGATTTTTTCATGATGAATAACAAAACAACAAAGCCCTCACCGTCTTCCCCGACAGTGCATGGACGTCACGGCGGCGCGCTTTGGGCGCACCGCCACCTTGTTGGCCGGTATCCGGGCTGGCAGAAACCACCTCTGTCGCCTTCCCAAGCGCTTGTTCAAGGCACTCAGTGGCTGTGTTGACAGAAGCAGAGCACGAAGGCTCGTCTGCTTGACCGTTGCGGGGGCAGCGCAGGTGAGGTGTTGTCGAGCGAGCGACGCAACCCTCCTGCTTCCCGTTGAACTGCGATATGTGAACCACATCGCGAGCACCAACGAAGACATTGTAGATCGAATTGACAAACAAGAACCCTACAATAGCGACAAATGTCCGACGCACAACCCATTGACCAAATAGCCGAACGTGTGGAGCGCTTGCTGCTTCGCCACGAAGAGTTGCAACGCACCAATGTGCTGTTGCAAAAGCAGGTACACGATTTGGAGATAGAACGCGACTTGCTCAAATCGCGACTCAACGCTGCGCGTGCGCGCATCGATGCGTTGCTTGAACGCCTGCCCCTGCTGAGCGATGGGGCTCCGCCAAAGGACATTGAATGACGCCCGCCAAGCCCGCCACGCAGCAAGTTGAGGTTCAAATCATGGGGCAGAGCTACATCTTGGCCTGCCCTGACGGTGGGCAAGCCGCTCTCATGCAAGCGGTCGAACGTGTGGACGCGGCGATGTGCCGAATCCGTGACGCGGGCAAAGTCAAAGCGCGCGACCGCATTGCGGTGCTGGCTTCCTTGAATTTGGCCTTTGAATTGGTACAAATGGGGGTCAACGGGGTGAGTGCTGTCGCACCTGGCCAGCAACCCAGCAACGAAGCTCGAGAACCCCACACACAACGATTGAGCGCCTTGTTGGAGCGCTTGGATCAAACCTTGGACGCCGACGGCCGGCTGATTTAAACCGTGCCCATCAGGCTTTGGGCCGCCACCAACGCACGATGAAGTAAGCCGAGTACAGCACCATCAAGGTCCCGACAAAGTCGCCAACCGTCATGGAAACGATGGCGTTTTGCCAAGGCGTATCGTGCTCAATGGCATAGAAGACGAAGCCATGCAAGACGCTGTTGCAAAACGCTGCAAAAGCCGACAAAGCCAACAACTGCCACCCATCGAGGCCCTCTAAGGAAGGCCGGAGCTTGAACCAGCGAACACCCAACCACAGGGCCAGCGCTGGGGCCAGAGCACTCACGGCACTGAGCGCCAACGCATCCAACCATTCGGCGCCCCACAAGGAACCATTGGTGATGATGGCGCCCAAGAACAAACCCAAAACGCCGCGTGCTTTGAACAAGAGCACGGCCAACACGCGCAAGGCCGCAGGCAAAAAAATCCAACCGACATAGGGTGAGACTTCCAAGAACTCAAACCAATAGGCATTGAGTTCGAATAAAGCCACCCAAGCCAGAGCAACACCGCCGACCGGCAGGACCCAATCGGGTTTGAGCCAAGCTCGCATCACAGCTGCTCAGGCGGACTGAGAAGCCTTGTGCATGCAAGCACCCAACTCACTGAAGTAGCGTTGGGTGAGCGCTGTGGGCACGACGTACTTGACGCGAAAGTCCACCGTATCGACTTGTAAATCGATCAGCCCTTTGGCGCGCATGGATTTGAGTCTTCGGTGCAGGGTGGTGGCACTGGTGTCGCTGAGCATCGCTGTTGCGGTGAGCACCGTGATTTTTTTGTCTTGCGCCCAAGAAGCGGCCAACACATTGAGCAAACGCTCCTCTAACGCATCGATGGTTGGGAACATCGGGAGTGTCCGAACCGCTTGCATCAAATTGAGAAAACGCAGATAAGCGCTCGAAAATGATTGTGGATTGTTCATATTGTTATTTTAGCCACAACATGGATGCTGAAGCGGCCAAAAAAAATGCCCCACAAGGGGGCATTTTCAGTCTGGCGGAGCGAGAGGGATTCGAACCCTCGATGAGGCTCTACACCCCATACTCCCTTAGCAGGGGAGCACCTTCGGCCACTCGGTCATCGCTCCGAAGCTTTGCATTATGCCTCAATTACCAATGGTATCGGCCGCTTTGTCCAGATCAAATTCGCGGTGCAGTGCACGCACCGCCAACTCCATGTACTTCTCATCGATGACCACCGAGGTTTTGATTTCGGAGGTGGAAATCATTTGGATGTTGATGCCTTCGGTGCTCAAGCACTTGAACATGCGACTGGCCACGCCCACATGGCTTCGCATACCGATGCCCACGATGCTGACCTTGCAAATCTTGGCGTCACCCAAAACATCCGATGCACCCAATTGGGGCACGACTTTGGCCTTGAGGAGGTCCATGGTTTTTTGGTAGTCGTTGCGGTGCACCGTGAAGCTGAAGTCGGTCTTTCCTTCTTTGCTCAGGTTTTGAATGATCACATCGACTTCGATGTTGGCGTCGGCCACCGCACCCAAAATTTGGTAAGCAATGCCGGGGGTGTCGGGCACGCCCAGGACCGAAATTTTGGCTTCATCGCGGTTGAACGCGATGCCCGAAACGATGGCTTGTTCCATGACTTCGTCTTCCTCAAATGTGATCAGGGTGCCAGAGCTGGCTTCTTCGTTCAAGTCGATGTCCCACGGCGTGAAGCTCGAGAGCACACGCAGCGGCACTTTGTATTTGCCGGCAAATTCGACCGAGCGAATTTGCAGCACTTTGGAGCCCATGCTGGCCATTTCCAACATCTCTTCAAAGCTCACGCGCTCCAAGCGCTTGGCTTCGGGGACCACACGCGGGTCGGTGGTGTAGACGCCGTCCACATCGGTGTAGATCAAGCACTCGGCGGCCTTGAGCGCTGCGGCCACGGCGACGGCCGAGGTGTCCGAACCGCCACGGCCGAGCGTGGTGATGTGGCCTTCGGGGTCCACACCTTGGAAGCCGGTGACGATGACCACCTTGCCGGCGTTGAGGTCGGCGCGCACGCGCACATCGTCGATCGACTCGATGCGGGCCTTGGTGAAAGCGCTGTTGGTTTTGATCGGGACTTGCCAACCGGCGTAACTGACGGCGTCAATGCCTTCGGCTTGCAAAGCTACGGCCAACAAAGCCGAAGACGCTTGCTCGCCGGTGGCGGCCAAAGCGTCAAGCTCGCGGCTGTAAGCGGTACCGGGTTGGGCCGGGGCCAATTCTTTGGCCAAGGCGAGCAAGCGGTTGGTCTCGCCGCTCATGGCGCTGGGCACCACCACCATTTGGTGACCGGCCCGGTGCCATTTGGCCACGCGTTTGGCCACGTTTCGGATGCGTTCGGTGGACCCCATGGAGGTGCCGCCGTACTTGTGAACTATCAAAGCCATGGAGAGATGTCTGCTGATAAAGGGTTTGCGTCGCCAAAAGGGCCGGCGATGCAGCTGCAAAGCCCACCAATTATAGAGGCGCTGTGTATTGCAAATGCTGACGGTGGCGCTGCACCACGCCAGGCCCGACCTTCAATTCGATCCGATGACCACGGGTGGTGCAGGCCCCAATTTGCGAAAGCAAAGCCTCCAATTGCGCTTGACTGGGTGCCACACCGTGTTCGGTGCGCAACCAATGGCGAAGCGCATTGCTTTGACGCGCCGCCGACAAGGCCTGCAAACCGGCGATGCTGGGCGGCCAACCCACGACCTGCAAATCGATTCGCGCCAGCTCATCGAGCAGCGTTTGGGCCTGTGCGGCGTGTTCGGCGCTGCGCGCCAACGTGCTGGCGTAAGCGGGGAAATCACGGCGCCAAGCTTGAAGCAAGCCATGGCGAATGCGGTTGCGCGTGAAATGGATATCGTCGTTGGTCGGGTCTTGAACCACCGCAATGCCCTGCCCGGTCAACCAATCCCTCAGGACTTGAGGGTCAACCGACAAGATGGGGCGGGCAAACCGCACACCGTGCCGTTCAAAGTTCGTGGGCATGGCCGACAGCCCAGGCAAGCCTGCGCCTCGACTCAAGGCCAGCATGAGCGTCTCGACTTGGTCATCCGCGTGGTGACCCAGCAGCACGTGCGTGGAACCCACTGATTGGGCCATCTCGGCCAGCGCACGGTAACGGCCCTCGCGGGCAGCAGCCTCCGGGCTTTGTCCCGGTGCGTGCTGAGCATGGATGTGCTGGACATGACAAGCCAGACCCCAACGTTGACACTGCCCTCGAACATGGTCTTCAAAACCGTCAGCAGCGGCTTGTAAGCCGTGGTGAACGTGCAAGGCCACCACCGCGCCAGGCCAAGCGGTGTGTGCGGCCAAGAGCAAAGCGGTGGAATCTGCCCCGCCGCTGAACGCCACGGCCCAGGGTCGCTGGGGCGTTGGTAATGAAGTGGCCCAGGCCGCCAAGGCCGCTGTGCAGGGATTGGCGGCGGTGTTCACCTTCAACGCTTGGCGTCGGCTTTGGTGTCGGTGAATCGGCCGTAGCTGTTGATGCGTGCGTGGCGACGTTCAATCAGCTCTTTGACCTTCAGGTCGGAGACTTGGCGGAAAGCCTCGGTCAGTGCGCGCTTGAGCTGGGCTCCCATTTGCGCGTGGTCGCGGTGGGCGCCGCCCACGGGTTCGCTGACGATTTTGTCCACCAACCCCAGCGATTTGAGTCGGTGGGCGGTGATGCCCAAAGCCTCTGCAGCTTCTTCGGCGCGTTCGGCGGTTTTCCACAAAATCGAGGCACAACCTTCGGGGCTGATCACCGAATACACCGAGTACTGGAGCATCAAGACCTGATCGGCCACCGCAATGGCCAAGGCACCGCCGGAGCCACCCTCGCCGATGATGGTGGAGATGATGGGCACCTCGAGTTGCGCCATCTCAAAAATATTGCGCCCAATGGCCTCGGACTGGCCGCGCTCTTCGGCGTCGATGCCGGGGTATGCGCCAGGCGTGTCCACAAAGGTGAACACGGGCAACTTGAATTTCTCAGCCAGCTTCATCAAGCGCAAGGCCTTGCGGTAACCCTCTGGCTTGGTCATGCCGAAGTTGCGCAGACCACGCTCTTTGGTGTCGCGGCCTTTTTGGTGACCCAGCACCATGCAGGGCTGGCCGTTGAATCGGGCCAAACCGCCCACGATGGACAAATCATCGGCAAAGTGGCGGTCACCGTGCAACTCAACGAAGTGGGTGAAAACCTCCCTCACGACGTCCAAGGTGTAGGGACGGTCTTGGTGTCGGGCGATCTTGGTGATCTGCCAAGGGGTGAGGTTGCTGTAAATGTCTTTGGTCAGCTGCATGCTTTTGGCCGACAGCTGGTCGATCTCGTCGGTGATGTCCACCGCCGATTCGTTTTGCACGTAACGCAATTCGTCGATCTTGGACTCCAGCTCCTCGATGGGTTGTTCGAAATCCAAAAAATTCTTCTTTGACAAAACTCTCTCCTGTGTGTGGCCGAAAACCAAGTCTTTGCGACTCAGCCCCGACTCAATAGGCGACTGGCACCGGGTCCAGTGAGCGCCAAATATACCAAGTTGCCACGCTGCGGTAAGGGGCCCAAGGTGCCGCGACTTCGCGTGCGTCGCTGCGACTGACCGGATCGCCCGAAAAATAACAGCGGCTGATGCCGTTGATCAGACCCACATCGTCCAACGGCAACACGTCGGGGCGCATCATGTGAAAAATCAGAAACATCTCGGCCGTCCAGCGGCCAATGCCGCGGATCGCCACCAACTCGGCAATGATGGCCTCATCGTCCATGTCGACCCAAGCGGCTTCTTGCACTTGGTTGTTGGCGAAGTGCAGCGCCAAGTCCACAAGATATTCAACCTTGCGCACCGACAAACCGGCTGCGCGCATGTCGTCCACTTTGAGCTTGAGCACGTGTGCGGGAGCGATGGCTTTGGGCAACGCAGCAAAACGGTCCCAAACCGATTGGGCAGCTTTGACCGAGATCTGTTGACCCACGATGGTGCGCGCCAAGGTCACGAAAGCGTCCCCGCGCGATTGCAAACTCACACCGGGGTATTGCGGGATCAGGTTTTTCATCACCCTGTCGCGCTTCATGAGGTGCTTGCAGGCCTCAGCCCAATACTCGGGTGTGGTGGGCTCGCGCTCGCTGCCAACCATCACACGCGCTCCCACGTCGTGCCCTGAGGGCCGTCTTTGAGCACCACGCCTTGGCTGAGCAACTGCTGACGCACGGCATCGGCTTGGGCAAAGTCTTTGGCGGCCTTGGCCGCTTGGCGTTGCACGATCAGGGCTTGAATCTCGCCTTCGCTCAAAGCGCCCTCGCCCGCCCCGGCTTGCAGCCAAGTCTGTGGATCGTCTTGCAACAGGCCCAACACCGCGCCCAACGCCTTGAGCAAACCGGCGACTTGTGGGTCGCGCGTGCGGTTGGCTTCAGACGCCAAATCGAACAAAACGGCCATCGCCTCGGGCGTGCCGAAGTCATCGTTCATGGCGGCGGCAAAACGCTGGGCCGCGCCCTCGTTCCAGTCGATGCTGACCACCACCGGCGGCACCGCCTGCAAGCAGGTGTACAGGCGGCGAAGCGCGGTGCGGGCATCGTCGAGGTGCGCGTCGCTGTAATTGAGGGCGCTGCGGTAGTGGGTGCGGATGATGAAGAAACGAACGGTCTCGGGGTCGTAGCGCTCCAAGACCTCGCGGATGGTAAAGAAGTTGCCCAAGCTCTTGGACATTTTTTCGTTGTCCACGCGCACGAAACCGTTGTGCATCCAAAAACGCGCCAAGGGCTGACCGCTGGCACCTTCAGATTGGGCAATTTCGTTTTCGTGGTGCGGGAACTGCAAATCGGCGCCGCCGCCATGAATGTCAAAGCTCTCGCCGAGCATCTCGCAACTCATGGCCGAGCACTCGATGTGCCAACCCGGGCGGCCCGTGCCGTAATCGCTGGCCCATTGGGCCTCAGCCGGTTCATCGGCTTTGGCGGACTTCCACAAGACAAAGTCCAAAGGGTCTTGTTTGCCGTCGTTGACCGACACCCGCTCGCCTGCGCGCAATTCATCCAACGACTTGCCTGAGAGCTTGCCGTAGCCCTCAAATTTGCGCACCGAGTAATTGACGTCCCCGTTGCCCGCGCGATAAGCCAAGCCCTTGGCCTCCAATTGGTCAATGAGGGACAGCATCTGCGGAACGAATTCGGTGGCGCGCGGCTCGTGGGTGGGGCGCTCAATGCCCAAGGCATCGGCGTCTTGGTGCAAGGCGTCGACCATGCGGTTGGTCAAAGCGGTGATGGTCTCGCCGTTCTTGAGCGCACGGGCGATGATTTTGTCGTCGATGTCCGTGACGTTGCGCACATAGGTCACGCGGTAACCCATGGCCTTGAGCCAACGCTGAACGACATCAAAAGCCAACATCGACCGTGCATGGCCCAAATGGCAAAGGTCATAGACCGTCATGCCACACACATACAGGCGCACATGCCCCTCTTGCAAAGGCGAGAAAACCTCTGCCCGTTTGGACAGGGTGTTGAAAATACGCAAGGTCATGGGAGAGGAAACAGGAGGACGGGTCGAGCCCAGCACACCCACCGAGGGTGTCATGAGCCTCAGGGATACAATGCCTCAGTATATCCAGACGCACCTCAAACGCCAATGAAAAATCGACCACTGACCCTCGCCACCCTGTGCGCGATTTTCTTGTTCTCGTCCGTTTCGGCTTGGTCACAAACCGACCCCTATGCGTCGGTCAACCGCTTGATTCGAGCCAAACAATTCGACGCGGCGCTCAAGGCCATTGAATCCAACCTCAGCACCAATCCGCGCGATCCCCAAATGCGATTGTTGCAAGGTGTGGCACACACCGAAAACGGGCAAACCGAGTTGGCCAAAGCGGTCTACGTTCGCCTGACACAAGAGTTCCCTGAACTGCCCGAACCCCACAACAACTTGGCTACCCTTTACGCACAAGAGTCCAAGTTCGTGCTGGCGCGCGATGCCTTGGAAATGGCCGTGCGACTCAACCCCAACTACGCTGTGGCGCACGAAAATCTGGGTGATGTGTACGTTCGCCTGGCCCGAGAAGCCTATGCGCGTGCCGCATCATTGGATCGCGCCGCCGTGACCATCGGCCCCAAGCGCGTTCAACTCGAAACTGTGCTGCGCCCTCCTGCCCCTGCGACCACCACCCCAAAACAACCATGAACAAACGACAAACCTTGGGCCTCTTGGCCTTGATCGTGGCTTTGTACGCACCCATGACCCATGCCCAATCGGCACCCAAAGTGACCTTGGAAACGTCCATGGGAAAAGTGGTGGTGCAACTCGACCCAGCCAAAGCCCCCTTGTCGGTGAGCAACTTTTTGCAGTACGTCAACGAAGGTCATTACAACGGCACGGTGTTTCACCGCGTCATCCCCACCTTCATGGTCCAAGGTGGCGGCTTCACTCCAGACAACCGCCAGAAGCCCACCAGAGCGCCCATCGCGATTGAGTCCAACAACGGGTTGAAAAACAACCGTGGCACCATCGCCATGGCCCGCACCATGGATCCGAACTCGGCCACCGCTCAGTTCTTCATCAACGTGGTGGACAACGACTTCTTGAATTACCGCGCACCCACCAGCCAAGGCTACGGCTACGCTGTGTTTGGTCAAGTCATCTCGGGCATGGACGTGGTCGACAAGATCCGCGCCACGCCCACAGGGGGGCAAGACCGCCCCCTGACACCCGTCACCATCTTGAAAGCCACCACGGAGAAATGAACATGGCCAACCCCCAAGTCGAATTGCACATCGCCGGTTTCGGCACCATCACCTTGGAGCTGGACGCCGACAAAGCCCCCGCCTCGACCGCCAATTTTTTGGCCTACGTCAACAAGGGCCACTACAACAACACGGTGTTTCACCGCATCATCCCCGGCTTCATGGTTCAAGGCGGCGGCTTTGAACCTGGCATGAACCAAAAGCCTTGTGAGGCCCCCATCAACAACGAAGCCAACAACGGCTTGAAGAACAACAACTACACCGTGGCCATGGCGCGCACCAGCGACCCGCACTCGGCCACCGCGCAATTCTTCATCAACGTAGCCGACAACGGCTTCTTGAACCACACCGCGCCCAGCATGCAAGGTTGGGGCTACGCGGTGTTTGGCCAAGTGGTCAAAGGCACCGAAGTGGTGGACCAAATCAAGGCCGTGAAAACCGGCCGCAAGGGCTACCACGACGACGTGCCACTGAACGACGTGATCATCGAAAAAGCCGTCGCTCTTTGAACCTGACCCGCAGCGCCATGCCCGACGTGCCGCCCGCGGCCCATAGACCCGAAGAACTTCGGGCTCCCAGTGAGTGGCGCTGTGTAGACATCATCTCGGACCTGCACCTGCAGCCCAGCGAGCCCGCTACGTTTGACGCTTGGCGGGCTTTTTTGCGTGGGCAGGTATCGGGCGCGCCCAACCAGTTGCCCGTGGCCGATGCGCTCTTGATCTTGGGCGACCTGTTCGAAGTCTGGGTCGGCGACGATGCCCTCATTAGCCACGAAGACCCCGCCGCCGCTTTCTGGCGCGAATGCGCCGACGCCTTGGCCGAGCGAGCCCGCTCAGGTCCGGTATTTTTCATGGCCGGTAACCGCGATTTTTTGTTGGGTCCCTTGGCCAGCAAACGCATGGACTGGCAGGTCTTGAGCGACCCGACCGTGCTGTGCATGGGCACACAGCGCACGCTGCTGAGCCACGGCGACGCGCTCTGTACCGACGACACCGACTACCAAGCCTTTCGGCGCACCGTGCGTCAAGCCGACTGGCAACACCACTTTTTGAGTCAAAGCTTGAGCGAGCGCTTGCGGGTGGCACGTGACTTGCGCGAACGCAGCCAAGCGCGCAAAGACAGCCAAGGCCACGACCCCAGTCTGTGGGCCGATGTGGATCACAGCGCCGCTGCGCAGTGGCTCGAGGATGCTGATGCCCGCGTGCTCATCCACGGCCACACCCACCGCCCTGGCCAGCACCAATGGACCGACCCAAACGGGCACACGCTGGAGCGGCAGGTGCTGAGCGACTGGGAGCTGGGCGGCGAGCAGCCTCGCTGCGAAGTTTTGCGCCTGCACGTGAGCGGCGAGCTCACGCGCTGGCGTCCCGAAGCGCTTTAGCGCTTGAGCAAGGCCTTGAGCACCGTTTGCAAGCGACGCGCTTGTGCGGCGTCGTGCGGCTGGGCCAGTACCCGCGCCACGTCTTGCGCCCAAGTCTGCGCTGGCGTGGGGTCGTTGCGGCGCGTGAGCAACTGCAGCTGCAATTGACGTCGCTCAGCGAGCTGTTCAGCCGGTGTGGGCACCTCGGCCGCCATCTCCAAACGCAACAGGGCCGTGGCGTCTGCCGTCGGCGCTGTGCCACCCAGGGCTTGTACCCAAGCGCTGCGGCTCGCCGCGTTCACTCGGCTGCCCAAGGCCTGCGCTGTGGGCAAGGCATCCGGCTGGCGTTGCTCCCAAGCGCTCAAGAGCTGCGTCAACACCTCACCATGGGCCATGGCGGCCAAACGGCGCATCTGCTGCTCGGCTTGCTCAAAGGCTTGTCGCTGAGCACGGAAAGCCGTGTCACCCAAACGGGGGCCGCGAGGGGCGCGCTCTTCGCGCTGGCCAAAACGGCCTTCTTCACGGCGGCCATCGCGAGCACCACCAAATTTGTCGTCGCGGCGGGGTGGGCGCGAGCGGTCAACCGCCGTGGTGGCGGTCCCTTTGGCTTGACCCGGACGGTCATCACCGCGCACAGCCAACAGTTTTTTGGGCGCGGCGGCAGGCTTGGCTGGAACCACGGGCGCAGCTTCGGCTTCGACCGAAGCCTCAGCGGGAGCCTCGTTGGGGGCGGCATCGGCTGGCGCTTCTTCTGGCATTGGCGCAGCGGCATCTGGGGCCAGCTCAAGCGGGGCATCGGCAGGCGCTTCAGCAGCGACCCGCGTGTCGCTCGCCCGCGCGGCCACATGGGCTGAGGCCGGGGCTGCTGCTGGAGCAGGGGCACCTTCGCTGGCGGCTTGGAGTGCGGCCACCGCTTTGGCAATCGCTGCGGCATCGCCCGCATCACACGCGGCTTGAACGGCCTGCGCCGCTTCCACCACCCGACGATCGTGATCGCTCAACGCCTCGGCGGCGGGCGCGCGGGACGTGGTTTTGCGGGAAAAGGCCTCATCCAATGGCTGTCGGAAGGCGTCCCACAGCTTTTGTTCGTGCTTGCGGTCCAAAGAAATGCTTTGGGCATCGACTTGCCAACGCTGTTGCAGCGCTTTGACGGCGGCCACACGCAGCACAGGTTCGGCGGCCAGGGCCTTGGCCTCTTCGATCATGGCTTGTCGACGAGCCAACGCTTGGTCTTGAGCGGCTTGCAAAGGCGCATGCGCCTCGTGCATGAGGGTTTTCCACTGCGGCTGGATGGCGGCAAAGGCTTTTTCGCCCATGTGGCCACCATTGCGCCAGCGCTCAGCAAACGCATGCAAATCACGGGCTTGTTGTTTCCAATCTTGGCTCTCGGCGTGGGCCAAGGTCCAGGCACGCACTTCATCCATCAGGCCTTGGCGCTGGGCCTTGGTTTGTTCGGACTGCTCTTTGACCTGCTTGAGCCAGACGTCCACCCATTGGTGAAGCTCCACACAGGCCGTGTCGAAGGCCTTGAACAAGGTCGCACCTGGCAAAGCGCCGTGCGCGGAATCGGCACGCTTCCAATGCTCGCGCAAGCCGCGCAGCTGCTCTTGAAGTTTGCGCCCGCCCATGCGCTTACCTTCAGGCGCCATGACCAAAGTCTGCGCTTGGTCCAGCAAGGCTTTGTGGGTGGGCACGGCCGCGGCCTTGGGACTGCTGGCGGTCGCGGCGGCGTTGGGTGCTGTCGTGGGTTTAGCCGACTCACCGCCCTGGCGCAGGTGCTGGATTTGTTCGGCCCACACGGGCACCGCGGGCAGCGGCGCTTCGGGGTCGGTGCTGGCGGACTGTGCCAAGGCCAAGGCTGCGCCAAACGCTTCCCACACCAACTGCAACTGAACTTGAGCCGACTCCAACATCTGGTGGAACTTGGGTGCAACAGCGGGCCATGCCTCTTGTTGCACCAAAGACATCGACTGTGCCTGCCAATGCGACACATCACCACCCAACGCGGCCATGCCTTGCACAGCGTCTTGCCAAGGCTTGGTGGACAAGACCTCGATGCGCTGCGCGATCAAGACCGAGGCTTCACGCTCAACTTGGATGCGGTGCTGCAAGTCCTCAATGGCCTTGATGCGGTTAACCAAGAATTGTCGGCAAGCGGCCAGCGGCTCACGAGAAAGGGCAGCGCCAGCTTTGGCGGCGTCGCGCTGCCAAGCCTGCGCTTGATGAACGTCAAAGGGTGCTTGTGCCAGCAGTTGCTGCGCTTTTTCGACCCACACGGCGTGCATATCTTCTGGGGGATGGGCCTGGTCGGCTGGGGTGTTGGAGGTGTTCACAAGCGATCAAATCGGACGTTGGAGGATGGGCGTACCCAAGCAAAGGTGGGTATTGTCGCCGCTTCAACGCCAATTGGGCATGGCCCAACGTGCTTTTTCTCCGACAACCCCAAGCTCAATGGGCTTTTTTTAGGTGACCCACCCAAATTTTCCAACCTTTGAGGTGCCCGCTTATCTCTATTCTCTCAACCACCGGGAATACCCTTGACATGGCATTTCCCCCCAGTTGATGTAGTGCTTAAAAATACACCGAGTCAATAAAGCAACACCCAAATGAATGCCTAAAATCTCAATTTTTATATTCTTAACAAATCTTAAGAATTTTAAAAACTATGATTTTTAGAATTTCCAAACACCTACGATGCCCCCAGTTCTTGGATCAGGGGCAACCTTGAAACCCAACCGCCGACTCAAAACGGCTTGCCTTGCATAGGGAGTTCATGCATGACAACTGACCACAATACACGCTTCAAGCGCAGGGCATGGAAAGACATTGCCAAACGACCGATGACCCCATGGGTTGCGGGCGCATTGACGGTCACCCTGCTGCTGGCCCTCTGGGTTCGGCTCTCCGGCCCCCTGGAGCTTCGCGCCCTGAATTGGCTCCAAGAGCGCCAAGCTCAAGCTCAAAATGAGTTTGGCTTAGCGTCCGCTTCTTCCATGGAGTCCCTGAGCAAGCCTCAGGCCTTGGCGGTGTCATGGCTCAGCCGCAAATACCGCGTGGCTCCCGAGCCCTTGAGCGCCATCGTGATCGAGGCCTTTGAACTCGGCGCCAAAAAAGGCCTGGACCCCGCGCTGATTTTGGCCGTGGCAGCCAACGAGTCTCGCTTCAACCCTTTGGCTCAAAGCCCGGTGGGGGCACAAGGCCTGATGCAGGTGCTGACACGGGTTCATACCGAACGGTTTGACGACCATGGCGGCACCATCGCGGCTTTTGACCCGCTGACCAATCTGCGTGTCGGCGCAGCAATCTTGCAGGAAAGCATCCGACAATCGGGTTCTGTTGAAGGCGGTTTGCGTCAGTACGTGGGTGCAGTCAAAACCGATGGCCGTGACTACATCTTCAAGGTGTTGGCCGAACAAATGCGGCTGCACAGCGTGATGGCCGGCAAAAGCACTTCGTTCTTGGCCACCCCAGAAGGCATGCCCGCTCATTTGTTGCTTGAGCCCGAGCTGGTAGCGGTTATCCAAGAGCTCGAGAACTGATCCACTCAGTTACACTCTCACCCGCACGCAACTGGCGATAGGCACCCGCCCCAATCAAGGTCCGGGTTGCTGACGTGGCACCTCAAAGCAGCTGGCTTTGGGACAACCACTGGGAAGCGTGCCACCCTTAGGGGTGTTTGGCCGTTCGCCTGGGCAGCCCTTGTCAACCATGACAAGGTTCCATCATTTGAAGGACTGCCATGTACCACCGCAATCACCTGATTGAACAAACCGACCCCGAGCTGTTCGCCGCCATCCAGGCCGAGAACGCGCGCCAAGAGCACCACATCGAGCTGATCGCCAGTGAGAACTACGCCTCGCCCGCCGTCATGGCCGCGCAGGGCAGCCAGCTCACCAACAAATACGCCGAAGGCTACCCCGGCAAGCGCTACTACGGTGGCTGCGAGCATGTGGATGTGGCTGAGCAACTGGCCATCGACCGCCTCAAGCAGATTTACGGCGCCGAAGCCGCCAACGTGCAAGCCCACTGCGGCGCCTCGGCCAACGTGGCCGTGTTTTTGGCCTTTTTGAAGCCCGGCGACACCATTTTGGGCATGAGCTTGGCCGAAGGCGGCCACCTCACCCACGGCATGGCCCTCAACCTATCGGGCAAGTGGTTCAAGGCCGAGTCTTACGGTTTGGACAAGAACGAGGCCATCGACTACGACGCCATGGAAGCCAAGGCGCGCGCGACCAAGCCCAAGCTCATCATCGCGGGCGCTTCCGCTTACAGCCTGCACATCGACTGGGCGCGCTTTGCCAAGGTGGCGAAGGAAGTCGGCGCCATCTTCATGGTCGACATGGCGCACTACTCTGGCCTGATTGCCGCGGGCCTGTACCCCAACCCCGTGCCGCACGCCGATATCGTCACCTCGACCACCCACAAGAGCCTGCGCGGCCCACGCGGGGGCATCATCTTGATGAAGGCCGAGCACGAGAAAGCCATCAACAGCGCCATGTTCCCGGGTCTGCAAGGCGGCCCGTTGATGCACGTGATCGCGGCCAAGGCGGTGGCGTTCAAGGAAGCGCAACAACCCGAGTTCAAGGCCTACCAGGCCCAAGTCATCAAAAACGCGCAGATCGTGGCCCAGACGCTGACCGAGCGCGGCCTGCGGATTGTGAGCGGGGGCACGCAAAGCCACGTGATGTTGGTGGACCTGCGCTCGAAGAAGATCACCGGCAAAGATGCCGAAGTGGCTTTGGGTGCGGCGCACATGACGATCAACAAAAACGCCATCCCCAACGACCCGGAAAAGCCGATGGTCACCAGCGGTGTGCGCATCGGCACACCAGCCATGACCACCCGAGGTTTCAAGGACGAGGAGGCCCGCGCCACGGCGCACCTGATCGCCGACGTGCTCGACAACCCCCGCGACGAGGCCAACCTGGCCGCCGTGCGCGCCAAGGTTCACGCCCTCACCAGCCGCTTCCCTGTTTACGGTTGATCGGAAACTGCCATGA
>JBEDCE010000014.1:0-19037 GCA_041176905.1 Pseudomonadota bacterium
TTTCGGGCTCCACGAAGCGCAAGGGTTTTTCTTCGCCCAAGAAGCGTGCGATCACGTCTTTGTAGGCTTCTGACACGTCGGTGCCCGTCAGGTGCACAGCGGGTGTGCCCTGGTTGGACGCGGTCAACACGCTCTCGCTCTCGGGAATGACGCCGATGAGTTGGATGCGCAAGATGTCTTGAATGTCTTCGAGCGCCAACATCTGGCCGTCGGCCACGCGTGCGGGGTTGTAGCGGGTGATGAGCAGGTGCTCTTTGATCGGCTCTTTGCCTTCGATGGCGCGTTTTGTTTTGCTGCCGAGCATGCCCAAGATGCGGTCGGAGTCGCGCACGCTGGAGACTTCGGGGTTGGTCACCACCAGCGCTTCGTCGGCGAAGTGCATGGCCATGAGCGCGCCGGTTTCGATGCCCGCTGGCGAGTCGCAGACGATGTAGTCAAAGCCCATGCCGGACAAGTCGTTCAAGACTTTTTCAACGCCGTCTTGGCTGAGGGCGTCTTTGTCGCGGGTTTGGCTGGCGGCCAGCACAAACAGGTTGTCGCACTGCTTGTCTTTGATGAGGGCTTGGTTGAGGTTGGCTTCGCCTTGGATGACGTTGATCAGGTCGTACACCACGCGTCGCTCGCAGCCCATGATGAGGTCGAGGTTGCGCAAACCCACGTCAAAGTCGATGACGGCGGTTTTGAATCCGCGCAGGGCCAAACCGGTTGCAAAGCTCGCGCTGGTGGTGGTCTTGCCAACGCCGCCTTTGCCGGATGTGACGACAACAATTTTGGTCATGGTGCAGCTGGTCTTTCTTCAGTTTTTCAAGGGTTCGATGATCAGTTTGTCTTGACCATCGGTGTGGGATTCGAGCCGCACTTGCGCGGCTTTGCCGTACACAGAGGGCGGTAATGCGTTTTCGCTGGTGCGGTAGACACCGGCAATCGACAAGAGTTGCGCTTCCATGGACAAAGCCATGATGCGGGCCTCAACGTTGCCGCGCGCACCGGCCATGGCTTTGCCGCGCAGCGGCGCGTACACATGGATATGCCCATCAGCAATGACTTCGGCGCCCGGGTTGACCATGGCCATGACGATCAGGTCGCGACCGCGCGCATAGACCTGTTGGCCCGAGCGCAAAGGCTTGTCGATGACCATGGCACTGGTGGGTGCTACAGGCGCGGCCGCTTTGGCGGCGGGGGCAGCTGCGGTGCTGGCTGGGCTGGGTGTGGCGGCCGCTGCGGTGCGCTGAATGATGGCGTCGGTGGCGAGCACCAAACCCGCGGCTTGTGCCTGACCAATCAGCTCGGCACGCCCGCCACGAACCGCAATGGGCAGCAAACTGTGGGGGCGCAAGGCGTTGACCAAGGCCGCGAAATCGACCGTGGCCACGCTATCGGGCAAGAGCGAGAGGTCGATGAGCAGCGGGTCGTTGTCGAAAAACGCGGGCATGTCACCATAGCGTTGCTGCAATTCTTGGCGAAACAGCGTCAGGTCGGCCGACTTGAGCAAAAGCGCCACCAGTGGCAGGTTGGCACTTTTAATTTCAAAAGTGGCAGGGGCGTTTCCTGAAAGGGCAACAGACATGGGCAGGTTCAAATAAGTTGTCGAATCTTAACTGCAAAAAGCTGTTGATAAGTTTGGAACAACTGGGCACTTATCCACAGATTTTGGGTGGGGCCGGTTTTTATCCACTTTGCACTTGTGCCCGTTGGTGCGCCTTATCACAGGGTTTGAACATGCGTAAGTGCTTGATGGCACAAGGCATAAATGGCTTATCCACACCAAGAGGCGCCCTTCTACTACTGCTACTAATTTATATAAAAGAAATAAGAGGAAGACAAAGACAAGCCCTGCGGGCTGAAAACCGGTTGATCAAAGTGAGAAAGTCGTCAGTGGGCTTATGCTTGAGGACATGAACGAGCATTTTTTGGATTTGGGTGTGGGAGGCATGAGTTGTGCCTCTTGTGTCGCTCGCATTGAACGCACATTGGGTCAGCAAAGTGGCGTGATATCGGTCGCGGTGAACCTGGCCAACGAATCGGCCCGGGTGTTTTTCAGAGAAGCGCCATCGGCAGACGCTTTGGTGCAAGTCAAACGCGCGGTTCGTGCTGCGGGATATGAACCCCGCACCTTGGTATCGACACAAAGCACCCCAGAAGCCCGTTGGATGGGGCTAACGACCGCGGCGTGGTGGGTGGTGATGGCCTGGGGTTTTTCATTGCCCCTGATGGGCCCCATGGTCGGTATGGTGCTGAATTGGGATTCTGTGCTGTTGCCTTGGGCACAAGCCTTGTTGGCTTCGGTGGTGCAGTTCGTGTTTGCGGGGCGCTTGTACCCTGCGGCTTGGCGGGCTGTGCGTTCGGGCTTTGGCAACATGGAGTTGCTGGTGGTCTTGGGCACCAGTGCGGCTTGGGCCTTGTCGATGTACCTGTGGTGGCAGGCCCAACCTAGCGTTCAGCCCGATTTGTACTTTGAAGCCTCGGCTATGGTGATCAGCATGGTGTTGTTGGGCAAGTATTGGGAAACCAAAGCCAAACGACAAACCGGTGATGCCATTCGAGCCTTGTCGGCTTTGCGTCCTTTGGTGGCGCACCTGTTGCCCAACCAGGTCGATCGTTTGGATGAGATGGACGTTTCTCCCGACGAGTTGCTGCCCGATGACCTGATCCGTGTTTTGCCCGGTGAGCGTTTTCCGGTGGATGGTTTCATTGAAGAGGGCCACACACAAAGCGACGAATCGATGATGACCGGTGAGTCCATGCCCCAAGAAAAAGGCCTGGGTGAGCGGGTGTTGGGCGGTTCCATCAACGGCAGTGGTGCGGTAACCGTGCGCGTGGGCGTGGTGTCGGCGCATGGTGTGTTGGCACAAATGGTCTCAGCCGTGGAAACCGCGCAGGCCAGCAAAGCCCCTGTACAGGGTTTGGTGGACAAGGTGGCGGCGGTTTTTGTGCCCGTGGTGCTCTTGGTGGCATTGGGCGCGGGCGTGCATGTGTTTCAAATGGGTTTGGGCTGGGAAGCCGCCTTGGTTCGTGCGGTGACGGTGTTGGTCGTGGCTTGCCCCTGTGCTTTGGGTTTGGCCACACCCACCGCCATCATGGTGGGCACGGGTGTAGCGGCTCAACACGGCATTTTGTTCAAAGACGCCGCAACCTTGCAGTTGGCGCAAAAAGTCAAAACGGTGGTGTTCGACAAGACAGGCACGCTCACCGAAGGTCACCCACGGTTGTTGTCGGTTCAGGTGATCGATGGTGTGAGCGAAGACGCGGCCCTCAAATGGGCGGCTGCACTTCACATGAACAGCAGCCACCCATTGGCCAAAGCGGTGATCGATTCGGCACACCAGCGCGGTTGGGTGGTGAGCCAGGCGCAAAACGTTGAAAGCGTTTCCGGCAAAGGCATGTTGGGTCAGGTTCAAGGTGTGGCGCTGGCTTTGGGCAGTGAGCGTTGGATGAACGAACTCGGGCCGATCATGGACATGCCTTTGCGCACCACGTCTTTTGGCGAAGCGGCTGCGCGCTTGCAAGACAAAGGTGCAACGGTATCGGTGCTGGCGGTGCAAAACGAAAAGGGTGCTTGGCGACCCATGTCTTTGTTGGCGTTTGGTGATGAAGCCAAAGCGCATTCGGCTTTGGCCATACAACGCTTGCGAACACAAGGCTTTTCCTTGGCACTTTTGTCCGGCGACAACGTGGGAGCGGTCAAAGCCATGGCCAAAACGCTGGGTTTGAAAGCCGACGCTGGAGAAGTCATGGCCGATGTGTTGCCGATTGAAAAGGCCAAACACATCGAGGCTTTGCAGCGCCCATTGGGAGGTAAAAGGCAGGTGGTGGCCATGGTCGGTGATGGTGTGAACGACGCGCCCGCATTGGCCACGGCCGACGTGGGTGTGGCCATGGCCAGCCGCGAAGGCCCTGGTGCGGACGTGGCCATGCACGCCGCTGATGTGGTGTTGATGAGAGCGGACCCACTGTTGGTGCCCTTGGCGTTTGAATTGGCTCGCCAAACGGTGAAAACCATTCGCTACAACTTGTTTTGGGCTTTTGCCTACAACGTGGTGGCTATGGTCTTGGCGGTCTTGGGCTACTTGAACCCGATGGTGGCCGGGGCGGCGATGGCCTTGAGTTCCGTCAGCGTGGTGCTCAACGCATTGCGACTCAAACGTTGGGCACCCAACGCCACGGTGACGCGTGGTTGATTCATCAGCTCCTTACCTTCGACTGGCGTTGGCTTTGTCGTTGGGGGCAGCGGTGTCGCTGGGCATCACCCGGTTTGCGTATGGTCTGTTGTTGCCGCCCATGCGCGACGATCTGCTGTGGTCCTACACCCTGGCTGGTGGCATGAACACGGCCAATGCCGTGGGTTATTTGATCGGTGCATTGGCCACGCCGTCCCTGTTGCGTCGCTGGTCACCGTCGATTTTGTTGATGTGGGGCGCGGTGGGTGCTTCCTTGTTTATGGCCTTGAGTGGGTTTTTTGTCGCCGTGTGGCCCTTGATGGCACAACGGCTGTTGGCTGGTGTGGCCAGTGCGGTCGTGTTCATTGCCGGTGGTTTGTTGGCGGCCCGTTTGGGCGCTCGGCAAACCCAACGCAGTGGACTGTTGTTGGGCCTGTATTACGGTGGCACGGGCATTGGCATTGTGCTGTCTGCCTTGCTGGTGCCGGTGGTGTTGCAATGGGCGCAAGCGCAGCCGCACGCATGGTCTTGGGCGTGGTGGTGTTTAGCCTTGGTGTGCGTCTTGGCCACGTTGGTTCTGGTTTGGCCTGCAAGGGTTTTGGGACGTTGGGAGTCTGCCAACCCCGTACACGCGGCATCGGCTACAGCCGTGCCCACGTTTCAGCCACGGCGCATGGGCTTTGCTTTGGCGGGTTACACCGGCTTTGGCGTGGGTTACATCGGCTACATGACGTTCGTCATCGCACTCTTGCGTGAACAGGGTGCAAGCTCCTCGGTCATCACCGTGTTTTACGCCGCCTTGGGCCTTGCGGTGGTGTTGGGCTCGCGCATTTGGGCTGGCCTTTTGGACCGGCACCGCGATGGGCAAGCTATCGGCCGCTTGAACGCACTCTTGGGTGCCGCTACGTTGATACCGGCTTTGACGGCACAACCACAGCTGTTGTTGCTCTCAGGCGTCGTGTTTGGGGCGGTTTTTTTGTCGGTCGTGGCTTCCACCACGGCATTTGTTCGTCACAATTTGCCACCCGCCTTGTGGGGCGTCGGCATCAGCGCATTCACCATCGTGTTCGCGGCTGGACAGATCGTGGGGCCCACCGTCGTGGGCTTCATCGCCGACGGCCCGGGTGGTTTGGAGCGCGGCTTGGTGTTCTCGGCCGTGGCGTTGTGGGTGGGCTCGGCACTGGCGTTTCGCCAGCGTGCGTTAAGTCCTTGAATTCAACAGGAAACAGCGATGGCTCATTTTGCATACGCCAACAACACCAACCGGTTCATGGGTGTTGACCCTTTAGACCAACAAGCTTTTGCGATCTGTGGCGTGCCCTACGACGGCGTGGTGACCAACCGACCTGGCGCGCGCTTTGGGCCGCAGGCGATTCGCTCCTCCAGCTTGATGCTGTGCGACGCGACTCACCCGGTGTTCGACGTGTCGCCGATTGAGCACGTGGGTGATGCTCTGGACATGGTTTTGCCCAACGCCTCGCCCTTGCCGGTGGTGCGCGAAGCCATCGAGCGCCAAGCCACGCTGTTGATGGATCGGCACCACTGTGTGTTTTTGGGCGGCGATCATTCGGTGACCTTGTCGCTCTTGCGCGTGGCCAAAGCCCGATTCGGTCAAGCGCTGGGTTTGGTGCATTTTGATGCGCATTGCGACACCTGGACCGACCACTTTGGTGAGCCTTCGGGCCACGGTACGTGGACGTATGAAGCGATTCAAGAAGGCTTGGTCAGTCCCGCGCACACGGTGCAAATTGGCATTCGCTCCAGCGGCGAACGTGCGGCGCGCGAGTACGTGGCCGACCAAGGCGGAGAGATTTTCACGGCCCGTGCTTTGCGTGGTTGCGATGGCGGGGGTTTGGCGTCGGTGGTGTCGGCGATTCGCCAGCGCATGGGCGACCGGCCTTGCTACTTGACGCTGGACATCGATTGTTTGGACCCGGCGTTCGCGCCGGGCACCGGCACGCCCGAGCCGGGTGGCATGACGAGCTCGCAGGTCTTGACGCTTCTTGAAGAGTTGCAGCCCATGAATTGGGTCGGCATGGATTGTGTGGAAGTCGCCCCGGCCTACGACCACGCCGAACTGACCAGCAACGCCGCGGCGACCTTCGTTTGGACCTACCTGAGCGGAGAAGTGGCCAAACGCCGAGGGGTTCGGCCATGAGCGTTGGGTCGTCCAGTTTGTTGCGCAGCGACACCCAACTCAACCAACGCAGTTACTACGAGGCCAGTGTGCAGCGGCCTGCGCCGCAGCCGCCTTTGCAAGACCGTTTACAAGCCGATGTGGTGGTGATTGGCGCGGGTTTCGCGGGCTTGTCGGCGGCGCTCGATTTGGCCAAACAGGGTTTGGATGTGGTGGTCCTCGAGGCCGACCGTGTGGGCTCGGGCGCGAGTGGGCGTAACGGTGGCCAAGCGATCGTGGGTTTTGCCAGTGGGCAGGGGCCGTTTGAAGACCAGCTGGGTGCGGCCGATGCGCAGCGCGCATGGGACATGTCGGTGCAAGCGGTGGCGTTGCTGCAAGAACGCATGCACGAACACCAGATCGATTGCGATTGGGTGCCCGGCTATTTGTACGTGGCCGACTCGGCCAGCAAGGCCGGGGCCTTGCGAGAAGAGGCCGACTGGTTGGAGCGTCAAGGCATTGCTGTGGATTGGGCCGAGGGCGGCGATGTGCAGCGCCACATCCGCAGCCCGCGTTACCGCGCAGCGTTTCGCGAATCGCGATCGGGCCATTTGCACCCGCTCAAATACGCGCTGGGTTTGGCGCGAGCCGCACAGGCCGCCGGTGTGCGTTTGTTTGAAGGATCACCCGTCACCGCCTTGGACCGTGGCGACGTGGTGTGCGCCCACACCGCACAAGGCCAAGTGACCGCACGTTTTGCGGTGCTGGCGGGCAATTGTTTGTTGCCGGTGCATGGTCCTGCGGTGGCGCCTGAAATTGCACCACGCATCATGCCGGTGGGCACCTACATCGTGGGCACACCGCCTTTGGACCCTGCGTTGTGTGAGCGTTTGATTCCCAGCAACGCCGCGGTGTGTGACAACAATTTTGTGTTGGATTACTTCCGATTCAGTGCCGATCACCGCATGTTGTTTGGCGGTCGCGTGAGCTACACCACCATGACACCACCCGGACTGTCTGGCCTGATGCAACGCCGCATGGGGCAGGTTTTCCCCGACTTGTCGGAGGTGCCGGTCGAATTCACTTGGGGTGGTTTCGTGGACATCAGCATGAACCGCGCGCCAGACTTTGGCCGCTTGGGCAGCAATGTTTTTTACCTACAAGGTTTCAGCGGTCACGGCGTGGCCCTCACGGGTATGGCTGGGCGTTTGGTGGCGGAGGCCATCACGGCCCAAGCGGACCGATTTGATGTGTTCGCTCGCTTGAAGCACCGCCGATTCCCGGGTGGCCCGCTGCTGCGCACCCCCACGTTGGCGGTGGGCATGCTCTGGCACCGCTTAAGGGATTACCTGAGTTGAATTTGATCAAATCTGTGTTCCAATGAATTCCTAAGTACAACAAACCGCGTTGGAGAAGTTTCCCATGAGCAAACCAGCTTGTATGGTTTGGTTACCCGCCGATCACCGCCTGTTGGGCGACCCTGGGCATCAGATGCCGACGTTGGTCTTGGGCGACAAATACGCCCGCGCCGTCAAAGTCGGTGCGAATGCCCAGCCCATCATGTTTCCCTTGGCCAGTCCCGAGCAAGTGCCCGAACTTTTGGCCATGGTTGACGGTGTGATGCTCACCGGCTCGCCCTCCAACGTTCACCCGTCTCATTTCAATGAAGACGTGGCCGACCCCAGCTTGCCCTTGGACCCCGATCGCGACAGCTTGACCTTGACCTTGATTCGGGCCTGTGTGTCCCAGGCGGTGCCCCTGCTCGGCATTTGCCGGGGTTACCAAGAAATCAACGTCGCCATGGGCGGCTCTTTGCACCAGCGGGTGCACCTGGTCCCCGGCCTGAACGAGCACCGCGAAAACAAAGCCGCGCCCACCGACGAGCAATACGCGCCGAGCCATTCGCTGCGTTTGGTCGAAGGCAGTGATTTGCACCAATGGGCCGGCAGCACCGAGGTGATGGTGAACTCTTTGCATGGGCAAGGGGTCAACCGCTTGGCACCAGGCCTTCGCGCCACCGCTCACGCGCCGGATGGTTTGGTGGAGTCTTTCACCGTTGAAGGCGCCCGCACATTCGCCCATGCCATGCAGTGGCACCCGGAATGGCGCTGCTGGGAAACACCGTTTTACGCGAACATTTTCAAAGCCTTTGGCCAAGCCTGCGAGGCCCGGCAACGCCAACGTTTGGCACACATTTAAACGATCAACGACACAGGAGATGGCACATGACAGCCCCCACCATGACAACCTTCAATGATTTGGAACTTTGGCTCAACGAGAACCGGGTGACCGAGGTGGAATGCCTCGTGCCCGACTTGACGGGTGTGGCGCGGGGCAAGATCCTGCCCCGCGGTAAGTTCACCGAAGACCGTGGTATGCGGCTGCCCGAGGCGATTGTGGCCATGGGCGTGACGGGTGAATTCCCCGAAAACGGCCCTTACTACGACGTCATTGACCCGACCGACAAAGACATGCAGCTGCGCCCAGACCCCAGCACAGCGCGCATCGTGCCATGGGCCACCGACCCAACGGCACAGGTGATCCACGATTGCTTTGATCATTCGGGCAAGCTGGTGCCCTTTGCGCCACGCAGCGTGTTGCGCCGCATTTGTGACTTGTACGACGCCGAAGGTTGGGACCCCGTGGTCGCGCCCGAGCTGGAGTTCTACCTGACCGCTCGCAACACCGACCCCAACACCTTGCTCAAGGCCCCGATTGGCCGCAGTGGCCGCGCCGAAACTTCGCGCCAGGCCTACAGCATCGACGCGGTCAACGAGTTCGATCCGCTGTTCGAAGAGATCTACGATTACTGCGAAAAGATGAAGCTCAACGTGGACACGCTGATCCACGAAGTGGGTGCGGGACAGATGGAGATCAACTTCTTCCACGCCCACCCGTTGAATTTGGCCGACGAGGTGTTTTTCTTCAAGCGCACCGTGCGCGAATCGGCTTTGCGTCACGACATGTACGCCACCTTCATGGCCAAGCCCATCGCGGGCGAGCCGGGTTCTGCCATGCACGTGCACCAAAGCATCGTCGACAAAAAGACCGGCAAGAACATTTTCAGCAACGAAGATGGCACGCCATCGCAAGCCTTCTACCACTACATCGGGGGCTTGCAGCGTTACATCCCTGCGGCCATGGTGCTGGTGGCGCCGTACGTGAACAGCTATCGCCGCCTGAGCCGCCACACGGCCGCGCCGATCAACATCGAGTGGGGCCACGACAACCGCACGGTGGGCATTCGCTCGCCCATCTCCACACCCGAAGCACGTCGCGTCGAAAACCGCGTCATCGGCGCCGATGCCAATCCGTATGTGGCCATGGCCATGACCTTGGCCTGCGGTTATTTGGGCATGAAGAACAAGATCGAACCCAAGGCCGAGATGAAGGGCGACGCTTATTTGGCACCGTACTCTCTGCCACGCAGCTTGGGCGAGGCGCTCGACTGGTTGCGAGGCGAGCCCGATTTGCATGAAGTGTTGGGCAAAGAGTTCATCACCATTTACACCGAGGTCAAAGAACTCGAGTTCGATGAATTCATGAAGGTGATTTCGCCATGGGAGCGCGAACACCTGTTATTGCACGTTTGACGCGTTGGAAGTTTTTGTTATGAACACCTCTGCCCCGATCGCCCCACCCGCCGTGGTCCGCCGTGCCGAAGCGCACGACACAAACGCTATCCAAGCGCTGGACAGCGCCCACTTCATCCACCCCTTCACCGACCACGGTGATCTGGCCACACGAGGCTCGCGCGTGATCACGCGCGCCGACGGCATTCACATTTGGGACTCCGAAGGTCACCAAATTTTGGATGCCATGAGCGGTTTGTGGTGCGTTAACGCCGGCTACGGGCGCAAGGAATTGGCCGACGCGGCGTATCAGCAAATGATGACGCTGCCCTTCTACAACAGCTTTTTCCAAACCACCAACGTTCCTGCGGTGCAGCTCGCGGCGAAGCTGGCCAGTTTGGCGCCCAAGGTGGGTGAGCGCAGTTTCAAGCACGTGTTTTTCAGTAGCAGTGGCTCGGAAAGCAACGACACCAACGTGCGCATGGTTCGCCGCTATTGGGATTTGCTGGGGCAGCCCGAGCGCAAGGTGATCATCAGCCGCCACAACGCGTACCACGGCTCCACCATGGCGGGAGCGTCGCTGGGCGGCATGAGCGGCATGCACGCCCAAGGCGACTTGCCCATCCCCAACATCACGCACATCGAGCAGCCCTACCACTGGGACCATGCCTTGCCTGGCGAGAGTCGGGACGACTTTGGCATCCGTGCCGCGGGTTGGTTAGAAGAGAAGATTTTGGCCATTGGCCCGGAGAAGGTCGCGGCCTTCATTGGTGAGCCCGTGCAGGGCGCAGGCGGCGTGATCATCCCGCCCGAGACCTACTGGCCAGAGATCCAGCGCATCGTCGACAAGTACGGCATCTTGCTGATTTCCGACGAAGTCATTTGCGCGTTTGGCCGTTTGGGCCATTGGTTTGCGTACGAGAAGTTTGGCTACAAGCCCGACTTGGTGACCTTTGCCAAGGGCGTGACCAGCGGCTACATCCCTTTGGGTGGTGTGATGGTGGGCAACCGCGTGGCCGACGTTCTGATTGAAAAAGGCGGCGAGTTCAACCACGGCTACACCTACAGCGGGCACCCCGTGGCCTGCGCGGTGGCCTTGGCCAACCTGAACCTGATGGAAAAAGAAGACCTGCCGCGCCGGGTGCGCGAGGACACGGGCCCGTATTTGGCCCAGAAGTTTGAGGCGCTCAAGGCGCACGCCTTGGTCGGGGATGCCCAAACCTGCGGTTTTGTGGGCGGCTTGGTTTTGATCAAAAACAAGTCCACCCGTGCCATGTTCGATCCCGAGCTCGGCGTGGGCATGCGCTGCCGCGCCCACTGTTTCAAGAATGGGTTGATCATGCGCGCGGTGGGTGACCGGATGATCATTTCGCCGCCGCTGATCATGACGAGGGCCCAGATTGACGAAATGATGGTCCTGATAAACCGCTGTTTGGATGCGACTTTGTCGGACTTGCAAGAAGCGGGCCATTGCGCTTGAATAGAATGTTCTAGCCCGCCTGAAAGCGGCCATTGGTGTCCTTTAATTTTTTGGAGTAAACGCAATCATGATCATGAAAAAACACGTGTTGGTTTTGGCCATGTCGGCCATGGCTTTGGTCGCTTGTGGCAAAAAGGAAGAGCCCGTGGCGGCTGCTCCTGCGCCTGCCGCCGCACCGGCCGAAGAGAAGGTCTTGAACATCTACAACTGGCCCGACTACATCCCCGAAGGCATGATCGCGGCCTTCGAAAAAGAGACCGGCATCAAGGTCAACTACGACACCTTTGAGACCAACGAGGCACTGCAGGCCAAGCTGGTCGCAGGCAACACCGGCTACGACATCGTTGTGCCTGGCACCACCTTTGCAAAACCCCAAATCACGGCGGGCTTTTTCCAACCATTGGATCGCAGCAAGATCCCCAACTACAGCAACCTTGATCCGTCCGTCATGGCCGTCTTGACCAAGGCCGACCCCGGTAACCAACACCTGGTGCCATGGGCCTGGAGTTTCACCACCGTGGGCATCAACAAGACCAAGGTTGAAAAAGCCTTGGGTGGCATGCCCATGCCTGAGAACGCATGGGATTTGGTCTTCAAGTCCCAGTACACCAGCAAGCTGAAGTCGTGTGGCATTGCGTACCTGGATTCGCCCACCGAGATCATTCCTGTGGCGCTGCACTACTTGGGCAAGAACGCGTACTCCAACGACCCAGCTGACTACAAAGCCGCCACCGACATGTTGGCCAAGGTGCGCAAAGACATCCGCATTTTCAGCTCGACCATGATCGATGACATCGCAGGCGGCAAAGCCTGCGTGGCCGTTGCTTGGGCTGGTGACGTGAACATTGCGGCACAACGCGCCGCTGAAAACAAGTCCAAAGACGTGATTCAAGCCATGTTGCCCAGCACCGGTGCTTTGACTTTCTTTGACACCATGGCGGTCACCAAAGACGCCAAGCACCCCAACAACGCACACGCTTTCATCAACTTCTTCTTGAAGCCTGAGAGCGGTGCTGCCATGGGCAACGAGATGAGCTACAACTCGGGCAACAAGGCCGCCTTGGCTTTGGTGTCGCCTGAGATGGCCGCCAACAAGACGATTTTTGTGGATGCCGCATACATGCCCAAGATGATTCAGCCCGACAGCTGGACCAACGAAGCGCGCGAAGCCATGGCCAACGCTTACACCACCTTCAAGCAAGGCAAGTAATTTCGGTTCACGCCGATTCCGGGCTGTTTGTACGTGCCGTATGAACAGCCCTTTTTGTTTCTGATTTACCGACGCACGGGGTTCACGAATGACACAGCCTGGGGCACAAGCAGGGTACTTGGTTACCGAAAAACTGGTCAAGCGTTTTGACGACGCGGTGGCGGTCGATGAGGTCTCGCTCTCGATTGGCAAGGGCGAAATTTTTGCGCTCTTGGGCAGCTCGGGCTGCGGCAAATCGACCCTGTTGCGCATGCTCGCGGGCTTTGAGAAACCGACCTCCGGGCGAATTTTGTTGGGTGGCCAAGACGTCGCGGCCATGGCGCCTTACGACCGGCCCGTCAACATGATGTTCCAGTCGTATGCCTTGTTTCCGCACCTGAACATTTGGGAGAACGTGGCCTTTGGCCTCAAGCGTGAAGGCTTGCCCAAGGCGGAGGTCCAAAAGCGCACCGACGAGATGCTGGCCTTGGTGCAGCTCACCCCCTACGCCAAGCGCAAGCCGCACCAGTTGTCGGGTGGCCAACAGCAACGCGTGGCGCTGGCGCGCAGTTTGGCCAAAAAGCCCAAGCTCTTGTTGCTCGACGAGCCCTTGGGTGCGTTGGACAAGAAGTTGCGCGAGCAAACCCAGTTTGAGCTGGTCAACATCATTGAACAAGTGGGCGTGACCGTGGTGATGGTCACCCACGACCAAGAAGAGGCCATGACCATGGCCAGCCGCATCGCCATCATGAGCAAAGGCCGCGTGCTGCAAGTGGGCACACCCGAAGAGATTTACGAGCACCCGCGCAACAAGTTCGTGGCCGACTTCATTGGCAACGTGAACCTGTTCTCGGGCAGCTTGACGGTGGATGAGCCCGATCGGTGCGCCGTCACCACGGCCTTGGGCGAGATGCACGTGGGTCATGGCGTGAGCGGCACGCTCAACATGCCGGTGACCCTGGCGGTGCGCCCCGAGAAAATCGAGGTCAGCAAAACGCGCCCCGATGCGAACATCAACGTCTTTACCGGTCAGGTCAAAGAAATTGCGTATTTCGGCTCGTACAACACCTACATCGTCAAGGCCAGTGATGGCAGCAAGGTGAAGATCACCGAGGCCAACACCTCGCGCCACGAGTTGTCCGATATCACGTGGGAGGACACGGTGTTCTTCTGGTGGAGCGACAGCGCCGCGATCGTGTTGCGCGACTGACACCGAAGGAGCCCATGGTGAGCACCCCCATTTCCATGCCCGGCAAACGCTTCGTCATCGGCGTGCCCTATGTGTGGCTGTTTGTGTTTTTCTTCCTGCCGTTTCTCATCCTGCTCTACATCAGTTTTGTGGACATGGGCGAGAGCATCCACCCCTTCAAGCCGATATGGGACACCGAGACGGGCCTGTTGTCGCTGAAATACGAGAACTACACCACCATCTTTAAATCCGAAGGGGGTGGTTGGTTTCAGACGCTTTACATCGAGGCCTATGTGCGCTCGATCTGGTACGCCTTGTGCACGGCGGTTTTGTGTTTGGTCTTGGGTTATCCCTTCGCTTACTTCATTGCCCGTTCCCCGGCCAGCGTTCGCCCAGCGCTGTTGATGATGGTCATGTTGCCGTTTTGGACTTCCTTCTTGCTGCGCGTGTACGCTTGGAAAGGTATCTTGGCGGACCAAGGCGTGCTCAACCAAGTTTTCATGGCGGTGGGCTTGACGAGTGAGCCGATCCAGATGCTTTACACCGACGTTTCCTTGTTGGTGGGCATGGTTTATGTGTATTTGCCTTTCATGGTGCTGCCGCTGTACGCCAACTTGGTGAAGATGGATTTCCGCTTGCTCGAAGCCGCGTACGACTTGGGCGCCTCCCCCTTCAAAGCGTTCTGGCTCATCACGGTGCCCTTGTCCAAGGCCGGCATTGTTGCGGGCTTTATGTTGGTGTTCATTCCCTCGGTGGGCGAGTTTGTGATCCCCTCGCTCCTGGGGGGGCCTGAGAACATCATGATCGGCCGCGTCGTTTGGGACGAAATGTTCACCAGCAACAACTGGCCCCGCGCCACGGCCTTGGCGGTGGTGATGATCGGTGTGATCGTCGTGCCCCTGGCCTTCTACTACCGCAACAAAGAGTGACGGCCTGGAGTTCACGACATGCAAGCATTTCTTGAAAAACACTTTGGTAAGTTTTGGTTGGTGGCGGTCTTTTTGTTCCTCTACTTGCCGCTGATGTTCATGGTGGTGTTTTCGTTCAACAGCACCCGACAAGACGCCATGTTCACGGGCTTTTCTTGGCGCTGGTACGAGGCCTTGATGCGGGACACCAAAATCGTGGAAGGTTTTTGGTTGTCCATCAAGGTCGCCGCCATCACGGGTGTGCTGTCGGCGACCTTGGGGACCTTCGCGGCTTTTGTGTTGGTTCGCTACCGCGTATTCATGGGTCGAACGGTGTTCTCGGGCATGGTCAATGCGCCGTTGGTGATGCCCGAGGTGGTCATCGGTTTGTCTTTGTTGCTGTTGATGGTAGGCGCACAAAACGTGTTTGGGTGGCCTGAGCGAGGGATGCTCACGATCATTTTGGGGCACACGCTGTTGGGCATGGCTTATGCCATGGTGGTGGTGCAGTCGCGTTTGTTGGAGATGGACCGCGCCATTGAGGAGGCGGCGATGGATTTGGGCGCTCGCCCGCATCAGGTGTTTTTCTTGGTGACCTTGCCCAATATTTTTCAGGCCATCTTGGCGGCGTTCTTGTTGTCCTTTACTTTGTCGTTTGACGATGTGGTGATTTCGGAGTTCTTGTCCGGTCCGGGCGTGAACACCTTGCCGCAGGTGATTTTTGGTTATGCCCGACGCGGCATCAACCCCACGATTTACGCCGCCGCCACCTTGCTCATCGTGACCGTGACCATCGTCATCGTCGCTTATAGCTTGTGGGTGGCGCGCAGCACGCGCCGCCGCGAACGCGAGATGGCCGCGGCCGCTCGCCAGTGAGGCGCAACGCCAACACCCAACAGGATTTTTGACATGAGCACCCCCACTTACGACGGACGCGCCTTCATCAATGGCGAGCGCGTGGCGGCCCGTGACGGCCAAAGCTTTGACAACCTCTCGCCGGTCGATGGCCGCTCCTTGGGCGCTGTGGCGCGTTGTGGTGCCGCCGACATCGATGCGGCGGTGGCGGCCGCCCGAGCGGCTTTTGAAGACCGTCGCTGGTCGGGCACCGCTCCGGCGCACCGCAAGCGCGTCATGATCCGTTTTGCGCAAGAGTTACTGGATCACGCTGACGAGTTGGCCCTGACCGAAACCTTGGACATGGGCAAGCCCCTGAAATATGCCCGAGCGGTGGACGTCAACAGCGCGGCCAACTGCATCCGTTGGTACGGCGAGGCGGTGGACAAGGTCTACGACGAAATTGCACCCACGCCCAGCACGGCCTTGGCCTTGATCACCCGCGAGCCCGTGGGAGTGGTCGGCGTGATCGTGCCGTGGAACTATCCGCTGATCATGGCGGCTTGGAAGATCGCCCCAGCCTTGGCCGCCGGTAACTCGATGGTGTTGAAGCCCAGCGAAAAATCGCCACTCACCGCTTTGCGCTTAGCCGAGCTCGCGCTCAAGGCCGGTGTGCCACCCGGTGTGTTCAACGTGGTGCCCGGCTATGGGCCCGAGGCCGGCTCTCCGCTGGCCCTGCACATGGACGTCGATTGCATCGCCTTCACCGGCTCGACACGCGTCGGCAAACAGATCCACGTCATGGCCGGCCAGAGCAACCTCAAGCGCGCGTGGACCGAGTTGGGTGGCAAGTCGCCCAACATCGTGTTCGCCGATTGCCCCAACCTCGACCGTGCGGTGCAAGCCGCCGTGGGCAGCATCTTCTTCAACCAAGGCGAGAGCTGCAACGCGCCCTCGCGCTTGTTTGTTGAGGCTTCCATCAAAGACGCCTTCATGGAGCGCGCCTTGGCCTTGGTGCCCAACTACCAACCGGCCAACCCGTTGGACGCCTCGACCGTGATGGGCGCCATCGTGGACAAGACTCAACTCGACAACGTCATGCGCTACATCGGCCTGGGCGAGTCCGAAGGGGCGCGTTTGGTTGCTGGTGGTCAACGGGTGCAGCCTGTGGCCGGTGGCTGTTATGTGCAGCCCACGGTGTTCGATGGGGTGACGCCTTCTATGACGATCGCTCGCGAAGAAATTTTTGGTCCGGTGCTGTCGGTGCTCAGCTTCACCGATACCGCCGAGGTCGTGCGCCAAGCCAACGCCAGTGAGTACGGTTTGCAAGCGGGCGTGTGGACGAGCGACCTCAACAAAGCCCATGGCGTGGCCCGTGCTTTGCGCGCGGGCACGGTCCACGTCAACCAGTACGACGAAGACGACATCACCGTGCCCTTTGGCGGTTTCAAACAAAGCGGGGTGGGGCGCGACAAGTCCTTGCACGCCTTTGACAAGTACACCGAGACCAAGACCACGTGGATTCGCATCGACAGCCCGGTTTGAGGGCTTTCGCTTTGCGATAATGGGTCATCTCACTTGGCCTTAGGCCACCGTTATTTGATGCTGGTGTTTGCCTTATTGCCCTTGTGGCTGTTTCGCTTCTTGGGCTTGCTGCTGGGCCTGTGCTTGCTCGTGTTTGCGCATCAACGCAGACGCGTTGCCTGGTGCAACTTGGCCCTGTGTTTTCCTGAACGTTCAGCCATGGTTCGACGGTGGTGGATGTTGATCAACTTTGTTTTGTTCGGTTGTACTTTGTTGGACCGCTTCTGGTTGTGGCACGCACCGCTGTCCACCTTGGACCGCCGAATCCGATTCGACGGTGATTTGACGTTGTTGGACGGTTCAGAGTCGCGGGTGGTTTTTGTCCCGCATTTCATGGGCTTGGATGTGGGCGGTTTGTGGCTGAGCAGCCGAGTCAAACGCCCATGGACCGTGAGTTACTCGCGTCAGCGTAAAGCGTGGCTTGACCGCTGGATGAACCGCGGTCGTATGCGTTTTGGGGCGGCTTTGGCCCCGAGACACCAAGGTGTGCGACCCTTGCTCAAGGCGTTGCGCCACGGTGGCCTGTTGCACTTTTCGCCCGATATGGATTTGGGCCGTCACGATTCGGTGTTCAGTACTTTTTTTGGTGTGGATGCGGCCACTGTGCCTGCTTTGCCCCGTTTGTCTGCCATGGGGGCGGCGCCGGTCATGACCATCCTCACCCGCGTGACTTGGGGTGGGTATGCGGTGCGTTTGTTGCCGGTGTGGGAGAACTACCCAACGGGCAACGAAGAACAGGACGTCCGCGAAATGAACGCCCGTTTGGAAGGCTACATCCGCGAGATGCCCGCGCAGTATTACTGGCCGCACCGCCGCTTCAAAACCCGTCCCCAAGGCGAGCCATCGATTTACTGAGCAGCCGCCATGGGGGCACGGCGAGTGTCTGACGGCAAACTCAGTCGGTTTTTTTGACCGAGCAGGTGTTCAGGCCCAGCAGGGTGTAGGGGGGGCACCAGCCTAAAGAGCCGGTGAGCAAGGGCACCACACCGACCCAGCCCCACAGGCCGATGGTGCCGGTGGCGGCCGCGGCGATCAAGGCCAAACCCACGGTGATGCGGATGGTGCGGTCAAGACCGCCAACGTTTTTGATCATGAAGACCTCCCAGTTAAAACCCCATTAGACACCCAGCACCTTGGCGCGTGTTTGATCAGCGTCAAGCGACATTGGGCTGGGTGATGCGCTCAAGTTCTTCGAGCCACAGGATTGCCGAGGCAGCATCGCTGTGGCACATGGTGGCGTTGGGTTGCAATGAGCCGCACACGGCGGGGCGCTCGGGCCGTCCGAACAAGGCGCAGCGCCTCTCGGCATCCAAATGGGGGCAGGGCACGCCCGCGGGTTTGCCATGGGGCAAACCGGGCATGGGGCTGCTGATGGACGGCGCGATGCAACAAGCGCCGCAGTGGGCACGACATTCAAAACTCATGCGGCATTGTGCCCGCGGCACAGATCAGAGGTCGCGCCGCTAAAATACGCCGCTGCACAGCCCTTGTGCACAGGGTCGTTACTGGCCACCCCGGCGCGGGTTGCGCGCCATTTGGACGGGCCAGGCCCGCTTTGCTGATGTTGTATCCCGAAGAATTTGATGTCATCGTTGTGGGTGGCGGTCATGCTGGCACCGAGGCGGCGTTGGCGTCGGCCCGCATGGGCTGCCGTACTTTGTTGTTAACACACAACATTGAGACCTTGGGCCAAATGAGCTGCAACCCTTCCATTGGGGGCATTGGCAAAGGCCACCTGGTCAAAGAGGTCGACGCTTTGGGTGGCGCCATGGCCTTGGCCACCGACAAAGGCGGCATCCAGTTCCGCATCCTCAACAGCAGCAAGGGCCCCGCTGTGCGCGCCACCCGAGCACAGGCCGACCGAGTTTTGTACAAAGCCGCCATCCGCCGCGTCTTGGAAAACCAGCCCAACCTGTGGCTGTTCCAGCAGGCGGTGGATGACCTGATGGTGGAGGGCGACCGGGTGGTCGGCGCCGTGACCCAAGTGGGTGTGCGTTTTCGCAGTCGT
>JBEDCE010000015.1:0-17985 GCA_041176905.1 Pseudomonadota bacterium
GTTGTCGGAGTGGATGGTCACCAAGATGTCGTCGCAGTGGCCGGCCAGCGCTTCGTCGATGGAGTTGTCCACCACCTCAAACACCAAATGGTGCAAGCCGGTGCCGTCGGACGTGTCGCCGATGTACATGCCGGGGCGCTTGCGCACGGCCTCCAGGCCTTCGAGAATTTGGATCGCGCCTTCGCCGTAACCTTCACTCGCACCGGCTTGGTGGGCGTCGATGGTGGGCTGGAAATTGGAGCTGTCGGCCGCGGCTGCGCCGGTGTTGACGGCGTCGTTGTTCTGATTGGCTTCTGACATGTTGGCTTTTCTCTGATGCTGTAAAAACGCCAAACCCGCTGGGCAGCGGGTTGGCAAGTTCTTCTGGGGACTGTTCGCTTAAATGCGCATGGGCATGACAACGTACTTGAAAGCGCTGTCTTCGGGGTTGGTCACCAGCGCGGAGCTGTTGCCGTCGGACAGTTCGATGCGCACCATGTCTTGCGACATGTTTTGCAAAGCGTCGATCAGGTAAGTGACGTTAAAACCAATTTCGATGGCGTCGCCACCGTAGTCGATGTCGAGTTCGTCAACCGCTTCTTCCAACTCGGCGTTGCTCGAGGCCACGCGCAAGGTGCCGGGCTCGATGTTCAGGCGCACGCCTTTGAACTTGTCACTGGTCATGATGGCGGTGCGCTGCAAGGAAGCGAGCAGCGGCACGCGGCCCAAGGTGACGATGTTTTTGTGGTTCTTGGGGATGACGCGGTTGTAGTCGGGGAACTTGCCCTCGACCAGCTTGGTCACGAACTCCATGCCGTCGAACGAGAAGCGCGCCTGGTTGGCGGCGAACTGCATCTCGATGGCGCCGTCTTTGTCGGACAAGAGGCGTTGGAGTTCCAGCACGGTTTTGCGCGGCAAGATGACTTCTTGTTTGGGCACGTCCACGTCGAGCGTGGCCGACGAAAACGCCAAGCGGTGACCGTCGGTGGCCACGAGCGAGAGCTGCTTGCCTTCGGCAACGAACAAGATGCCGTTGAGGTAGTAACGGATGTCGTGCACGGCCATCGAGAACGAGACTTGGCTGACCAAGCTCTTCAAGGTTTTTTGCGGCACGCTGAAGACGGGGCCGAAACTGGGCGACTCTTGCACCAGGGGAAAGTCTTCGGCGGGCATGCTTTGCAGCGTGAAGCGGCTCTTGCCGCCTTTGAGGATGAGCTTGCCACCGGTGTTTTCCAGGCTGACGGTTTGGTCGGCCGGCATGGTGCGCAGGATGTCGATGAGTTTGCGCGCGCCCAAGGTGGTGGCGAAGTTGCCTTCGTCGCCCGCGAGTTCGGCGTTGGTGCGGATTTGGATTTCCAAGTCGCTCGTGGTGAGCTGCACTTGCGAGCCGGTTTTGCGCAACAAGACGTTGGCCAAGATCGGTAGGGTGTGACGACGCTCAACAATGCCCGCAACCGATTGCATGGCGGTGAGGATTTTGTCTTGGGTCGATTTAAAAACGATCATGTCTCGGGCTCTTTCGTTTGAATGGGGCAAACAGCTGGTATTTTAGCCTTTGAGGGTCTGTTCCAGCACGTGCAGTTGTTGGTTGAGTTCGGTGTTGGTTTGGCGCTCGGCGGCGATTTTTCGCACGGCGTGCAGCACGGTGGTGTGGTCGCGGCCGCCGAAGAGCTCGCCAATCTCGGGCAAGCTTTTTTGCGTCAGCTCTTTGGCCAAAAACATGGCGATCTGGCGCGGGCGGGCGATGCTGGCCGGGCGCTTCTTGCTGTACATGTCGGCGACTTTGATCTTGTAGTAGTCGGCGGTGGTTTTTTGGATGTTTTCGACGCTGATCTGGCGGTTTTGGATGGACAAGAGGTCTTTTAGCGCATCGCGGGCCAACTGGATCGAGATCTCTTTTTGGTTGAAACGCGAATAAGCCAAGATCTTGCGCAAGGCGCCTTCGAGCTCACGAACGTTCGAACGCACGTGTTTGGCGACGAAAAAGGCGACTTCTTCGGGCAAATGCGTGTTTTCGACCACCGCCTTGTTGATCAGGATGGCCACCCGCATTTCCAGCTCGGGCGGCTCAATGGCCACGGTCAGGCCCGAATCGAAGCGCGAGACCAGTCGCTCGTGGATGTCGGCCAGGCCCTTGGGGTAGGTGTCGCTGGTCAGCACGATGTGGCTCTTGCGGGCCAGCAGGGCTTCAAAAGCGTTGAAGAATTCTTCTTGGGTGCGTTCTTTGTTGGCGAAGAACTGCACGTCGTCGATGAGCAGCAGGTCCAGCGAGTGGTAGCGCTCTTTGAACTCGTCAAAGGTCTTGCGTTGGTAGGCTTTGACCACATCCGACACGAACTGCTCGGCGTGGATGTAGAGAACTTTGGCTTTTGGCCGGTCGGCCAGCAAATGGTTGCCGATGGCGTGCATCAAATGGGTCTTGCCCAAGCCGACACCGCCGTAGATGAACAGCGGGTTGTAGAGTTGCCCCAAGCTGCCGGCCACGTGCATGGCCGCAGCCCGCGCCATGCGGTTGGCCGTGCCTTCGATCAGCGCAGAAAAGGTGAGCGCGGGGTTTAGGCGCGACTTCGGGCCGCCGCTGTTGGCCGCGGCCACCAGGGCCATGTCGGGCAACTCCGACAACAGGTCGTCGTTGACGACGGGTATTCGGGGCGTTGATTTGGCGGTGCCCTCGCGGTTAGCGAGTGCTAACTCTACAGACACGGGGTGGTCGGCCAAGTTGCTCAAGGTTTCGCTGATGCGGTTGACGTACTGGGTGCGGACCCAGTCCATCTTGAAGCGGTTGGCCACCAGAATGGTGACTTGGGACGCGTCGTCGGACACCTGCGCCATGAGGGGGCGGATCCAGGTGTTGAACTGTTGCTCAGGGATGTCTTGGGCCAAAACGTCGAGGCAGGCTTGCCACAAATCGGGCGCTGCGTCGCTCTGGGGGGTGGGGGTGTTGCCCTCGCTCATGTCGGGTACCGGTGTTCTTAAAATTGTGGATAAATCGCTTTGGGCAAGCGGCCTATTGTAGTCCGACAGGCAAGTTATCCACAAGCTGAGAAAGCCTAGGGAAGTCCCTAAATGACGAATTTCGCATTTTGGAGGTGATGCTGGTGCTGTTTGCGCCAAGTACTTGCCAGCACGGTGTTTTTTTTGCGATAATCTCGGGTTCTTTGTCTGATTCAGAAGACCCATCATGAAACGCACTTACCAGCCTTCCAAAATTCGCCGCGCCCGTACCCACGGCTTTCTCGTTCGCATGAAAACCCGTGGTGGTCGTGCTGTGATCAACGCTCGCCGCGCCAAGGGCCGCAAGCGCCTGGCCGTCTAAGCGGGTTCGCCGTGCGCGGAACGCAGACCTACCGCTGCGCCCGCAAACGCTCCAAGCTTGAGGCGTGTCGGTGACCCATCGCATCACGTCTCGGCTTCAGTTCCAAGCCGTCATGGCGGGACAGACCGTGGCCAAAACCCCCCACTTCGCATTGCACAGCGCGCCGCTTTCGGGCCAACACGCCGGGCACGACCTGTTCCCACACGTCGGTGCATGGTTGGGCGTGGTGTTGCCCAAACGCTGGGCCAAGCGCGCAGTAACGCGAAACACCTTGCGCCGCCAAATCTACGAAGTGAACCGCTCGCTGCCCGTGCCCTTGCCGGACAAAGCGTGGGTGGTGCGCTTGCGCAGCGAATTCAATCGCCAGCAGTTCATCAGCGCCACGTCGCCGGCTTTGAAAGCCGCCGCGCGCGCCGAATTGCAGCAACTTTTTGCCCAACTCAAGCTCCAAGGTGGCACCCATGTTTGAATGGCCGCGCCGCTTCATGGTGGGCTTCATCAAGGTTTACCGTTTGTTGCTCAGTCCCTCGTTGGGGAACGCTTGCCGCTTTGAGCCAACGTGTTCGGTTTACGCCATTGAAGCCATGGAGCGACATGGGGCGGCCGTGGGCTCGTATTTAATGGTGCACCGTTTGGTGCGTTGCAACCCTTGGTGCCAAGGCGGTTGTGACCCGGTGCCCAGCCAGACTTTGTTTTCCCGTTTTACCTCCAACTCCTCAGAAAAGAAGCCGTCATGAGTGACATTCGTCGATCCATCCTGTGGGTGATTTTTGGTATGTCCATGGTCCTGATCTGGGACAAATGGCAGATTCACAACGGTCAGCCACCTTTCTTTTTTGGCGCATCCCAGACGGCCCCTGCCGCAGCGAAGGCCAACGCACCCGCGCCCGCCACCGGTGCTGCCGGTGCTTTGCCGCAGGCCAGTGCCAGCGTGGCCAGCTCGGCCAGTGCGCCCGCTGGCGGCGAATCGGCGATTCCGGTGCAGACCTTTGAGGTCACGACCGATGTCTACCGTCTGGTGTTCAGCAGCGAAGGCGGCTCTTTGGTGGGTGCTCAGCTCTTGCAGCACGCGGCCATCACGGGCGTGGACAAAGGTGAAAAAGTCGACCCTTTGGTTTTGCTGCAGCAATCGAAAGACAAAATCTATGTGGCGCAAACCGGTTTGATCGGTGGCGTGTTCCCCAACCACAAAACCCCCATGCGCTGGACCGGCACCAGCAAAGCTTTGGTCGATGGTCAAGACAGCTTGGAAGTGGCGTTTGCCTCTGATGCTGTTAACGGGTTGCAGTTGGTCAAGACCTACACTTTGGGCCGCGGCCGTTACGACATCGCCGTCAAGCACGAGGTGCGCAACGTGGGCGAACAGGCCCAGAGCCCCGAGCTTTATGTGCAGCTGCTGCGAGACAGCAGCGCGATCGGCAACGAAACACCGTTTTATTCCACGTTCACCGGCCCCGCCATTTACAGCGGCACCGAGAAGTACCAAAAAGTCGAGTTCGCAGAGATCGACAAAAACAAAGCCACTTTTGTCCAGCAATCGAACGACGGTTACGTCGCCATGGTGCAGCACTACTTCATCACCGCTTGGACGCTGGCCGACGGCGTGGCGCGCACCAACTACGCCGAGAAAGTGCCCAACAGCACCAACCTTTACCGCGTGGGCATGAAGATTCCCCTGGGCAGCATTGCACCGGGTGCATCCAAAGCCATCGACACGCCTCTGTTTGCAGGCCCTCAGCTTGAGAAAGTGCTTGAGACCATGGCCCCAGGCTTGGAGTTGGTCAAGGACTACGGTTGGCTGACCATCTTGGCCAAGCCCTTGTACTGGTTGATGGAAAAAATCCACGGCTATGTGAACAACTGGGGCTGGGCGATTGTTTTGCTCGTGGTGGTGATCAAGGCCGCCTTCTATTGGCTCAACGCCAGCGCTTACCGCAGCATGGCCGGGATGAAGAAGATCAACCCGCGCATCATGGAAATGCGCGAGCGCCTCAAGGGCAACCCGCAGCAAATGCAGCAGGAAATGATGAAGATGTACCGCGACGAAAAAGTCAATCCTTTGGGCGGCTGTTTCCCCATCCTGATCCAGATCCCTGTGTTCATTGCGCTGTATTGGGTGTTGTTGTCGTCGGTGGAAATGCGCAACGCGCCATGGCTTGGTTGGATTTCTGACCTCTCCACACCCGATCCCTACTTCATCTTGCCTTTGGTCATGGCCATCACCACGGTGATCCAGACGGCGCTCAACCCGCTGCCACCAGACCCCTTGCAAGCCAAGCTGATGTGGCTCATGCCCATCATGTTCTCGGTGATGTTCTTCTTCTTCCCCGCAGGCTTGGTGCTGTACTGGATCACGAACAACGTGCTGACGATCCTCCAGCAATCGTTCATCAACAAGCGCATGGGTGTGCCGCTGAAGTTCAGCATGCCGGACTTCAAGAGTTAAGCACAGAGGGCCGCGCAAGCGGCCCTTTTGCATCCAGCCCCATGCTCAGCGCATCGACCCAGCCCATCGTCGCCATCGCCACTGCGCCCGGTCGTGGTGCGGTGGGCATCGTGCGGGTGTCTGGTCGCGGGCTATCGGCTTTTGTGCAGGCTTTGATCGGCTGCAGCTTGACGCCGCGCCAAGCCACTTACCTCCCGTTTTTGGACGCCGATGGCTCGCCCATCGACCATGGCTTGGCCATTCATTTTGTGGCGCCCCAGTCCTACACCGGCGAGGACGTGTTGGAGTTGCAAGCGCACGGTGGCCCTGTGGTGCTGCAGCTGCTCATGGCGCGTTGTTTGGCCGTGGCCGCGCAAGCCGACCCGATCACGCAGCAGCCGCTGTTGCCTGGTTTGCGCCCGGCTCGGCCCGGCGAATTCACCGAGCGTGCGTTCATGAACGACAAGATGGACTTGGCACAAGCCGAGGCCGTGGCGGATTTGATCGATGCCAGCACGGAAGCTGCAGCCCGCAGCGCCAGCCGGTCTTTGGCGGGGGCGTTTTCGCACGAGGTGCACACGCTGCGCGACGCGCTGATTCACCTGCGCATGCTGGTCGAAGCCACGCTCGACTTTCCCGAGGAAGAGATCGACTTCCTGAAAAAAGCCGACGCGCAGGGCCAGCTCACGCGCTTGGTGCAACAGCTCGCCCAGGTGCGCGCACAAGCGCAGCAAGGCGCCTTGCTGCGCCAAGGCCTGTCGGTGGTGATCGCCGGTCAGCCCAACGCGGGCAAGAGCTCCTTGCTCAATGCCTTGGCGGGCGCCGAGCTCGCCATCGTCACGCCGATCGCGGGCACCACGCGCGACGTGGTGCAACAAACCATTCAGATCGAGGGCGTGCCGGTGCACGTGATCGACACCGCCGGTTTGCGCGACAGTCCCGAGGTGGACGTGGTTGAACAAATCGGCATCGAGCGTGCTTGGGATCAGATTCGACAAGCGGATGCGGTGCTGTTTTTGCACGACCTCACGCGCTGCGACCAAGCCGCCTACCAAGCCGACGACGCGGCGATTGCCGCGGCCTTGCCCGAGGGCGTGGCGGTGCTGCACGTGGGCAGCAAGCGCGACCAAGTGGATGGCGCGCTGGCGCAGCAGCGCTTGCCATCAAGCGCTTTGGCACTATCGGCCAAGTCGGGTGAAGGTTTGTCTGAGTTGCGCCAGCGCTTGTTGCAGATGGCCGGTTGGCAGCCCGCCAGTGAAGGCGTGTTCATGGCCCGTGAGCGACATTTGCAAGCCTTGGCCCGCGTGGACAATCACCTCACAAAAGCCCAGCAATGGCTCGGCGCACAGGCCGAGCATTTGGATTTGTTGGCCGAAGAATTGCGTTTGGCGCAGCACGCCTTGGGCGAGATCACCGGGGAATTCACCGCCGACGATTTGCTCGGTGAAATCTTCTCGCGCTTTTGTATTGGCAAGTAAGGCCGAGCGTGGGCCGCTTCAGTGGCCGGAAAAATCCACCAAGGTGAACAGGTTCAAGCCGGATTCACGCAGCCTGGCTTCACCACCGAGCTCGGGCAAGGTCACGATGGCCGCGCCTTCGATGATCTCTGCGCCCAAACGCTCGAGCAGTTTTTTGCCCGCCATCATGGTGCCGCCGGTGGCGATCAGGTCGTCGATCAGCACGACACGGTCACCGGCCTTGACCGCGTCGGTGTGCAGCTCCACCGTGGCGCTGCCGTACTCCAGCTCGTAGGTTTCTTCCACCGTGGTGAAGGGCAACTTGCCTTTTTTGCGGATCGGCACAAAACCCACGCCCAGTTCATAGGCCAAGACCGAGCCAATGATGAAGCCGCGTGCATCCAGACCCGCCACGACGCTGGGGCGCAAGGCGGGGTCCATGTAGCGGTGCACAAAGGTGTCGATCAGCACCCGAAACACCTTCGGGTTTTGCAGCAGCGGCGTGATGTCGCGGAACTGAACACCGGGGGCGGGCCAATTCGGCACGGTCCGGATGTGTTCGCGCAAATAAGCAGAGGAATCCATGGAGGGCCTGTGAGGAACAGAATCGGGCCATTATGGCCTGTGGATAACCGATAATTGATCCATGGTCACCCGCCCCTCTTCACCCTTTGACGCGCAGCGAGCGGTTGCTTTGGCCCAAGAAACCTTGAGCATCGAGGCCCAAGCCCTTCAAGCCATGGCTGCGCGCGTTGGCGACGAGTTTGTCCAAGCCACCCAATTGCTCTTGGCCTGCGCAGGGCGCGTGGTCGTCACGGGCATGGGCAAGAGCGGCCACGTGGGCCGCAAGATCACCGCGACCTTGGCCTCCACGGGCACACCCGCGATGTTCATGCACCCGGCAGAAGCCAGTCACGGCGACTTGGGCATGATCACCGCGGCCGACGTGGTGCTGGCGATCAGCAACAGCGGCGAGAGCGAAGAACTCACCGCCATCTTGCCTCTCATCAAGCGCATGGGTGTGCCCATGATCGCCATGACCGGTCGCCGCGAATCGGCTTTGGGCAAACACGCCGACGTGGTGCTCGACACCTCGGTGGACAAAGAAGCCTGCCCCCACAACCTGGCCCCCACCGCCAGCACCACAGCGCAGTTGGCCATGGGGGACGCCTTGGCCGTGTCGCTGCTCGATGCACGCGGGTTTAAAGCCGACGACTTTGCCCGCTCACACCCCGGCGGGGCATTGGGCCGCAAGTTGTTGACCTTGGTGAGCGACGTCATGCGCAGCGGCGATGGCGTGCCCAAGGTATCCCCCAACGCCAACTTGATGGTGTTGATGAAAGAAGTCAGTGCCAAGGGTTTGGGTGCTTGCGCCGTGGTCGACGCACAAGACCGGATCTTGGGCATCTTTACCGATGGCGATTTGCGCCGCCTGATTGAGCAAGGCACCAGCGGCGACTTGCGTCAGCTCACGGCAGCCGATGTCATGAAAACACAGCCGCGCACCGTGCGCGCCGACGCTTTGGCTGTGGAGGCCGCAGACCTGATGGAAGCGCACCGAGTGACCAGCGTGTTGGTGATCAACGCCGATGGACGGCTGTGCGGCGCGCTCAACAGCAACGACTTGATGCGGGCCAAGGTCATATGAGCACCACTTTGCCTGCGCTCTCCCCCGTGTTGACTTTCGATACCGCCTTGCTGCAGCGAGCCCAATCGGTGCGGGTGGTGTTTTTTGACGTGGATGGCGTGCTCACCGATGGTGGTCTCTTGTTCAGTGAGCGCGGCGAAACCCTCAAACGCTTCAACACCTTGGACGGGCATGGAATCAAGCTGTTGCAGCGCGCAGGCATCACGCCCGCGGTGGTGACTGGGCGCGACAGCGCACCGCTGCGCGAGCGCTTGCGCGCTTTGGGCGTGACGCACGCACGTTTCGGTACCGAAGACAAACGCCCCGCCGCCGAAGCCATCTTGGCCGAGCTGGGGCTGGATTGGTCGCAAGCTGCGGCCATGGGCGATGACTGGCCGGATTTGCCCATGATGCGGCGCGCTGTCTTGTCCTGTGCGCCGCCCCATGCGCACGCTGAGGTTTTGGCGCACGCCCATTGGGTGACGCAGCGCAGTGGCGGCAACGGCGCGGTGCGCGAGTTGTGCGACTTGCTGCTCTTGGCCACGGGTGCTTATGACCGTTTGTTGCAGGGGTACAGCGCATGAACCGGCTGCTTGCCCATGTGCGCAGGGGCTGGGACCTGTTGGCTGGATATTTGCCGATGCTGTTCATGGCCCTGTTGGCTGCCGGCACTTACGCACTCTTGCAAGCCACCCCCGAACCTGAGGAGCCGCGCGTCGAGCGGCCTTTGTCGTCGGAGCCAGATTTTTTCATGCGCGAATTTTCCGTGCGTTCATTTGCCCCCGACGGTCGATTGCGCACCGAGCTGTTTGGGCAAGAGGGGCGCCACCGCCCCGACACCGATTCGATTGAAATCGACCAAGCCCGCGTGCGCTCCATTGACGAAAACGGCGCGGTGACCGACGCAACGGCCCGTCGACTCACCAGCAACAGTCAGAGCAACGAGTTTGACTTGACCGGTCAAGCCGTCGTGTTGCGCAACGGCGTCGATGCCAAGGGACAAGCGACCGCCCCGGTTCGTTTTGAAAGTGAATTTTTGCGCATCTTCACCGAGCCAAGCCGCTTGTTCTCCGATCAAGCGGTCCTCATCTTGCGCGGTAACGATCGCATCGCAGCCAAGGGCTTGGACTATTCGGGCGAAAAAGAGCAGGTGGTTTTTGAAGGTCGTGTGCGGGTTGAGCTCACCCCGAACAAGCCAGAGTCCACCAAACCCTGAGGGAGCGGGACATAAAAAAAGCCCCGCGGCGAACCGTGGGGCTTTTTTGGTTTTGACCCGGTTTGAAGCGGGTCAAAAGGGACGATCAGTAACCGCCACGGCCACCGCCGCCGCCGCCACCTTCACGACGGCCACCGCCGCCAGCGCCGCCGCCACCGTAGGGGCTACGGAAGCCGCCATCGTTGCCGCCGCCGCCGAAGCCGCCGCCGCCTTCACGACGACCGCCGCCGAAGCCGCCGCCGCCAGTGCGGGGAGGACGGGCTTCCATGGGACGAGCTTCGTTCACGACGAGGCTGCGACCACCCAAAGATTGGCCATTCATGCCTTCGACAGCAGCTTGTGCTTCGGCATCGCTGCCCATTTCCACAAAGCCGAAGCCTTTGGAACGGCCAGTGTCACGCTCCATCATGACCTTGGCGCTGTTGACAGTACCGAAGTCGCCAAAAGCTTGTTGCAGGTCTTCGTCGCGAACGGTGTATGGCAGATTGCCAACGTACAGTTTGTTGCCCATTTAGGGACTCCTCAAAATACACAGAAAAAATAGCGATGGGGCCCCGATAGCACAACAAAAACTGAATTGACGCTGTAGCACGCGAAACTGACCGATCACTTGTCATGCGAGGTCTACAGACGCTCGCCAAGGCATTATGCGCTGAATGTATTGTTACCAGTGACTTTTTCACTTTTGCCACCTTGGCCCTCCAGGGGTGACGTTCATTAACAACACTTCTAGGGAAAAGCCCTTGGCTCTATACTGGGAACCGCGCCGATTTGATCCGAATTGCGGGCGCTTTTAAAAATGCCGCTAAAGGGGAGACCTCGGTCTCGCTGGCAGCGGTACCGGGTTTTTTTGTTTTAGGACCTCACCTTGGGTGGGGAAAGCTCAATTGATCGTCACGCCCCAAACGTACCGATTTGACCAAGCCCTGCCCTTGCGCAGCGGCGCCGTGCTGCCCGCTTACGAGTTGGTGGTTGAAACCTATGGTCAGCTCAATGCCGACAAGTCCAATGCGGTCTTGATTTGTCACGCCCTCAACGCTTCGCACCACGTCGCTGGTCGCCACGCCGATGCGCAAGGCCAGCCCATCCCGCGCAGCGAAGGATGGTGGGACAACATGATCGGCCCCGGCAAGCCCGTGGACACCAACCGTTGGTTCGTCATTGGGGTAAACAACCTGGGCTCTTGTTTTGGCTCGACCGGTCCCACCCACACCAACCCGGCCACGGGCCAGCCTTGGGGTGTCGACTTCCCCGTGGTGACGGTGGAAGACTGGGTCGATGCCCAAGCCCGCTTGCTCGACGCCATGGGCATCAAGACCTTGGCCGCCGTCATGGGGGGTAGCTTGGGCGGCATGCAAACCTTGTCGTGGACCTTGCGATACCCCGATCGGGTGAAGCACGCGGTGGTGGTGGCCAGTGCGCCCAACCTGAACGCCGAAAACATCGCCTTCAACGAAGTGGCGCGCCGCGCCATCGTCACCGACCCCGATTTCCATGACGGCCACTACTTGCAGCACGGCACTTTGCCACGCCGTGGCTTGCGCATCGCGCGCATGATCGGCCACATCACCTACCTCAGCGACGATGTGATGAACGAAAAATTCGGGCGGACCCAAAAACCCCTTGAGGGTCAACCCGAGGCCTTGGCTGAGCAGGCTTACCGCTACTCCACCCAAGCGGTGGAGTTTCAGATTGAGAGCTACCTGCGCTACCAAGGCGACAAGTTCAGCGAGTATTTCGACGCCAACACCTACTTGCTCATCACCCGTGCGTTGGACTATTTCGACCCAGCCCGCGAACACGGCGGCCGCTTGAGTGCCGCATTGGCACAGGCCAGCGCCAAGTTTTTGCTCATCAGCTTCACCACCGACTGGCGGTTTGCACCCGCTCGCAGCCGCGAGATCGTCAAGGCCTTGCTCGACAACCGCCGCGACGTGAGCTACGCCGAGATCGATGCGCCACACGGCCACGACGCTTTCTTGCTTGACGATGCCCGCTACCACCAGGAGGTGCGGGCCTATTTCGAGCGCACCGTGGCACAGGGGGTGGCATGAGCGACAACAACGTGATGCACAGCATTGCCCGCTTGGTGCCCGAGGGCTCCCGCGTGTTGGATTTGGGTTGCGGCGACGGTGCCATGTTGGCCCACCTGCAGTCGCAGCGTGGCTGCTCGGGTTACGGTGTGGAGATCGACGACGACAAGGTGCAAGCCAGTTTGCGCCGGGGCATCAACGTGCTGCAGCTCAACCTTGAAGATGGCTTGGCCATGTTTGAGGACAACTCCTTTGACGTGGTGCTGCAAATTGACACGCTGCAACACCTGCGCAACACCGAAACCATGTTGCGCGAGACCGCACGCGTGGGCCGCCAAGGCATCGTGGCTTTCCCCAACTTTGGTCATTGGCCTAACCGCTGGGCGGTGATGCAAGGTCGCATGCCCGTGACCAAGCGCTTGCCCTACCAGTGGTACGACACGCCCAACATCCGCGTGGGCACCCACGCCGACTTCGAGGTGCTGGCGCGTCGCAACGGTTTGAGCATCGAGCGCAGCTTCGGTTTGCACGAAGGCCAAGAGATTCACGCTTGGCCCAATTGGAGGGCCAGCACGGCCGTGTTTTTGTTTACCCGTTGAGGAGCCACCATGAACGCACGCATTGAACCCGCCGTCTTGAACACAACACAGCTGCAAGCCGACGTGAACGCGGCGTGGGGCGATCGCATTGTGCCGGCTTTGACCGACTACATCGCGGTACCAGCCAAGTCGCCCATGTTCGACCCCGATTGGGCGGCACATGGCCATTTGGCGCGGGTCTTACAAAGCGCGGCCGATTGGGTGCAGGCCCAACACGTGCCCGGCCTGCGCTGCGAAATCATCCGATTGAACGACGCCCAAGGCCGTGCGCGCACACCGGTTTTGTTCTTTGAACTGGCCGCCTCGGCGGGTCAGGATGGCACACCCGCGCCGGCCTCGAACCAAACCGTTTTGATGTATGGCCACTTGGACAAGCAGCCCGAGTTCGACGGTTGGCGCAGCGACTTGGGTCCGTGGACTCCGAAGGTGGTGGACGGCAAGTTGTATGGCCGTGGTGCTGCCGACGATGGTTACGCGGTGTACGCCAGCATCGCGGCCATACAGGCCATTCAGGCCCAAGGTCGTGCCCACCCGCGCATCGTGGGCTTGATCGAGACCTGCGAAGAAAGTGGCTCGGCCGACCTGATGCCTTACGTGGACGTGCTGCGCGAGCGCTTGGGCGACGTGGGCTTGGTGATTTGTTTGGACAGCGGCGCGGGCAACTACGACCAACTGTGGTTGACCACGAGTTTGCGCGGCATGGCCAGCGGCACGCTGCGTGTGGACATCCTCACCGAAGGCATCCATTCGGGTGACGCTTCGGGTTTGGTGCCCTCGAGTTTTCGGATTTTGCGCAACGTCCTCGACCGCTTGGAAGACAGCGCCACGGGCCGTTTGTTGCCCGAGGTTTTTCACTGCGAAGTGCCGGCCGAACGGTTGGCGCAGGCCCGCGTGACCGCCGATATTTTGGGCGACGAACTCTTCCGCCGCTTTCCGTGGGCGCACCACGATTGCGGCGGCTCCACCACCTTTGCCTTGCCCACCACCAGCGACCCGGTGGAGGCCTTGCTCAACCGCACTTGGCGCCCGACCTTGTCGGTCACTGGTGCACAAGGCTTCCCAGCGTTGCAAGACGCGGGCAATGTGCTTCGGCCGTATACCGCCTTCAAGCTCAGCCTGCGTTTGCCGCCTTTGGTGGACGCCGCACAAGCGGTGCAGCAGTTGAAAACTTTGCTCGAAGACAACTCGCCCTACCAGGCCAAAGTGACCTTCACGCCCGCGGGAGCGGCCAGTGGCTGGAACGCGCCGAGCACCAGCGACTGGTTCGAGTCGGCGCTGCAAAGCGCCTCGCAAGCCCATTTCGGCGCGGCCTGCGGCACGATTGGCCAAGGCGGCACCATTCCCTTGATGAACATGCTCAGCCAGGGTTTCCCCAAAGCCCAGATGATGGTGTGTGGCGTGCTCGGCCCCAAGAGCAACGCCCACGGTCCGAACGAGTTTTTGCACCTCGATTACGCCCGCCGTTTGACCGCGTCGGTGGCCGAGGTGGTGGCACGCATGCCGTGACCTTGCCCCTGACGGCCACGCTGAGCGACTTCACCGCCGAAGACGGTACACGTTTGACCACCTACCGGTGGGCCGCCCCTCACCAGGGTGCGCGCGGGCGTGTCCATGTGATTCACGGCTTGGGCGAACACGCAGGCCGCTATGAAGGTCTTGCTCAGCGCTTGCGCGCGCAGGGTTTTGAGGTGTGGGCACACGACCACCGGGGTCATGGTCGATCGGATGGGCCGCGCGGGGTCCTGCCGCACACGGCAGCGCTCATCGACGACGCTGCTGGGGTGTTGCGCCATGTGCAAGCCGCACACGACGATGGTTTGCCGTGCGTGGTCTTGGGCCACAGCATGGGCGGTTTGGTGGCTGCGGCCTTGGTGGCACGCGGCACCGAACGGGTGGATGGTTTGGTCTTGTCGTCGCCCGCGCTGGGATTGGCCTTGTCGTGGCCGCAGCAACGTTTGCTGGCGTTCATGCACCGCTGGGCGCCCGACGTGACCATCTCCAACGGTTTGCACCCTGAGCGTTTGTCCCACGATCCCGCAGTCGTGGCGGCTTACGTGAACGACCCTTGGGTGCACAGCCGCGTGTCCGCGCGGCTCATCCACGGCATGCTCGACCAAGCGCCGGGTGTTTTCTCAGTGGCTGCGCAGTGGCGCATACCGACCTTGCTGATGTTCGCGGGAGACGACACCTTGGTGGACCCGGAGGGCAGCCGCCGTTGGGCCAGCGCCGCGCCGGCGTCCATCCTGCAAGCTCAAGAGTTCCCAGGCCTGTACCACGAAATTTTCAACGAGACACCCGAGTTGGCTGCGCCGGTGTGGGCGCGCCTACAAGATTGGCTCAGGGCGTTTTGACGCGCACCGCCGCCAACCAGACCAAGGCCGCGCCGGTCAGTGCCAAGGGCAACAGGGAGCCGATGTTGAGCCAAGCCCAGCCTTGCGTGGTGACCAGCGCCCCTGAGGCAAACGAGGTCACCGCCATGGTGGCAAACACAAAGAAGTTGATGGCCGCTTGCGCTCGGTCTTTTTCTTCTGGCGCATAGGCTTGTAGCGACAGCGTGGTGCTGCCGGTGAACAAGAAATTCCAGCCCACGCCCAGCAAAAACAGCGCAATCAAAAACTGGTGCAGGTTCACGCCAGACAGCGCAATGGCCACGCACAGCACGTTGAGTACCACACCGACGCCCATGATGGTGAGCACACCAAAACGTTTGATCAGGTGGCCCGTGAAAAACCCCGGTGCGAACATGCCGATCACGTGCCATTCCAACACCAGTGCCGCGTCGTCAAATTCAAACCCGCAAACTTGCATGGCCAACGGTGTGGCGGCCATGAGCAGGTTCATCACGCCATAGCCCAGGGCCGCGCCCGCCGTGGCCACGATGAACACGGGCTGACGCATGATGACCGACAGTGGTCGACCCGAGGGTGCGCCGGCTTTTTTTGGGGGCAATGGGGGAAACCGCAAAAAAGCCATGATGGCCATGGACGCCAGCGCCACCACCGCGAGCGACAGGTAAGCGCCGGCAAACGGTACCTCGAGCAGGTTGCGCGTGCGCGAGGCCAAGTTGGGGCCCAAGACCGCGCCCACCAGACCGCCAGCCAGCACCAGCGAGACCGCTTTCTCGTGGAATTCGGGCACAGCCAATTCAGCCGCTGCAAAGCGGTAGAGCTGGCCGGTGGCGCTGTAGTAACCCGCGATCACGGTGGCCGTCACGAGCAACCAGAAGTTGCCGGCCATGGCCGCCCAGTAGCACAGCAAGGCAGAGCCCATTGCCACGGCCAAGCCAATTTGAAAGGAAGCCTGTCGACCAAAGGCGGACTGCGTGCGCGCCACCAGCGGCGTGGACAGCGCGCCGCCCACCACATAGCCCATCACCGGCAGTGTGGCCATCCAGCCCAGCGGCGCCAAGCTCAGGCCCACCAAGCCGTTGATGGCGATGAAGACCACGTTGTTGGTCAGGAACAGGCCTTGTGCGGCGGCCAACAGCCAGAGGTTTTTATTCATAAGCCGCTGTTTATACAGCGTGGGCCAACACCAGCGCAGCCAAGGCCGCGGTTTCGGCGCGCAGCACGCGAGCACCCAAGGTCACGGGCAACCAGCCATTCTCGCGCGCTTGGGCGTCTTCGCTGGGGCTCAGGCCCCCTTCGGGACCGCTCAAAAAATGCACGGCGGTGTGGACGGGGTGATCGGCCAAAACTTGCGCCAATGGCCGTGTGCCTTCGGCCAGTGACAGCACCAGCCGCAGGCCGGTGCGCGACACTTTGAGCATGGCCGCCCAGTCGGCCACTTGGGCCACGGCGGGCACGCGGTTGCGCCCGCACTGCTCACAGGCGGCCACGGCCACCGATTGCCAATGGGTTTGCTTTTTCTGGGCGCGCTCGCCGCTCAAACGCAGCACGCTGTGCGCGGTGTGCAAAGGCTCGACGGCGTGCACGCCAAGCTCGGTGGTTTTTTCCACCAGCCAGTCCATGCGGTCGTTGGCCGGCATGCCCACCACCAGCGTGACCGGGCGTGGCGACTCGCATTCCAGCGCCTCAAAGTGGTCCACCCGCACCTGCACATCGCTGCGGCCCATGTGGGTGACGGTGGCTTGCCACTGACCACCCTCGCCGTTGAACAGGGTGATGGTGTGTCCCGGTTGGTGGCGCAGCACCTGCACGTGGCGCGCAGTGCCGGCTGGCAGCGTCAGCTCGGCACCAACGCTCAGCGGCAAGGGGCAGTGGTAGCGAGGCATGCGGGCCTCAGACCCGGCCAAAGGCGTAGCCGCTGGCGGCTTCAAGACCTTCGACTTCGTCGATCAGTTTGAGCAACGGCCCCAGCGCCCGGTAGCGGTGCGCGGTGGAGCGGATGTAGTGGATGAAACGCGGTGCGTCGGCCAAGTACTTGGGTTTGCCGTCGCGCAGCGTCAGGCGCGCAAAGATGCCCGCCACTTTGAGGTGGCGCTGCAAGCCCATCCATTCCACGGCGCGGTAGAAAGCGCCGAAGTCGCTGTGCCAGTCTTCAAAGTCCAAGAGGCCGGTTTTGCGGGCTTTTTCCCAATAGCGGATGGTGACATCGATGACGAAATCTTCTTCCCACGTCAGGAAGGCGTCGCGCATCAGGCTGGCGATGTCGTAGGTGATGGGGCCGTAAAGTGCGTCTTGGAAGTCGAGCACGCCGAGCTGTTGTGCGGGCGTGGTGCCCGCCTGGCGTGGCAGCATCAGGTTGCGCGGCATGAAGTCGCGGTGCACATAGACCTTGGGGCCGATGAGGTTGTGCGCGACGATGCTGTCAAACGCTGACTGCAAGGTGCGGCCTTGCGCGTCGTTCAGGGCAATGCCTTTGTGTTGGGTCAGATACCAATCGGGAAACAGCTGGATTTCGCGGCGCAGCACCGCTTCGTCGTAAGCGGGCAGCACGCCAGGTTTGGAGGCCAGTTGCCAAGCCAACAAGCTGTCGGTGGCGGCCATGTACTGGGCGTGGTTGGCTTGCGGGTGATCTCGGTCGATGCGATCCATCATCGTGTGCTCGCCCAAGTCGCTCATGAGCATGAAACCGTTGGGTTCGTCCCAGGCCAGGATCTCGGGCACCAACAGACCGGCCTTGCGCAGCAAAGCCGCGATGTCCACAAAAGGGCGGCAGTTTTCATGCGCCGGTGGGGCATCCATGATGATCAGGCTGTGGCCCTGCTGGTGGTCGATGCGCAGGTAGCGGCGAAAGCTGGCGTCGGCCGAGGCGGGGCGCAAACTGCTCACTATCAATCCGTGCTGAGTCGATTGGCCTTGTAACCACCGGCCAAACACCTGTTCACGTTCGGGGTCGGTCCACGGCACGGGGGTGGGCAGGGTATTCAT
>JBEDCE010000016.1:0-17722 GCA_041176905.1 Pseudomonadota bacterium
GTTATGGCCTGGGACAAACCTTCGGCACCTCGGCCGGCACACAAACCTTCAAGTCGGTCGAACAGGCCGATGTGTTGTTGGTCATTGGTGCCAACCCCAGCGACGCCCACCCCGTCTTTGCCTCGCGCATGAAGCGCCGCTTGCGCAGTGGCGCCAAACTGATCGTGGCCGACCCCCGAAAAATCGATTTGGTCAGTGGCCCCCACATCAAGGCCGAACACCACTTGGCCTTGCGTCCTGGCACCAACGTGGCTTTGATCACCGCCTTGGCCCACGTGGTGGTGACCGAAGGTTTGGTGGCCACCGATTACGTGGCCGAGCGTTGCGATGACAAGAGCTTTCAATCGTGGTGCGACTTTGTCTCGCAAGCAGAGAACTCGCCCGAGGCCTTCGAGTCCGTCACCGGTGTGCCCGCCGCTGAGGTGCGTGCCGCCGCGCGTTTGTACGCCGCCGGGCCGAACTCGGCCATTTACTACGGACTGGGCGTGACCGAGCACTCCCAAGGCTCCACCATGGTCATGGGTATCGCCAACCTGGCCATGGCCTGCGGCATGGTGGGCCGCGAAGGCGTAGGGGTGAACCCGCTTCGTGGTCAGAACAACGTGCAGGGTGCGTGTGACATGGGCAGCTTCCCGCACGAGTTGCCCGGCTACCGCCACATTTCCGACACCACCACGCGCCAACTGTTCGAAGGTGCTTGGGGCGTGAGCATCAGCCCAGAACCCGGCTTGCGCATCCCCAACATGCTGGACGCTGCTTTGGACGGCAAGTTCTTGGGGCTGTACTGCCAAGGCGAGGACATCGTTCAATCGGACCCCGACACCCAACACGTGGCGGCCGCCTTGTCCGCGATGGAGTGCGTCATCGTTCAAGACATCTTCCTGAATGAGACCGCCAAATACGCACACGTGTTCTTACCCGGCTCCTCATTCTTGGAAAAAGACGGCACCTTCACCAACGCCGAACGCCGCATTTCCCGGGTGCGTCAAGCCATGCCGCCCTTGGCGGACTTGGCCGACTGGGAAGTCACGGTCAAACTGGCCAACGCGCTGGGCCATGAGATGCACTACGCACATCCAGAAGATGTGATGAAAGAAATTTCGGCACTCACCCCCAGTTTTTCGGGTGTGAGCTATGCCAAGATTGACGAGCACACCAGCCTGCAATGGCCTTGCAACGACCAGACGCCCGAGGCAGGTATGTCCATCATGCACGTGGGCAGTTTTGTCAGGGGCAAAGGCAAGTTTTTCCCCACCCAGTACGTGGCCTCCACCGAAAAAGTCACCCGAGCATTTCCCCTGTTGCTCACAACAGGTCGCATCTTGTCGCAATACAACGTGGGCGCGCAAACCCGGCGCACGGCCAACAACGCCTGGCACGACGAAGACGTGTTGGAGATCCACCCGCACGACGCCCAAGAGCGCGGCATCAAGGACGCTGATTGGGTGGGCATCGAGAGCCGCGCGGGTCGCACCGTGCTGCGCGCCTTGGTGAGCGAGCGCATGCAAGCGGGCGTGGTCTACACCACCTTTCACTTCCCCGAATCGGGCGCCAACGTGATCACCACGGACGCCTCGGACTGGGCGACCAACTGCCCCGAGTACAAGGTCACGGCGGTGCAAGTGGTTGCGGTGAGCCAGCCTTCGCAGTGGCAAAAGAACTACCGCCGCTTCAACCAAGACCAATTGGGCTTGTTGGCCCAGGCCCAACAGCCCAGCGTGGAAGTGGTGGGCAAATGAATGTGCTGCACGGCGCGGATCTGGCCTTGGCCGAGGAGGTGCCCGTGGCCTTCGTGGTCAATGGCATTTCTCACGCCGTGATGATGGCCACCCCGGCAGATTTGGAAGACTTTGCTTTGGGGTTCGCCTTGACCGAGGGGTTGATCGACAGCCCTTCGCAGCTCTACGACATCGAACACGGGATGCTGCCACAGGGCATCGAGGTGCGCCTTCAAGTGGCCGCCGCGGCTGAACACCGGCTCAAAGAACGGCGCCGAGCCATGGCGGGGCGTACCGGCTGCGGCCTGTGTGGTGCTGAGCGCTTGGAGCAGGTTCGCATGGCCGTGCCCACCGCCCCGGACGTTGGCTTGACCGAACAGGCCTTGCTGCGAGCGCACGCCTTGCTGCGCGACCACCAACCCGAGAACCAACGCACCGGGGCCACCCATGCGGCCGCATGGGCCAACTTGGCTGGCGATATCGTGTACGTGCGCGAAGATGTGGGTCGGCACAACGCCTTGGACAAACTCATTGGCGCCTTGCGCAAAAGCCAACAAGACATGGCGCTGGGTTTTGTCTGCATCACCAGCCGCGCCAGCTTTGAGATGGTGCAAAAAACCTTGCAAAGTGGCGCAGGCCTCTTGGCTGCGGTCTCAGCCCCCACCGCCCTCGCCGTCGAGTTGGCGCAGGCACACAACCTGATGCTCATGGGCCTGATCCGAGGCGATCGCTACACCATCTACAGCCACGGCCACCGCCTGACGCCCACTCAACCTTCTGTTTAGACACCCACCATGGACGTTCAACACCTCATCGGCATGGCCAACCAAATCGGTCAGTTTTTTTCGGCCTACCCTGACCGCAATGAAGCCTGCGAGAGCATCGCCACCCACATCAAAAAATTCTGGGCGCCGACCATGCGCCAAGCCATGCTCGATGCCCTGCCGACTCCACAAGCGGCCACCTTGATGCCCTTGGTGCACGAAGCCTTGACGCGACACGCCGCAGACCTTCGCCCCAGCGCCTCAAGCCTGACCCGCTGAAGCGCCCCAGCGCAAACCGTCCATGTGCGCAAACAGCGCTCGCGCGCCGGCTTGGCGCAAAGTCTCAGTGTTCACGCCCGGTGGGGCGTAAGCCCAGACTGTGGCCCCCGCGGCCACCCCGGCGGTGATGCCCACCGTGGTGTCTTCCACCACCAAGCATCGCGCCGGGTCCACCTGCAGGTGAGCCGCAGCGGCCAAGTAAACGTCGGGGTGGGGTTTGCTGCGCGGCATCTCGTGGCCGCTGAAAATGCGCCCCTCAAAAAACGACAGCAACCCGACTTGGGCCAACATCATCTCGACCTTGAAACGGTCGGCTCCGGAGGCCACGGCGATGCGACCTTGGCAACACTCGTGCGCATGGGCCACAGCCGCGTGTACGCCGTCGATGGCGGTGATGCTGCGTTGCAAGCGCTCGTTGCGCCGCTCAAAAAACTGCTGCAACCAGTCGTCGGTGAGCGGCACGCCGGTGTGGGTCTCGATCAAGGCGCGCTGGCTTTTGACGGTATGGCCCACAAAACGCTGCATGCATTCGGCCAAGCTCATGCGCCAGCCCTGCTCTTCGAACATGTCGCGCAAAACCCCACAGGTGATGGCCTCGCTGTCCACCAGCACCCCATCACAATCGAACAAGACGGCGTCAAATGTCATGCCTGCACCGGCGCCCTTCAGCGCACGTCCCCATCCACATACCACCAGCGCCCACCCTCGAGCACAAAACGGCTACGCTCGTGCTGGCGCACGGCACGGCCGGCCAAACGAAAGCGCGCCACGAAAGTCACCTCGGCGCTATCGGCGCCGGTAAGTCGGTGGTCTTTGATCTCCAGGCCCAACCACTGCGCACCGGGCTCCATCTCGACGGACTCGGGTCGGGTGCTGGGGTGCCAAGTGAGCAACAGGTGGTCGGTGAGCCCGAACACAAACGCGCTATAACGCGAACGCATCAGGCGCTCAGCGTCGGGGGCGCAAAGGCCTTGGTGTAGCGGTGCGCAGCAATCCAATAAGGCTTGTGGTTGTCCCTTGGCATCGGTTCGACCACACGGGCAAGGCGCAGGCTTCACGGCGTTTGGTGGGTTGTGCTTGGGGCGATGGGCTGCAGCCTGCGGCGCTTATTTGCGCCAGAACTGAGCGGTGAACAAGACCAAGACGGTCAGCAACTCCAAACGCCCCAAGAGCATCGAGAAGGTCAAGACCGACAACTGGAAACTGTTCAATCCACCGTAGTTACCCGCTGGTCCAATTTCACCCAGACCAGGGCCGATGTTGTTGATGGTCGCCACCACCGCTGAAAACGCGGTGCTCACGTCCATGCCCGAGAGCAAAAGCAACATGCTCAAGCTCACGATGCTGCCGCCGTAAATCAACATGAAGCCCAATACCGCGGTCATCACCAACGTGGGCAATATCGCTTGCCCCATGGTGACCGGGTTGACCACACGCGGGTGGATGATGCGCACCAATTCGCGCCGCGCTTGTTTGATCAGCATGATCATGCGCACCAACTTGATACCGCCGCCCGTGGAGCCCGCACACGACACAAAACAGCCCAAGAACATCAGGAACACCGGCGCAAAAACGGGCCACATCAGATAGTCGGTGGACGCGTAGCCGGTGGTGGTCGCCAAAGACACCACTTGAAAAGCACTGAAACGCAAGGCTTCTTGCCACGTACCATAGGTGCCGTGAGACCACAGCAAGGCCGCCACCAAGACCACCGAAACGGCCAAAACCACAAAATAGGATCGGATTTCCCGGTCCGTGCTCAACGGGCGCAAGGAACGCGAACGGATCACCATGAAATAGCGCAGAAAACTGATGCCGGCCAAAGCCATGAACACCACCGCCACCGCTTCAATCAGGGGCGAATTGAAATGCGCAAAGCTCGCATCGTGCGACGAGAAGCCCCCCAAACCCATGGTGGTGCACATGTGCATGAAGGCGTCGGCCCACGACATGCCCGCCCAACGGTAGGCCAAAAAACACGCCGCTGAAAAGGAGAAGTAGACCACCCACAGGCCGCGTGCGGTCTCGGCGATGCGCGGGGTAAATTTGGTGTCTTTCATGGGGCCGGGCGTTTCGGCCTTGTAAATCTGCATACCGCCCAAACCCAACAGGGGCAGCACTGCCACCACCAAGAGCATGATGCCCAAGCCACCGATGAGTTGCAAAAAGCAACGCCAGACGTTGACCGACACCGGCAAACCATCCAAACCCGACAAGGCCGTGGAACCGGTGGCGGTCAGTGCACTCATGGCCTCGAAATAGGCCTTGGTCCAAGTGATGTCGGGCACGGTGAACATGAGTGGCACCGCTGCATACGCAGGCAACACGATCCACACCAAGTTGACCAGCACAAAACCGTCTTTGGCCAACAATTCCCGGCGATGGCGCTGCGTCAGGCGCCACAAAACCGCACCGCTGATCAAGGTCACACCAAAGCCCACGGCCCAGACCAAGACATAGTCGTGGTGATCCAAAAACCAAGCCCAAGCCAGCGGCACCAAAAATGTCAGGGCAAAAGCCACAATGACCCGCGAGAACACCGACAAAACTGGGAAAAAACGGGTGATCACGAGCGGCTTCCTGCGGATGGGTCGGGTCAACCGAAGAAGGTTGCGCCCACTTGGAACAAGCGCTCCACCTCACGAACCAAGCGTTTGTGGGGGATGAAAATGATGATGTGATCGTCGGCTTGGATGAGCGTGTCGTGGTGGGGCATGAGCACCTCAGAACTGCGGCCCTCACCGCGCACCACCGCACCGATGCGGGCGCCTTCGGGCAACTTGATCTCTTCGATGCGTCGGCCCACCAAGCGCGAGGTTTTGATGTCGCCGCGCGCGATGCCTTCCAAGGCCTCCGCAGCGCCACGGCGCAAGCTGTGGACCGCCGCGACGTCGCCACGGCGCAAGTGCGCAAGCAGTTCACCGATGACGGTTTGGGCGGGCGAGATGGCGATGTCGATCGTGCTGCCTTGCATCATGTCGGCGTAAGCACGGCGGTTGATGAGCGACATCACCCGATTGGCACCCAAGCGCTTGGCCAACATGGCCGACATGATGTTGTCTTCGTCGTCGCTGGTCAGCGCCAAGAAGAGGTCCATTTCGCCCACGTTTTCTTCGAGCAGCAATTCTTCATCGGCACCGTCGCCGTGCAAGATGAGCATGCTCGACGGCAATTGGCTGGCCAGGTATTCGCAGCGCTTCTTGTCGCGCTCGATGATTTTGACCTCGCATTGGCCTTGCAAGCTGCGCGCCAAACGCAGGCCCACCTTGCCGCCGCCCGCGATCATGACGCACTGCACCGGTTTGTCGATGTTGTGGATGGCCGCCAAGACCAAGCGAATTTTGTCGGTGTCGGCCAAGACGAACACCTCATCGCCCGGCAAGATGCGGGTGTTGGGTGTGGCGTCCATTTCGGTGTCCAAACGGTATAAGGCCACCACGCGCATCTCGGCGTGGGGCAAGCGGTCTCGGAACTCGCCGATCGTGCGTCCCACCAAAGCACCACCATTGGCGGCGCGCACCGCGATCAGGCTCACACGGCCATCGGCAAACTCCAGCACCTGTAGAGCTTCGGGGTAGCTGATGAGTTGGTGGATGTAGCGCGTGACCGACTCTTCGGGGCAAATCACGTGATCAACCGCAAAGCCGTTTTTACCCAGCAGCTCGTCGCCTTCATTGAACTCGGGTGAGCGCAAACGGGCGATGGTCGCGGGGATGTTGAAGATGTCGTGGGCGATCTTGCACACCACGAGGTTGGATTCGTCGGCCGCGGCACAGGCGATCAACATATCGGCATCTTTGGCGCCCGCCTCGCGCAGCACCGAGGGCTGGATGCCGTTGCCCACCACCCCGCGCAAGTCCAATCGCTCTTCGAGCAAGCGCAAGCGCGCCGGGTCCTGATCGATGATGGTGATGTCGTTTTGTTCCGAGACCAGGCTTTCGGCCACGCTCTCGCCCACACGGCCAGCGCCCAAGATGATGATGTTCATGTGCCGGATTATCCCCGTTGTGGCCCGATGGGGGCAAAAGCAATCAGCAGCGCTCAAAACCCCGCTGAATTTCCCAGTCGGTGATCGCCTGTTCGCTTTGCGCCAGCTCCCAGCGCGCCGCTTGCACCCAGTGGTCGACCACCGCGGGGCCCCATGCCTCGCGCAACCATGCGCTGCCATCGGCCGCCTCGATCGCGTCGCCCATGCGGCGCGGAATTTGCGGCAAACCCTCGCGGTAGGCGTTGCCCACCACCGCCTCGGGCAAGGCCAACCGCTGCTCTACCCCGGCCAAACCCGCGCTGATCATGGCTGCCAAGGCCACGTAGGGGTTGAGATCGGCGCCGCCGATGCGCTGCTCAATCCGGATGCCGCGGCTATGGGGGCTGCACACGCGCAAGGCCGCGCTGCGGTTGTCCACCGACCAGACCAGCGCCGTGGGCGCAAAACTGCCAGGCAAAAACCGTTTGTACGAGTTGACGTAGGGGCAATAAAACAAGGTGGTGGCCTCGCCGTGGGCGATCAAGCCGGCCACAAAGGCGCGCATCAGCTCGGACATGCCATGCTCGGCCTGGTGATCCAAAAAGCGCGGCTGTCCGGCTTTCTCGTCCCACAGCGACAGGTGGATGTGGCTGCTCGATCCGGCCATCTCGGGGTGCCATTTGGCCAAAAAGCTCGCCGACAGGTCCATGCTTTGGGCCAGGTCTTTGATGGCCATTTTGGCCAAGGCGTGCGCATCGGCTAGAGCCAAGGCCTCGGTGTAGCGCAGGTTGAGCTCTTGCTGACCGGGACTGCACTCGCCCATGCTGCCTTCGATCAAGACCCCCGAGCGCGACAGCTCGGTTCGCACGCGTTGCATCAAAGGCTCGTCGAGCTGGGTTTGGAAGATTTGGTAGTCGGCATTGAGGTGGTTGTGCGTGCGCAGGTCGCGGTGGCGCTGTTGGTGCCAATGCGCATAACCACCCGAGAACACATAAAACTCCAACTCGGTGGCGCACTGTGCCTGCAAGCCCATGGCCTGCAAGCGTTGCAACTGGCGTTTGAGCAAGTGGCGCGGGCTGTGCGCCACGGGCTGGCCTTGCTCGGACCCGGAGAGGTGCACCAAGTCACAGATCACGAGCGCCGTGCGCGGCATCCACGACAACACGCGCAAACTGCCCATATCGGGCAACAAACCGAAGTCGCCCCAACCGTTGGAAAAATCATCGGCTCCCTCGGCCTGCACCACTTCCATGGCCAAGTCCAGGTGCAAGAGGTAATGACAAGCAGCGATACCGCTGTGCGCTTGCTCCAGAAAAAAAGGTGCGTGCAGGCGTTTGCCCACCAAACGGCCTTGCATGTCGGGGAAGCAAACCAGCACGGTATCGACATCGCCGCTTGTGACGCGACCTTGGAGCTCCTCGAGAGAGAGCATTCCTTGTAAATTCATGACATCACCTAGATAAAACATCCACACGCCGGATGGCTTGTGCGTAAACATCGTCCAAATCCACTTGCCGGTCCACCGTCATGCGCAGGTCTTGGAGCAAGCCGTCACGCAAGGCGTATATCCAGCCGTGCAAGGTGAGGTCTTGGCCGCGAGCCCAAGCGTCTTGCACCACGGTGCTTTGGGCCACGTTCATGACCTGCTCGATCACGTTGAGTTCGCACAACACATCCAAACGCTGCGCTGGCGGTGCGCGCTCGATCAGGACGGCGTGTCGGTCGCGCACGTCTTTGATGTGGCGCAACCAGTTGTCGGCCAAGCCCACGCGCACATTGGACAGGGCGGCTTGCACGCCGCCGCAGCCGTAGTGCCCGACCACCATCAGGTGCTCCACCTTGAGCATGTCCACCGCGTACTGGATGGTGGACAGGCAGTTCAGGTCGGTGGGCACCACCACATTGGCCACGTTGCGGTGAACAAACACCTCGCCGGGTGCCAAACCGGTGATTTGGTTGGCAGGCACTCGGCTGTCGGAGCAGCCAATCCACATGTAGCGGGGGTTTTGCTGGGCCAGCAGGTCGGTGAAAAACGTGGGTTTTTCACGCACGGTTTGTGCCGCCCACGATCGGTTGTGTTCGAACAGGTTTTGAAGTTCTGAAATCATGGCGAGATCTTACCGGGCCAATGTCCTTTTTACCTGTTCTCCCTCTTTAAAATGCAGGCATGAACAGCACCGACCGAACAAGCCTAGAAGCCCGTCTGCATTACCCGCTGGGCAGCGCCTTGCCACACGCCGAATCGGTGATCGACGTGGCCGATGGGCTGCGCTGGGTACGCATGGGTTTGCCCTTCGCGCTGAACCACATCAACCTGTGGCTGTTGCGCGATGAGGTGGACGGCACCGAGGGTTGGACCGTGGTGGACTGCTGCGTGGACCGCCCCGAGTCGCGCGCGCAATGGGAATGGATTTTTGAGCACGCCTTGGACGATTTGCCCATCGTTCGCGTCATCGTTACCCACATGCACCCCGACCACATCGGTTTGGCCGACTGGTTGTGTCAGCGCTGGACCACGCCCGTGCACACCTGCCGCTTGTGGATGAGCGCCACCGATCACCTCGCGGCGCGAACCCTGTCGCAACAAGCCCCCATGGACGGGCGCCACGGCATGGCCGACTTCTTTGCCTCGCACGGCATGACGGACCCCGAGCAGCTCAACGCCATCCGCGGCCGTGCGAATTACTACCCCAACTTGGTGCCGTCCGTGCCGCGTCAGTACCGCCGACTTCAAGGTGGCGATCGGGTGCGCATCGGTGGGCGAGACTGGCGCTGCATGGCCGGATACGGCCACGCGCCCGAACACATGGCGCTGTTCGACAGCGAGCGCCACCTGCTGATCAGCGGCGATATGGTCTTGCCGCGCATCTCCACCAACGTCAGCGTGTACGAGAGCGAACCCGAAGGCGACCCTTTGCATTTGTTTTTAACGTCCTTGAACGCTTACACACACTTGCCAGATGACACCGTGGTTTTGCCCTCTCATGGACAACCGTTTGTGGGCTTGCACGAGCGCTTGAAGCAATTGCACGACCACCACCGCGATCGTTTGGCCGAGCTGCTTCAAGCCTGCCAAGCCCAGGCCATGAGCGCAGCCGACGCGGTGCCGGTCTTGTTTCAGCGCAAACTGGATGTGCATCAAATCACCTTCGCCATGGGCGAGGCGATCGCGCACCTCAACGCCTTGTGGTACCGCGGATCCCTGAAACGCGAACGCGATGCGGCTGGGGTCTGGCGTTTTCGGGCCGTTTGAAGCGGCCGCTCAGGCGCTGCGCGGCGTGGCCTCATTGAGGGCGCGGCGGCGCTGCGCGTGATCGGGCAGGATGCTGGCCACCACGTCCCAAAATTGCGGGCTGTGGTCCATGTGTCGCAAGTGACTGAGCTCGTGCACGACCACGTAATCCACCATGTCCATGGTTTGGTGCAGCAAGCGCCAGTTCAGTCGAATGGTGCCATCGGCGCTGGCGCTACCCCAACGCGTACCCGCACTGGACAAACGCAAACGCGTCCAACGCACACCCAAGAGCGGCGCGAAGTGCGTCAAGCGCGCCTCAAACACCTGCTGGGCTTGGCGCATCAACCAAGCCTGCACCGTGTCGCGGATCTGTTCTTCGCTCGCCGCGTGCGCCAAACCCAAGCGCAAACAGGGGCCGTTCGCATCGGTGTGGTCCAAGTGGCATGGGGCGGCTTGGGTGGGGTCGATGTGCATGCGCACGCGCTGCCCCAAATAATCGAAGGCACCACCATCCACCCACTGCACCTGGGCTTGGGTCAAGGCCAAGGCGCGCTGGCGGGACTGCGCCAACTTCTCGATCAACCAAGACGATTTGCTGCGCAAAATGCCTTCGACCTCGCTCACAGGGGTCCAGCGCGGGGCGCGCACCGACAAACCTTCCGGGCTGATGGACATGCCCACGGTGCGGCGTTTGCCGCGACGCAGTTCGTAGGCCACGACACACATCTCCAAGCGCACGCGCTGGTTGGCGCGGGGGTGCTGCCAAACCGTGGCCTCGACCACCTCGCTCAACAAAGCGCCGGGCTCAAAAGGGCCATCGGGGCGCGGCGGGGCGGGAGCAGGCTCAGGGCTGGTGTGATCCCAGAGATCCAAGGCCAACTGAACCAAACGCCCCACGCCCATGGTCTCAGGCCTTCACTGTCGCGTAAGCGGACGGATCCAGTCGTCGCATCTCGGTCTCGATCCACGTCTCCACCTCGCGCATCATCTCTTCGGGCTGTCGGCCTTGGCTGGCGATCGGTGGGCCGATGGAGAAGGTCACCACGCCAGGACGCTTGATCAAGGCTTTGCGCGGCCAGCACATCGCGGAGTTCACGGCCACCGGAATAACCGGCGCGCCCGTTGCAATCGCCAAGCGCGTGCCGCCAGTTTTGTACACCCCTTGTTGGCCGCGGTCGATGCGCGTGCCTTCGGGGAACATGATCACCCAAGTGCCTTGGTCCAATAGGCGCTGGCCTTGTGTCACCACCTTGTTGAAGGCTTGCGAACGCTGGCTGCGGTCGATGTGGATCATGTCCATCTTGGCCATAGCCCATCCAAAAAACGGCACGTACAACAATTCTTTTTTGAACACATAGGCCAGTGGGTGCGGCATCAAGGCCGGCATGGAAAACGTCTCCCATGTGGACTGGTGTTTGACCAACAAAATCGCCGCGTCGGTTTGACCCAGCGGCAGGTTCTCCCAACCGATGACTTCGTTGCGGATGCCCAAGATCACCTGCCCGCCACGCACCGCCAACTTGAGCCAACCAGTGCACATCCAATAAATTTGGGTGCTGTTCAAGAACGGGGCGGCCACCAGCACCGCCAAGGCCCACGGCACCACCGTGAGGACCATGAAGAGCATGTGGATCAGTGAACGCAAGATGGGGATGAACAAAGGTTTCTTTCGAGATTCACTCACGACCGCGGTGCGCGGTTGAGTGCTGTAGCAGCCAGGCCACGAAGGCCGGCAAATCGGTGTGCGCACGGGTGCCCTTGGGTAAGCCAGGCCAAAGTCCCTCGGCAACAACCCCACCTTGCGCGGCCAAACGTTCGCGCCAGTCGGCCGATCGACCGCTCAGCAGGATGTGCGTGGCACACCCCACGGCCGCGCCCGCCTGCGCTTGGCGCAAAGTATGCCCGACCACCACAATCTGCTGGGGCGCAACCCCCGTGTGTTCGGCAATTTGCTGGAACAGGCCAGGCGCAGGCTTGCGACAATCGCAGCCGTCATCGGGCGCGTGAGGACAGAAAAACACCGCATCCACACGGGCCCCGGCGGCGGCCAAGGCCCGGTGCATTTTCGCGTGCACCGCGTTGAGCGCAGCCATGTCGAAAATACCGCGCCCCACACCCGATTGGTTGGTGGCCAGTACCACATGCCAACCCGCTTGGTTCAAGTGCGCCACGGCCTCCAAGGCGCCTGGCAAGGGTTCCCATTCGTCGGGTGAAGCGACGTGGTCCTCACGCTGGCGATTGAGCGTGCCGTCGCGGTCGAGCACCAAGAGTTTCATGCGGCTAGGCGCGACAAGTCGGCTACGCGGTTCATGGCTTGGTGCAAGGACTTGAGCAAAGCCAGTCGGTTGGCCTTGAGCGCGGGGTCATCGGCGTTGACCATCACGTCGTTGAAGAACGCATCGACAGGTTCACGCAAGGCGGCCAATGTCTGCAAAGAGGCCGACAAGTCGCCAGCTTCAAACTGAGCGCTCGACTCGGGCACGCACCGTTGCATGGCGGCGTACAAGGCTTGCTCGGCGCTTTCTTGTAACAGCGCGCTGCTGACCTCATCGCTCACCACGCCCTCGGCTTTTTTCAAGATGTTGCCAATGCGCTTGTTCGCCGCGGCCAAAGCAGGGCTCTCGGGCAATTCGGCAAAGGCGCGAACGGCCTGCAGGCGTTTGCTCACATCGGACAGTCGCTGGGGCTTCAAAGCCATCACCGCATCCACCGCTTGGGTCGAAAAACCTTGCTCGCGCAAGCTGCCGGCCAGGCGGTCGTAAATGAATTCGATCAATGCGCCCGAGGCATCGGTGATCTGCTCACCAAAGGCGGGCTTGGCCACGGCCACGAGCGACGCCAAGTCGATCGCCACGTCTTTTTCGATCAGCATGCGGATCACGCCCAAGGCATGGCGGCGCAGCGCGAACGGGTCTTTGTCGCCAGTGGGCACGTTGCCGATGCCGAACATGCCGACCAAGGTTTCGAGCTTGTCGGCCAGTGCCACCACCAGGCCCACGTTGTTGCGCGGCAACTCGTCACCGGCAAAGCGGGGTTTGTAGTGGTCCTCAATGGCTTCGGCCACCTGGCTGCTCAGGCCGTCGTGTCGGGCGTAGTACCCGCCCATGATGCCTTGCAGTTCAGGAAACTCGCCGACCATGTCGGTCAGCAAATCGGTCTTGGCCAAACGGGCGGCCTGAGCGGCTTCTTTGGCCAGCGCATCACCACCGATTTGCTGGCCAATGGCCTGAGCGATCGCGCAGACTCGCGCCATGCGCTCGCCTTGGGTGCCCAGTTTGTTGTGGTACACCACTTTGGACAGGTCCTCGACGCGCGATTCGAGCGTCTTTTTGCGGTCTTGATCAAAGAAGAATTTGGCATCGGCCAAGCGCGGACGCACCACGCGTTCGTTGCCACCGATCACCAACGATGCGTCGTCGGGGGTGATGTTGCTCACCACCAAAAACCGGTTCGTCAACTTGCCCGATGCATCGATCAAGGGGAAGTATTTTTGATTGGCCTTCATCGTGAGGATCAGGCACTCTTGCGGGACGCCCAAGAATTCTTTTTCGAATTCACAAGTCAGCACATTCGGACGCTCGACCAGGGCCGTCACTTCGTCCAGCAGGGCTTCATCCTCAATCGGCTGGCAACCGCCACCGACTTTGGCAGCCGCCGCTTGCAGCTGGCGCACGATCTCTGCACGGCGCTCGGCAAAACTGGCAATCACCGAACCTTGGTTCTTCAATGTTTCGGCGTATTGGTCGGCATGTGGCAAGACCACGGGCGAAACTTTGGCCTCAAAGCGGTGACCTTGGGTGGTGTTACTGGCCGTGAGGCCCAGCGCCTTGACCGGCACCACGGTGCTACCGTGCAGGGCGATCAGGCTGTGCGCAGGGCGCACAAAATTCACGCTGCTCCAACCCGGCAACTCGCAATCGGTCTCCAGCTGGTATTGCATGACTTTGGGAATCGGCAGCTTGGCCAACGCTTCTTCCAGCGCCTTTTGCAGGCCCGCTTGCAGCGAAGCGCCTTTGACCATGCTGTCGTAAAACAAGGCCTCGGCTTTACCGTCGGGTGCGCGCTTCAGGGCGGCGACAGCAGCGGCCGGGTCGCTGACGTCAGCGCCCAAGGCTTGCAACTTTTTCAGCAAGGCAGGGGTGGCATTACCAGCCGCATCCAGGCCCACGGCCACAGGCATCAGCTTTTGTTGCACGGCCTTGTCGGCACCTTGAACCAGCACGCCGGTCACGTGGGCGGCCAAGCGGCGAGGCGAGGCAAATGCGGTGACCACCGCGTCGGCCGCGGCCAGGCCCTGGGCCTTGAGTTGTTCGGCCAGCACGTGGGAGAACGCCGCACCCAATTTGTTGAGCACCTTGGGCGGCAGCTCTTCCACAAACAGCTCCACCAGCAAATTCTGTGTTGTCATGTCGTTAACCCTCACGCGTCTTTCTTGGGCATGTTTTCCACCCATTCACGCGGGGCCATCGGGAAACCCAGACGTTCGCGACTCTCGTAATAACTCTGGGCCACGCTGCGGGCCAAGTTGCGGATGCGGCCGATGTAGGCGGCGCGCTCGGTCACGCTGATCGCGCCACGCGCGTCCAGCAGGTTGAAGCTGTGCGCAGCCTTGAGCACCTGTTCGTAGGCCGGCAGCGCCAGTTGTTGCACGATCAGGTTTTGCGCCTGCTTTTCATGGGCATTGAATGCCACGAACAGGAAATCTGCATCGGAGTGTTCAAAGTTGTAGGTGGACTGCTCCACCTCGTTTTGGTGGTACACGTCGCCGTAGCTCATGGTGTCGGTCCACTTGAGGTTGTAGACGTTGTCCACCCCCTGTAAATACATGGCCAAGCGCTCCAAGCCATAGGTGATCTCGCCGGTGATCGGCTTGCAGTCGATACCGCCGACTTGCTGAAAGTAGGTGAACTGCGTGACTTCCATGCCATTGAGCCAGACTTCCCAGCCCAAACCCCATGCGCCCAGCGTCGGATTTTCCCAGTCGTCTTCAACGAACCGGATATCGTTTTTCTTGAGGTCAAAACCCAGCGCTTCCAAGCTGCCGAGATACAGCTCCAAGATGTTGCTGGGCGCGGGCTTCATCACCACTTGGTATTGGTAGTAGTGCTGCAAGCGATTGGGGTTGTTGCCGTAACGGCCGTCTTTGGGGCGACGGCTGGGCTGGACATAGGCGGCCTTCCAAGGTTCGGGGCCAATAGCGCGCAAAAAAGTGGCGGTGTGACTGGTGCCCGCACCGACTTCCATGTCGTAGGACTGGAGCAAGGCGCAGCCTTGGGCGTCCCAGTACTGCTGGAGTTTCAAAATGATTTGTTGGAAGGTCAACATTCGCATCACGGCCGTCGTTGAACGGCTGGGTCTGTTCTGCGGGTGCGCACGAGTTGCACACCCAATCCCCTGATTTTACGACCCTGGCGTCACCTCACGGGATCGGCGCCAGACCGCCCAACCCACCACCACCAAGGCCAGCGCCCACAGTGGCAGCAAACCTGCCATGCTGACCCACGCAACATAGGGTGTTCGACCGCTTCGGGCATCCACCGTCACCTCCAACCTTCCCTGTACGCGGTGGGGCATGTGCGCCACGACTTCTCCCAAGTGGTTGATGTGCGCGGTGGCTCCTGTGTTGGTGGCTCTCACGATGGGTCGACCCAATTCCATGGCACGGACACGCGCGATGTTGAGGTGTTGATCCAATGCGATCGTGCCGCCAAACCACGCCAGATTGCTCAGGTTCACCAGCACCGTGGCGTCTGTGTTGGCCACGCTTTGCGCCATTTCCTCACCAAACACATCCTCAAAGCAGATGTGTGCTGCCACTTGCTGCCCATTGACCGCCCATGGAGCCTGCACCAATGGGCCTCGATTGAAGTCCCCCAGTGGAATGTTCATCCATTCGGTGAACCAGCGAAAGAACGGCGGAATGAATTCGCCCATGGGCACCAAGTGGTGCTTGTCGTATTGGTACCCCACTTCCCATGGTGTGTTCGATTGGGCTTCGTTTTGATTGATGCCCCAAGCGCTGTTGGTGTAGCCGTTGGCTTTGCTTCCCATCGGCACGCCCGTCATCCAATGCACCGTTCGACCATCGGCGCTGGGCACTTGCGCGGCCAATGGCGCCAGCCATTGACGCCATTGTTCCGGGTGGATGAGTTGCGGCAAAACGGGCACGGCGGTCTCCGGAGCCACCACCAAATCGGGGCGTTCTTCTACCTGCGTGGAGGCTCGCCATTGATCGGGGTACCACTGCAAGGCCTGTCGAATGCCCGTCTCGTTGTTGAATTTTTGATCTTGATCAATATTGCCCTGAAGCAACCACACCCGCAAAGTGCCCGTGGACTTTGTGCTGGTGGATGCTGGCGCCCACGCTCCTAGCCCCACGGCCAAGACCACCAACCAGAGCGCCGTCCGGTAAGACCTTTGGATCAGACTCAAGGCCAAGCCGGCTGACAAGAAAGCGGCCACCGCACCCACGCCGTACACCCCCAGCCACGGCATCCACCCTCCCCATCCATTCACGTGGGCATAGCCAATGGCCCCCCAAGGGAAGCCGGTCAGCCACTGCCCCCGTGCCAGCTCCGCCATGGTCCACGTTGCGGCGAACAACACGGCTGCTGCCAAGGGACGCTTGCCACGCCATCGCCAGAAAATGGCGCCCGCAGCGGCGTAATACAAGGCCAGTGCGGCGGCCAAAAGCACGACCGCGGCTGCGGCGGCCCAAGCGGGCAATCCCCCGTATTGGTGCATGGATACGTACAACCAAGCAAACGAGGTACTCAACCACACCGTGGCAAACGCACCGGCTTTGATTGCGGCCAGTCGGGCTTGAGCGCTTTGGCTGATGATCGCCACCGCAACCGCCATGGCCACGATTTGAAGCACGCCAACGGCCTGGCCTCTGCTGAGCCACGTGCCCATTTGCCATTGCCAAGCCACCGCAGTGGCTTGCGCATAGCCCGCCACCAACAGCATGGCCCAAGCCCATCGCTCACGGTGGCCCAAGTTCATTCGTCGCCGACTTCAGGCTTTACCTTGAACCATTTAACCAAGCCACCCTTGGTGTGCAGCACCACAAAATGCATACCCCCGTTGACCCACACTTCTCCCCGTTTGGGAACATGCCCCATGTCGTGCGCGATCAATCCACCGATGGTTTCAAAGTCCGACGTCTCGAAAGTCAAACCGAACGCTTCACCGACTCGCTCGATGGACGTCTCGCCATCCACCCGCCATGACCCGTCTGCCAAAGCGTAGATATCCCCGGCTTCATCGTCAACATCGAATTCATCTTCGATTTCGCCCACGATTTCTTCCAGCACATCTTCAATGGTGATCAGTCCCGCCACTCGGCCAAACTCATCGATCACGATGGCTTGGTGGTTTCGGTTTCCTCGGAACTCTCGCAACAAATCGTTCAGACCTTTGGTCTCAGGCACAAACACCGCTGGTCTGATCAAGTTGCGTATGTTGAGTTCGGGCGAACGTTGGCGCTTGAGCAAGTCTTTCGCCAAAAGGATGCCAATGATGTTTTCACGCTCGTCCTCGTACACTGGAAAACGGGAGTGCCCGGTTTCAATGATTTGCTTGAGCATGTCTTCGTAAGCAGAATCAACGTTGAGCACGTCCATCTTGGGCGCTGCCACCATGACATCACCTGCGCTCATGTTGGCGATCCGCAAGACCCCTTCGAGCATGATTCTCGACTCTGCATTGATGATGTCGTTGTCTTCTGCCTCGGCCAATGTCTCAATCAATTCGTCGG
>JBEDCE010000017.1:0-17602 GCA_041176905.1 Pseudomonadota bacterium
GTCCTCAGACGCGAGCTTGTCTTTGACCAGCTTTTTGATGGCCTCATTGGCATCGCGGCGTTGGTTGCGCACGATGATTTTGGCGTTCTCGCCCTCGCTGCGCACGACCTTGGTGAGTTCTTTGCGGCGTTCTTCGGTCATGGCGGGCATCGGCACACGAATCAAGTCACCTTGCGACGAGGGGTTCAGGCCCAGATCGGACTCACGAATCGCTTTTTCAATTTTTGCGCCCATGCCTTTTTCCCATGGTGCCACACCGATGGTGCGCGAGTCGATCAGGGTGAGATTGGCCACTTGCGACAAGGGCACCATGGATCCGTAATAGTCAACCTGCACCACATCGAGCATGGCCGGGTTGGGGCGCCCCGTGCGCACGCGGCTCAAACTGTTTTTGAACACGTCGATCGACTGCAGCATTTTGTGCTCTGCACCCGCGCGAATTTCTTCAATGCTCATACCCACTCCTAAAATGAAAACACCGACCCCTGAGGGTCAGACATGCACCAAAGTGCCTTCATCGGCACCCATCACGACGCTGCGCAAGGCACCGGGTTTAAAAATCGAAAAGACCTTGACCGGTAGCTTTTGGTCGCGGCACAAGGCAAAAGCGGTGGCGTCCATGACCTGCAAATTCTTCGCCATGGCTTCATCAAAACTGATGCTGGTGTAACGGGTGGCACTCGGGTCAAGCTTGGGGTCGGCGGTGTACACGCCATCAACCTTGGTGGCCTTGAGCACCACCTCAACACCCATTTCGGCACCGCGAAGCGCTGCAGCGGTGTCGGTGGTGAAGAAGGGGTTGCCCGTACCGGCAGCAAAAATGACGACCTTCCCCTCTTCGAGGTACTGCAAGGCCTTGGGGCGCACGTAAGGCTCAACCACCTGATCGATGCCAATGGCCGACATCACACGTGCGGTCAAACCCGCTTTGTCCATGGCATCGGCCAAAGCCAATGCGTTCATGACCGTGGCCAACATACCCATGTAATCGGCCGTGGCGCGGTCCATACCGACAGATCCGCCCGCCACACCACGGAAAATATTGCCGCCACCAATGACCACCGCCACCTGGACACCCATGCGAGTGACCTCAGCCACCTCTTCGACCATACGAACAATGGTGGCGCGGTTGATGCCAAAGGCATCGTCGCCCATCAAGGCTTCACCAGAGAGTTTGAGCAAGATTCGTTTGTAGGCTGGCATGAAATCCCCTGTGATTTAAAAAACCGTGCACGGATAGAAGTGTATCGACTGCACACACAACAACGGGCCTTTCGGCCCGCTGTCGTGTCGTCGGTCAAACCCCGATCAAGCCCCTTTGGCGGCGGCCACTTGGGCGGCCACTTCTGCGGCAAAATCGTCGACCTTTTTCTCAATGCCCTCACCCACCACAAACATGGTGAAACCTTTGACGGTGGTGCTGGTGGCCTTGAGCATTTGCTCAACGGTTTGTTTGTCGTTCTTGACGAAGGTTTGATTGAACAAAGACACCTCTTTGAGGTACTTCTGGACCGATCCTTCAATCATCTTGGCGGCGATGTCGGCGGGCTTACCGGATTCGGCCGCTTTGGCTTCGGCGACTGAGCGCTCTTTGGCCACCAACTCGGCCGGGACTTCGGCGCTGGAGAGCGAAACAGGCTTCATGGCAGCGATGTGCATGGCGGTGTCCTTGGCAGCGACTTCGCTGCCCTCAAACTCCACCATCACGCCAATGCGCACGCCATGCAGGTAGTGGGCCAATTGACCACCACCGCTGTAGCGTTTGAAGCGACGAATGGCCATGTTTTCGCCAATCTTGCCGATCAGACCCTTGCGAACGTCTTCCACCGTGGGGCCGAAGCTCTCCATGGACAGCGGCAAAGCAGACAGGGCAACCACGTCGGCGGGGTTGTTCTTGACGACCAACTGGGCCACATGGTTACAAAAAGCCATGAAGAGGTCGTTTTTGGAAACAAAGTCGGTTTCGCAATTGATTTCGACCAAGGCACCGTTCTTGCCATCGATGGCACTGACGATCACGCCTTCAGCGGTCACACGGCTGGCGGCTTTACCGGCCTTGTTGCCGAGCTTGACGCGCAAGATTTCTTCGGCCTTGTCCATGTCGCCATTGGCTTCGGTCAGGGCTTTTTTGCACTCCATCATGGGTGCATCGGTTTTGGCGCGCAAATCGGCGACCATGCTTGCAGTAATAGCCATTTTCAGTTCTCCAAGACCCCCCTAGGGGTCAAAACACAAATTGAGGTGAGGCCATGGCCTCTGCAGCTGTGAAAAAGGGGCTACTGGAGCCCCTTGATCGGTAGGCGCCCAAATTAGGCTGCCGAGTCGACTTCGACGAACTCGTCTTTGCCTTCGGCCACAGCGGAAACCACGGTGTTGACCGCATTGGCACGGCCTTCGAGGATCGCATCAGCGATGCCACGGGCGTACAAAGCGACCGCTTTGGCGGAATCGTCGTTACCAGGGATGATGTAGTCCACGCCTTCGGGGGAGTGGTTGGTATCGACCACACCGACCAATGGGATGCCCAATTTTTTGGCTTCGAGCACAGCGATCTTGTGGAAACCCACGTCGATCACAAAGATGGCGTCGGGCAAAGCGTTCATGTCTTGGATGCCGCCAATGTCTTTTTCCAACTTTTCCTTCTCGCGGGAAAAGGTCAGCTGCTCTTTTTTGGTCATGGCGTCTAAACCAGCCTCTTGTTGCGCTTGCATTTCTTTCAAGCGCTTGATAGAGGTCTTGACCGTTTTGAAGTTGGTCAACATACCGCCGAGCCAACGCTGGTCAACGAAAGGCACGCCAGCGCGGCGGGCTTCTTGGGCAACGATGTCGCGGGACTGGCGCTTGGTGCCGACCATCAGGATGGTGCCGCGATTGGCGCTGAGTTGGCGCACGTACTTGGCGGCCTCTTCGAACATCGGCAAGGTCTTTTCGAGGTTGACGATGTGGATTTTGTTGCGGTGACCAAAGATGAATGGGGCCATCTTGGGGTTCCAGAAGCGAGTTTGGTGACCAAAGTGGACACCGGCTTCCAGCATTTCGCGCATAGACACTGACATGGTAATGACTTTCAAAGGTTGTTTCTTAAAGCCAGCCCTGACTGTTGGCATGCCCTTGGGACAACGCCATCAGCACCTGTTGGGGCCGGTTTGCGATTTGCTCTGGGGTGCGAAGCGTCAGAAAAACGCATCAGATCTCCAAAGCCATTCGATTATAACAGTGACAATAGGGAGATGTGCTCGTTGAAACCACCCGCCATTCCTCCTCTCGTTACAAACGTTAGGTTCTCGTCATGAACATCGCCATCATCGGCGCAGGCGTCACCGGCATCACGCTTGCCCATGCCCTGTTGCAGGACGGTCACCGCGTCCACGTTTTTGAACAACGCCAAACGGCCGCTGAAGAAGCCAGTTACGCCTGCGGTGGCTTGTTGTCGGCAGGCTGGCCCAGTCCGCTGGCCGCTCCCGGCATGGCCTGGGACCTCCTTTACCCTGGGTCCTCGTCCACGGCCATTCGCCTAGCCCAGTGGCCACGCCCGAGCGACGCCGCATGGTTGTTGCGCTGGTGGTTACAAACCGGCAAAAAAGCCCACGCAGCCCAGCAAAGCGCCGCCTTGGCCTTGACCCAACTCAGCCAACGTGAATTGACTCGAACCAACGCCGAGCTCGGACTGGACTACGAAGCCACCGAAGGATTGACCGTTTTGGTTCGCAGCGCGCACGACAGAGAGCGCTTAGAACCCTATTTGCAATGGTTACAAACCTCGGACTTGCCACACCACGTCGGCGACGCGGCCTTTGGCTTGAGCAAAGAGCCCGCACTGAACCTTGACACCCCATTGCACACGGCCATTCACTTGCCCAGAGACGGCGTGGGCAATTGCCGCCAATTCACTGGAGCGCTCAAATTGGCGGTGCAAGAGCGCGGTGCCGAATGCTCGTTTGGCCACACCGTTCGGGCCATCCGAGCCACTGACACGGGCGTTGAGTTGGAGGTGCACATCCAAAAAAACGCCAGCGACACGCGGTTGTCATTTGACAAGGTTGTGCTGTGCTCGGGCGTGGCCAGTACGGGCTTGCTCAAACCTTTGGATATCCCATTGCCGCTGCGTCAACTGCGCTCGCACTCACTCAGCGCCAACCTGCGCGACCCCATGGACGCCCCCCGTTCTGGGGTGGTGGACAGTTTGCACAACATTGGCATCACACGATTGGGACAACGCGTGCGCATCACAGGCGGTCAAGAGCTGGGCAGTGCAAAGGCGACACACCACAAGGGTGTGCTCAAACAACTCTACGCTGCCTTGTTCGACTGGTTTCCCGGTGCCGCCCAAATGAGCAGCGTACAGACCTGGGCTGGTCAAACCCCCGTCTTGCCCGATGGGCTTCCAGTTTTGGGAGCCACCTCCGTGCCAGGCGTGTGGCTTAACATCGGTCATGGCCTACGGGGTTGGAGCATGGCCAGCGGCAGTGCGCGTCTATTGGCAGACCAATTGGCGCTACGCGAGACCGGCATCGATGCCCGAACCTTCAGCGCACAGCGCTGGCAAAAAACCCACTGAAGATCAAGGCCTGCGCCTCAGCCGATCGACATCAAGCCGATTTGCAGCAGCACCACCAACACCAACACCGACAAGTCTACGCCCCCAATGAGCGGAACCCAACGCCGAATGGGGCGCAAAAAGGGGCCACACAAGCGGTCCAAGGTGCCCAACACCGGTGAGTCTGATCGGGTCCACGACAGCACCGCATAGGCCAAGAGCGCGAACATCAAAGCCTGCAAAGCCGTGCGCAACAAAAACTGAAAAGCCGTGGCCATGATGGCCAACCACACCGTGATCGGCGAGGACACCGAGGCGCCAGCAGCGAGGCTGATCATCAGCCACAAACCGCCATAAGCCAAGCAAAGCAGCACCGCGGCCATCCAACTGCCCCAATCGACTTGAGATTGGAGCACCTGGCGTGGCAGTATTATGCGAACAGGCTTGACCAACCAATCGGTGACGGCCATGGCAAAGAGGCCTGGCTGCTGCGTGAGTTTGATTTGCAACTGGTTCATCCACACGCGAAGCAAGGCGGCGGCCACCAATATAAAAAATACCGTGTCCAACACAAAAAAAGCGATCCGCATGGTCAATCCCAAGTCTCTGAGGTGGCGTATTGTCGTACGAACCAGGTGTCAGTCATTCATCAGCGGCGCGGTTTTTTGACCTTGACACCCGAGGACTTGGCAGGCCGATCCGTGGCCTTCGTTTTGTTGGACTTGCTGGGTTTACCCGATGCCGCAGAACGCGGTTTGCGCGCACGCGCGATGTCTGCACCCGTGGGCTCGTCTTTGCTCGGCGCCGATTTGGGTCCGGACTTCCGGGGTGGCGCCAGCTCTCCATCGGTGACCAATCGGAAGTCGATGCGGCGTCCATCCAAATCAACCCGGCTGACCTGCACATCCACGCGTGAGCCCAAGGCATAACGGATGCCCGTGCGCTCACCGCGCAACTCTTGGCGCGCCTCATCAAAACGGAAGTACTCACCGCCGAGTTCGGTGATGTGCACCAAGCCCTCGACGTACATCGCGTCGAGCGTGACGAACAAACCGAAACTGGTGGCCGAAGTCACCACGCCGCTGAACTGTTCTCCCAAATGCTCACGCATGTACTTGCACTTGAGCCAAGCTTCAACGTCACGACTCGCTTCATCGGCGCGCCGCTCATTGGCGCTGCAGTGCAGGCCAGCAGCTTGCCAAGCCAAGGTATCGACCGAGGGCTTTTTCACTGGCTTATCGGTTGGCGGCTTGACGCGACTGGCCAAACGCTTGCTCAACTTGGCATGGGCCTCGCCGGGCGTGGGCAACGCCGGCAACTGGTAGCGCTGGCTGAGCAAAATGGCTTTGATCACACGGTGCACCAACAAGTCGGGGTAGCGCCGAATGGGGCTGGTGAAGTGGGTGTAAGCCTCAAACGCCAAACCAAAGTGGCCGTTGTTCTCGGGCGTGTAAATGGCTTGCTGCATGGAGCGCAGCAACATCGAGTGGATCTGCTGGGCCTCCGGACGGTCTTTGGTGGCCGCCGCAATGGCTTGAAACTCGCGCGGATGGGGTTTGTCGCTGATGCCTTGCATCACGCCCATGGCCTTGAGGTAATTGCGCAGGGTCTCGAGCTTTTCGGGCGTGGGGCCTTCATGAACCCGGAACAGTCCCACGTGTTTGCCCTGCCCGATGAAGTCGGCCGAACACACGTTGGCCGCCAACATGGCTTCTTCGATGAGCTTGTGGGCTTCGTTGCGCGTGCGCGGCACGATCTTTTCGATGCGCCCTGCATCATCACACACGATTTGAGTTTCGGTGGTTTCAAAATCCACCGCGCCGCGCACTTGGCGCGCAGCCAACAACGCACGGTAGACCTCGTGCAAGTGCAGCAGGTGTGGCACCACGCCTTTTCGGTGCTGCGCCTCGGGACCACGGGTGTTGGACAAAATCGCCGCGACCTCGGTGTACGTCAATCGCGCGTGACTGAACATCACCGCGGGATAGAACTGATAGGCGTGCACATCGCCCTTGGCCGTGACGAGCATGTCGCAGACCATGCACAAGCGCTCAACACCGGGGTTGAGCGAACACAAACCATTGGAAAGTTTCTCCGGCAGCATGGGGATCACGCGGCGGGGGAAATACACCGAGGTGGCGCGGTCGTAGGCGTCCACATCAATGGCCGAGCCGGTCTGCACGTAGTGACTGACATCGGCAATGGCCACGAGCAAACGGTAGCCTTTGCCACGACCGACCTTGGCCGGCTCGCAATACACCGCGTCGTCAAAGTCACGGGCGTCTTCGCCATCGATGGTGACCAATGGAACGTCACGCAAGTCCACGCGTTGGTGGTGGTCGCTGCTGCGCACATGATCGGGCAAAGTGCGTGCCTGAGCCAAGGCGGCATCCGAGAACACGTGCGGCACGCTGTATTTGCGCACCGCGATCTCAATTTCCATACCCGGGTCGTCGATTTCTCCGAGCACTTCTTTGACTCTACCGACCGGTTGGCCATACAAAGCTGGCGGCTCGGTGAGCTCAACCACCACTACTTGACCCGCCTTGGCGCTGCCAATGGCCGACTTCGGCACGAGCACATCTTGGCCATAACGCTTGTCTTCTGGCGCTACCAACCAGATGCCACTTTCTTGCAGCAAGCGGCCGATGATGGGGCTGTTAGACCTCTCCACAATTTCGGTCACGCGACCCTCTGGCCGACCTTTTCGGTCTTGTCGAACGATGCGAACCTTGACACGGTCTTTGTGCAAGACGGCCCGCATCTCATTGGATGGAAGGTAGATATCGGGCTGCCCGTCATCACACACCACAAAGCCGTGACCGTCGCGGTGACCCGAGACGGAGCCTTCAATTTCTGCCATCAGCCTGCTGTTTTGATTCACTTTATCTGCTAGAATTTTGTTTTTCCTGAAATGCCCAGGTGGCGGAATTGGTAGACGCACTAGTTTCAGGTACTAGCGCTGAGAGGCGTGGAGGTTCGAGTCCTCTCCTGGGCACCAATCATAAAGGCTTGCACATTGTGCAGGCCTTTATTTTTTGTGGTGCACAGGCCCACGTTAACACGCTGACGTGTCAAATGGGTTGCGCCACCAAATCGTGGCCTTCAGTGCCCACGATGCGTGCGGAAGTGAACTCGCCCACCTTCATGGTCTTGCTGATTTTTTGCGGTGGCAACAAACGCACCACGCCGTCGATCTCGGGCGCATCAGCGTACGAGCGCCCCACCCCACCTTTTTTACCCAAGCCTGGTGCGTGATCGACCAACACTTGCATGGTCGCTCCCACACGGCGCTTCAAACGCTCAACCGACACCGCTTCGGCCACCGCCATGAAGCGCGCCTGGCGCTCTTCACGAACCACTTGCGGCACGGGATCGGCCAAAGCATTGGCTGCGGCACCTTGAACGGGCGAATACGCAAAACAGCCGGCACGGTCAATGCCCGCTTCGGCCACAAAATCCAAAAGGTGCTGAAACTCGGCCTCGGTCTCGCCGGGAAAGCCCGCGATGAAGGTGCTGCGCACCACCAGCTCGGGGCACATTTCTCGCCAACGCGCGATGCGCTCTAGGTTTTTCTCGCCACTGGCCGGGCGCTTCATGCGCTTGAGCACATCGGGGTGGCTGTGCTGCAGCGGCACATCGAGGTAGGGCAAACACAAGCCTTCGTTCATCAAAGGGATGATGTCGTCGACGTGCGGATAGGGGTAGACGTAGTGCAGGCGCACCCAAGCACCGTAAGCTTTGCCCAACTCACCCAAGCTGCGCACCAAATCAAACAGTTTGGACTTGACCGGTTTGCCGTCCCAAAAGCCGGTGCGGTATTGGATGTCCACGCCATAGGCCGAGGTGTCTTGACTGACCACCAACAACTCTTTGACGCCGGACTCAAACAGCTTGCGCGCCTCGCCCAAGACATCCCCAATCGGTCGGCTGACCAAATCACCGCGCATGGACGGGATGATGCAGAAGGTGCAACGGTGGTTACAACCTTCGCTGATCTTGAGATAGGCGTAGTGTCGTGGTGTGAGCTTGATGCCTTGGGGTGGTATCAAATCGACGAAGGGGTCGTGGGGCTTGGGCAGGTGCTGGTGCACAGCGGCCATGACCTCATCGGTGGCGTGCGGTCCGGTGACTGCCAACACACTGGGGTGCATTTGTCGCACCATGTTTTCGCCGCCTTCGGTCTCGCGTGCGCCCAGACAACCGGTGACGATGACCTTGCCGTTTTCGGCCAAGGCCTCGCCAATCGTGTCCAAGCTTTCCTTGACGGCGTCGTCAATGAAACCGCAGGTGTTGACGATCACGAGGTCAGCGCCCGCAAAAGTTTTGGAGGTTTGATAACCCTCGGCGCTGAGCTGGGTGAGGATGAGTTCGGAGTCGGTCAAAGCCTTGGGGCAACCCAAGCTGACGAAGCCCACTTTGGGGGCGCTGTGAAGGATGGTGGTGTCGGTCATGCCTGCATTGTCTCAGACCGCACCGTCTGTCTCAACGCTTGAGGCCCAAAGCCGTCAACATGGCCTCGCTGTTTTTGTTCATTTGTTCTTGCATTTTCACGAAGGCGGCACTGGACTGGTCCATGTAACTGCCCACCATACCCTGCATGACGGGCGACTGCGAAACCATGAACTGCTGCCACATCTCGGGCGTCAGTCCATTGGTTTTCTGCGAGAGTTTGTCTTGGATGTCCATGAAAATCTGAACGTTCTTTTCCAGGTAAGAGCCCATGAAGTCTTGCATGGTATGGCCGTAAAAGCGAATGATGTTGGCCAGGACCTGTTCGGTGAACATGGGCGAACCCGCGGTCTCTTCTTCCAAAATGATTTGTAACAAGATGCTGCGAGTGAGGTCTTCGTTGGTTTTGGCATCTCGCACAACAAAGGCTGCTGAAGACATCACCAAGGCCTTCACCTCGGTCAAGGTGATGTAGGTGGAGGTTTGGGTGTCGTACAAGCGCCGGTTGGGGTATTTCTTGATGACACGAATGGATTCGCTGGGCGCGAGAGGGGGAACGGTTTTGGGCACGGTCATCTTTCGGAGTGGGGCACACAACGGTGGCATGCTGTGGGCTTCATTTTAGGCATGCCAGCTTACAAGCCAAGCCCCTGAAAGTCCCAAAGAAAAAGCCACCCCGAAGGGTGGCTTTTTGCAGCGAAGATCGCGAACGATCAGCGAATGACGGCCAGGGTTGTGCGCTCACCACCCTTGTAAGTCATCAGCGTCAGAGCGCCGTTCTTGATGTCGCCTTTTTCGTCAAAAGCGATGTTGCCGGTCACGCCTTTGTGTTCCATCGCCTTGAGTGCAGGCAGGTACTTGGCTGGAACGGCCGAATTGGCGTTGACCATGGCCTTGGCCATCACGTGCACAGCGTCGTAAACGTAGGGTGCATAGACCTGGACGTCAGAACCGAATTTGGCTTTGAAGTCGGCGCGGAATTTTTCCATTCCGGCTTTTTGCTCGCCTTCGACACCACCGGCTTCAGCGCAATACACTTGCTCGTCTTTCATGCCATCGCCAGCCAGCTTGGGCAATTCGCTCGAGCAAATGCCATCGCCGCCCATGAACTTGGCGTTGATGCCGAGTTGCTTCATCTGGCGAATCATGGGGCCGGCCACGGCGTCCATGCCACCGAAGAACACGACGTCAGGCTTCTTGGCCTTCAGGGTGGTCAGGATCGCGTTGAAATCGGTGGCTTTGTCGTTGGTGAATTCACGACCCACGAGCTCAGCACCAGCTGCCTTAGCGCCTTTTTCGAATTCGTCAGCAACACCTTGACCGTAAGCCGTGCGGTCGTCGATGACTGCGATTTTCTTGGCTTTCAAGGTTTCAACGGCGTACTTGCCCAACGTGCCACCGAGGTGAACGTCATCGGCCACCATGCGGAACGCGCCAGCGTAGCCCTGACGGGTGTACTTGGGGTTGGTTGCCGAGGGCGAGATTTGGGGGATGCCTGCGTCGTTGTAGATCTGCGAAGCGGGGATGGTGGTGCCGGAGTTCAAGTGACCGATCACGCCGTTGACTTTGGCGTCGACCAGCTTGGTGGCGGCTGCCGTGCCCTGCTTGGGATCGGCGGCGTCGTCTTCGGCCAGCAATTCAAACTTGACGGGCTTGCCGTCGATCATGAGCTTGGCGGCATTGAGTTCTTCAATGGCCATCTTGGCGCCGTTTTCGTTGTCTTTGCCCAAGTGGGCAATGCCACCGCTGGTGGGAGCAACGTGACCGATTTTGATCACTTGTTCGGAGCTGGCGGCTTCTTCTTTCTTACCACAAGCAGCCAAAGCCACGGCAGCGGCGATGACGGCCAATTTGATGTTCAAGTTCATGAGAATCCTCTGATGGAAGGGTGAGTTGTTACGCGGAGTCTGTTATGAGTCGCTCCACCAGACGAAAGATAACCGAAATTCGGAACATTTTCAGGACCAAGTGACTCAAAGTCGCTGGTTTTTGTGCCGATTCCCCCCGGGGAGGGGCACAAAAGCTCAATAACTAGGGTTCACCCCATCTTGCTGGGCTGCACACCGTCAGATACGTAATGTTTCCAACGCTCTCTTCCAGCGCCCACATCGCTCGGATTTTCGCCGACCAACTCGATCACGCGCAGATAACGGGCATGCTCATTGGGCCAAGCCTCACAGGCATTGACCAACACGACTTGAGAGAGATCGCGACCAGGCACCGCGGCCGACTTCATCAAAACCACCTTTGAAGCCAACAAGGTCTCGGTCTCTGACTGCTCTGAGGCATGCGCCACAAAGTCCACACCCGATACACCCCACAGGACTTGAGACACCGCCGCAGGATCCTCACAAACCAGGACCAAACTCACACCTTGACGGCTGGCCTTGCGCACCAATCGGGCAGCGTAATCAACCTTATTGGCCAGACCGGTGTGGAATACCACCTGCCCCATGGCTGCGGCGCTCAAGCCAGCTTGGCCTGGCCACTGGCCACGTCCAAGAGGTATTGATGCAACAGTGGGACGGGACGCCCCGTCGAGCCCTTGGCCGCGCCGCTGCGCCAGGCCGTGCCAGCGATATCAAAATGCGCCCAGCGCATATCGGCGGTGAATTTTTGCAAGAACTTGGCGGCCGTGATGGAGCCCGCAGCGCGCCCGGCAATGTTGCCCATATCGGCAAAATTCGACTTCAATCCTTCGGCATACGCATCGTCCAGCGGCATGCGCCAACACAAGTCGTGCGAACGCTCACCCGCTTGGGTTAGGGCTTGGGCCAAGGCGTCATCCCCTGAGAACAAACCGCTGCGCACAGCACCCAAGGCGATCACACACGCGCCCGTCAAGGTGGCCACGTCGATCACACTGTGTGGCTTGAAACGCTTGGCATAGGTCAGGGCGTCGCACAAAATCAGGCGGCCTTCGGCGTCGGTGTTGAGCACCTCAATCGTTTGACCGCTCATGCTGGTGACCACATCGCCAGGTTTGACCGCCCGTCCATCGGGCATGTTTTCGCAGCTGGGGATCAAGCCCACCACGTTGAGTTTGGGGCGCGAATGCGCCAGCGCTTCGAACACGCCCAGCACGCTGGCCGCACCACCCATGTCGAACTTCATCTCGTCCATCTCGCCCGCGGGTTTGATTGAGATGCCACCGGTGTCAAAGGTGATGCCCTTGCCCACCAGCACCACCGGCGCTTGTGTACGGGCAGCCCCGTTGTAGCGCAACACCATGAAACGCAGTGGCTCGGCGGAGCCTTGAGCGACCGCCATGAAAGCACCCATACCCAATTTGGCCACCTCTTTGGGTCCCAAAACCTCGGTCGAAAACCCCGCCGGGCGTCCCAGGGCCTTGGCCACTTCGGCCAGTCGACTGGGAGTGGCGTGGTTGCCGGGGCGGTTGGCCCATTCTTTGGCCAATTCAACGCCTCGCACCGTGGCCAAGGCTTGTTCAAAAGCCTGCTTGGCCGCCGGCGCTTGGCTCAGCCCCAAGGTGAACTTATGGAGTTCACGGGCCTTGGCGGATGGCTTGGTTTCGGTGTAACTGTAGGTTGCGTCGCTCAAAGCCAGCATGAGCGGCTGCAAGGCGGCTGCCTCTGACTTGCCCAGCAAACTCAACACCACCCCAGCGTGCTTCACACCGGGTTGCTTGATGATCGCCAACCCACTGACGGCGGCTTGACGAAGCGCTGCGGCTGAGCCGTCGCCCACCAACACAAACACCACCCGCGCTGCCTTGACACCCGCCAAACGGTAGGTCGACAAGGTTTTGGCGCTGGCCGACAAATCACCCATTGCCATGGCTTGCCGAGCCACTTGGGTCAAAGGATCTTTGGCAGAGGCCGCCAGTCGGGCTTTTTCGGGGACCAAGACCAGCAAGGCGTCGACATTAAGGGTGGCGGCTAGGGCCCAATCAAGGGTTTTGGTTTGGAAGTTCATAATCGTGTTTTACCGTTGACCCACGATGTTATTCCATTCCTCCATTCGTAAAGAGTTGGCCCGCAGTTTTGTCGCCACATTGGTGGTGCTGTTCACCATTGTGTTGACCATGCTGCTTATTCGCACGTTGGGTCAGGCGACGTCTGGCAAAGTGAATCCGCAAGAGATCTTGTTGGTCTTGGGCTATACCGTCTTGGGTCGAATGCCCACATTGCTCACATTGGCTTTGTTTGTTTCGATCGTGTCGACCCTCTCTCGCATGTACCGCGACAGCGAAATGACCATCTGGCTGGCCAGTGGCATGTCCTTGCGTCAATTGATCAAACCCGTGTTGACGTTCACTTGGCCCATCCTGTTGGTCGCGGCATCGCTACAAATGCTGGCGTGGCCTTGGAGCAACCAGCAGATCTCGCTGTTCAAAGACCGTTTTGAGCGTCGCGGCGATCTCGACCGAGTGACACCAGGTCAATTTCGGGAGTCCAGTGATGGTCGCCGCGTTTTCTTCATCGAAAAAGGCGCTGAGGCTGGTACTGGTCGAAACATTTTTGTTTACGCCATCAGCCCCGAGGGACGGGAAAGTATCACCACCGCTCGCACAGGTAAGGTTGAATGGTCCGACGACCGACAATTTTTAATGCTCAACAACGGCCAACGTTTGGACATCAACAATGTGGGCCAATCGCTGACCTTGAGCAACTTCGAAACTTACGGTGTGCAAATTAACCAAGCGAAAAATCAAACGACTCTCGGCACCTCGGCTTCGGCCATTCATACTTGGGATTTGTGGCTCAACCCCACACCCATCAACAAAGCCGAGCTGGGTTGGCGAATTGGTCTCATTTTGACGACCCTCAACTTGGTGTTGCTGGCCGTTGCAATGACCCACGCCAACCCGCGAGCTGCCAAAGGCGGACAACTCATGACGGCCCTGCTGACCTTTGTTGTTTATTACAACTTGGTCAGTGTGGCCAAAAGCTGGGTGGCCAGTGGTGCCTTGGGCATGACCACGGGATTGGTTTTGATTCACGTGCCTGTGGGATTTCTCGCGCTGAGCCTGTTGTGGGTGAGGCAAAACAATGTGAGCTGGCGTGACCTGTTCAAGCCATCGCGTGCCTCAGGCCTGGGGGTCAGCGCATGACCACTTGGCGTCGATACCTCTACAGCGAAATCCTTCGTGCAGTGGGCTTTGTCTTGCTGGCGTTCTTGGCCCTGTTTTTGTTCTTTGACTTGGTCGACGAGCTCAACGACATTGGGCGTGAGGCCTTTGATAACCCCGATTTGCGTTACGGCCTTCACCACGTGCTGATTTACATTGGTTTGCAGACCCCCAACAGGATCTATGAACTGTTGCCCATGGCGGTGTTGATTGGCACGGTGTGGGTGTTGGCTCGCATGGCCAACACGTCCGAATTCACCATTTTGCGCACCAGTGGCTTGGGCCCTTGGCGGGCCTTGCGCATGCTGCTGGGATTGGGCGCGGTGTTCGTTGCGATAACGTTTGGCGTGGGTGACTACTTGGCACCTTGGACTGGGCAACAGGCCCAACTGCTCAAGGCCCGTTTCGAAGGCCGCATCAGCCAGGGCGCCACAGGGGTTTGGCTCAAAGAACGTCAAGGTGATCGAAACTTTTCAATCAACGTAGGCGCGATGAACGCCGATCGCAAGTTAGAAAAAATTCAAATTTTTGAATTCACCAACGATGGTGCCATGGTCTCGACCATCCGTGCACAACAAGGCTCCATCGAAAACGGCGGTTGGGTCCTGCAGCAAGTGCAGCGGCGCGAGTTCCAAGACAGCCAATTAAAGAGCAACACCAGCCCGTTGATGATCAAAAACTTCAAACAATTGGCTTGGACTACCGACATCACCACGGAGATGGTGGCCGTGGCCCTTTTGCGCCCAGAACGCATGCGCACGGTGGACCTGTTTGGGTATATCCAGCACCTCAACAACAACGAACAAAGCGCACAGCGTTACGAAATTGAGTTCTGGCGCAAGGTGTTTTATCCCCTGAGTTGTTTGGTGATGGTGGTGCTGGCCCTGCCTTTTGCTTACCTGCACGCGCGCTCGGGCGGCGTGGCCGGATATGTGTTCGTCGGTGTGATGATTGGCATCAGCTTTTTCTTGCTGAACAACATGTTTGGTTTTATCGGAAACTTGCGGCAATGGACACCCTGGTTCGCAGCCGGGTTGCCATCTCTCTTGTACTCTGTACTCTCGCTCAGCGCCTTTGGATGGTTGGTGTTGCGCCGCTAACCCGATTTCATTCATATTCATGAACCTGCACCAATTTCGATTTGTCCAAGAGGCTGTTCGGCGCAAGCTGAACTTGACGGAAACAGCCAAAGCCCTTCACACCTCTCAGCCCGGTGTCTCTAAAGCCATATTGGAATTGGAAGAAGAACTTGGAGTAGATATTTTTGCCAGACATGGCAAACGCATCAAACACGTGACCGAGCCGGGCCTACAGGTGCTCAAGAGCATTGAAGCGATTTTGCTGGAAGTCAACAACCTCAAACGCATCGGCGAACACTTTGCTCACCAAGACCAAGGCACTTTGTCCATCGCGACCACGCACACCCAAGCGCGTTACGTGCTACCTGCGCCGGTAGCGAAATTGCGCCAAGAGCTGCCCGACGTCAGAATCAGCCTGCACCAAGGATCGCCCGAACAGGTCGCTCGCATGCTCATGGACGATGTCGCCGATATCGGTGTGGCCACCGAATCGCTCAACGACTTCCCCGACCTCATCACCCTGCCCTGCTACGAATGGCAGCACTTGTTGGTCTTGCCCCAAGGCCATCGGCTCCTGGCCAGTGAGCGCATCACGCTTGAGGACTTGGCCCAAGAACCCATCATCACCTACCACCCCAGCTTCACGGGCCGCACCCGCATTGACCAAGCCTTTGCACAGCGGGGCTTGAGCCCGAACATCGTGCTCGAAGCCATCGACTCTGATGTGATCAAAACCTACGTGGGCTTGGGCATGGGCGTGGGCATCATCGCCGAGATGGCCATGCAAGGCTACGACCCTCATGGCCCCTTGGTCGCACGTCCCGCAGGTCAGCTCTTTGGGCGCAATTTGGCTCGGGTGGCCTTCAAGCGCGGGACCTATTTGCGCCAATTCGTTTTGCGGTTTGCTGAGCTGCTCAGCGACCGATTGACCGCCGATCTGATTCAAAAAACCATGAACGGCACGCCCGACAACTACACCCTGTAAACGGCCATGCAACCGATCACCTTGACATCGCGACTGCCCAATGTGGGCACCACCATCTTCACTGTTATGTCGGCCTTGGCCAGCGAAACCGGCGCCGTCAACTTGGGCCAAGGCTTTCCGGACTTTGCTTGTGACCCCGCGCTGCCACAGGCGGTGACCGACGCCATGGCCGCAGGCCACAACCAATACCCGCCCATGCCCGGCGTGCTTGCGCTGCGTGAGGCCATGGCGGCCAAGATGCACGCCTTGTATGGCCGATCGGTCGACGCCAACACCGAAGTTACCGTCACGGCTGGGGCCACCCAAGCCATCTTGACCATCGTGCTGGCCGTGGTTCACCCCGGCGACGAGGTCATCGTGCTGGAGCCCTGTTACGACAGCTATGTGCCGAGCATTGAACTCTCTGGGGGCGTGGTGGTTCGCGTACCCTTGGTACCCGGCAGCTTTCGGCCCAACTTCGACGCCATTGCAGCGTCCATCACACCGCGCACACGAGCGATCATCATCAACAGCCCGCACAACCCCAGCGGTACGGTGTGGAGCGACGCCGACATGCGCCGCTTGCAAGACATCCTGGCACCCACCAACGTCCTGCTGATCAGCGACGAGGTGTACGAGCACATGGTCTTCGACGGACAACAGCACCAAAGCGCGGCGCGCTTCCCGGCCTTGGCCGATCGCGCTTTCATCGTCAGCAGCTTTGGCAAGACCTACCACGTCACGGGCTGGAAAGTCGGCACCGTGGTGGCGCCTGCCGCACTCACCGCCGAGTTCCGCAAGGTCCACCAGTTCAATGTATTCACCGTGAACACACCGATGCAACACGCCTTGGCCGCTCACATGGCCAACCCCGCGCCCTACTTGGAACTCAGCGCCTTCTACCAACGCAAGCGCGATTTGTTCCGTGAGGGTTTGTCCAAAACTCGCTTTGGGCTTTTGCCCAGCGAAGGCACGTATTTCCAATGCGTGAGCATCGGCGATCTGGCCGTGCCCGAGCGGGACTTGCCCGATGCCGATTTTTGCCAATGGCTGACCCGCGAAATCGGCGTAGCGGCGATTCCTTTGTCGGCGTTTTACGGCCAAGGCTTTGACCAACGGGTCATCCGTTTTTGCTTCGCAAAACAAGACGGTACGCTTCAGACCGCTCTGCAGCGTTTGTCACGGCTGTAAAGGTCATCGGGCCTTTTGTCGCGCCATGGCGTCCAAGGCGTGATGGGCCAAGCCCAATCCAGCCTCTGAGTACATATTGAACGAGGGCACGTTGAGCGCTTTGAGTTCTTCAACCTCTTCGCTGTACTTCGCAATGGCCATCACTTGGCAGGTCAGACCGGCATTTCGGATTTGTTGAGCCGCATAGACATTGCTGTAATGACTGGGCATGGCCAAGACGATCAGGTCTTTGCTGTTGGCGACCTTGATGGTGTTCCAAAAATCCGTGTCAGTGGCGTCGCCCACTT
>JBEDCE010000018.1:0-17107 GCA_041176905.1 Pseudomonadota bacterium
GAGGTAGCGGCTGCCCGTGGGGTCGATGAAATGCGGCGAGACCACTTGGAGGCGGTACTGACGCCCGAGGACGGGCGCGGCCGCGATCACGGTGCTGCCGATGCGCGCCGCACCTTCTTGCAAGAGGCCCAAGCCAATCGACTTGCCCAACTCGGCGCTGAAACAGGTCGAGGTGATGTGGCCCCGGCCCACGCCTTGGATCGCGTCGTCTTCGAAAAACAAGATGCTGCCGTTGGTGGGCGGCTGATCGGCGTCGATGGCCACCAAACCGACCAGGGTGGGGCGGTTGGGTCGCGTGAGGTTGGGGCTTTGGCTCAAGGCTTGGCCCCAGAAGGGTTTGAGCGTGCTGGCCATCTTGCCCATGCCCACGTCGCCCAAGGTGGTGCGACCGTCCAGTTCGGAGCCGACCACGTGGCCTTTTTCGATGCGCAAACTCGCCAAGGCTTCCAGACCATAAGCGCGCAGCTGCCAAGGCTCACCGGCGGCCATCAGGTGTTGCCACACGGGCAGGCCATGGTGGGTGGGCGTGTAGACCTCATAGGCGAGTTCGCCCGAGAACGACAGGCGGATGATGCGCAGGCGCACACCGTTCACCTCGGTCTCGATCAAGCCCATGTGCGGCAAGGCGGCGGGGCTCACGTCCACGCCAGGGAAAGCGGCTTCCAGCACGCGGCGGCTGTCGCGACCGGCGATGCTCATGGCCGCCCATTGATCGGTGCTCGAGGTCACGGTCACGCGCAAGTCGGGCCAGACCACCTGCAACAAAAACTCCAAGTGCATCATCACCCGTGCGGCTTGGCCGGTGGTGGTGGTCATGAAGAAATGGTGTTCGCTCAAACGGCTGGTGGTGCCGTCGTCCAAGACCATGCCGTCCTCGCGCAACATCAAACCGTAGCGTGCTTTGCCCACGGGCAGTTTGGCAAAGCCGTTTGTGTAGACACGGTTGAGGAATTCGGCGGCATCGGGCCCTTGCACATCGATCTTGCCCAAGGTGGAGACATCGGCCATGCCGGTGCCCTGGCGCACGATGGCCATCTCGGCGCGGTAGGCCGTGCCGATGGTCTCGCCGTTCACGCGGTACCACAAGGCGCGACGCCACAGACCCGCTTCGGCCCAGACGGCACCTTGTTCGCGGTGCCAAGCTTCGATGGCCGTGCGGCGCACGGCCCGGTAGTGGTGGCGCACGCTGCGCCCGGCCAGCGCACCCACCGTGACCGGTGTGAACGGAGGACGGAAGGTGGTGGTGCCGACCTGCTCGATGGGCAGTTCCCGTGCCGCGGCCATGGCGCTGAGTGCGCCCATATTGGAGGTTTTGCCTTGGTCGGTGGCCATGCCCATGGTGGTGTAGCGCTTGAGGTGCTCCACCGACACATAACCCTCGCGGTGCGCGAGCTCGACGTCGTCGGCGTGCACGTCGTGTTGAAAGTCGATGAAGGCTTTGCCCTTGCAGCGCTCGTGGCGCAACACCGGCAGCGGTGAGAACGCCATGGCGTCGCCCAACGGGGCTTCGGGGGTGGGCGGACACACATGGTCCTGGCAAGCAACACCTAGGTGGGCGAGGGCGGCCACGGTGGCCGCTTCGGCGCTGCGCAGGGTTTGGGCCATACCCAGATCGCCGGCCATGGCACCCGCACACAGATGCCCCGCGGGCATGGCCGCTGGCAAAAAGGCGTGCAGGTTTTTTTGGTAGACCGGTTTGTTGCCCAGGTGCGAGCTCAGGTGCACGGTGGGGGTGTAGCCACCCGAGACGGCCACCAAGTCCACGTTCAATGTGGCTTGGATCGCGCCAGCGCGGTTGTGCTGGGCATCCCAAGCGGCGATGGTGGCGCTGTGCACGCCTTTGGCTCCGCGGGCCTGCACCACGGTGCAAGCCGGGCGCACGGCAACGCCGGCGGTTTGGGCGGCTTGCAAAAGGGTCGCATCGATGGAGCTGCGGCTGTCGGCCAAGGTCACCTGCGCGCCGCTGTGCGCCAAGGCGATGGCGTGGGCGTAGGCCGCATCGTTGTTCACCGCGAACAGGGCGTATTGACCGCACTGCACCGCGTGGCGCTGCAGGTAGTGACCCACGGCGCTGGCGAGCATCACACCGGGGCAGTCGTTGCCCGCGAACATCAAGGGGCGCTCGATGGCGCCACAGGCCATGACCACGGCGCCAAAACGCACCGTGCGCAGACGCTGTTTGGGCTCGCCCAAGGCCGGGTCGTGGCGACCGGGGGCGGCGAGTTCGACCACGCCCATGGTGTGGCCGTCGTACAGACCAAACGCGGTGCTGCGCTGGAGCATTTGAACGCGAGGCGACGCGCGCAGTTGGGCCAGGGCGGCGATGCGCCACTGGTCCCAAGCGCTGCCGGGGGCTTGCAGCAGGAGCGAGCCACCGAAGTCGCTGTCTTGCTCCACCAACATGACGTCAAGCCCTGTCGATGCCGCCGACAACGCGGCGCGCAAACCCGCTGGTCCACTGCCCACGACCAGCAGGTCCACGTGGTCGTGTTGTGCGTCGTAGCGTTGTTCGTCGGCCGATTCGTCGGTGCGGCCGATGCCAGCGGCGCGGCGGATGTGTTCTTCAAAAAACATCCAAGCCCGCGTGCCCTTGAAGGGTCCCATGAAGGTCTTGTAATAAAAGCCGGCGCTGAACAGGGGCGAGAACCAACCGTTGATGGCGCGCCAATCCCAATGCACCGAGGGCCAAGCGTTTTGGGTGAAGACCTGCAAGCCCGCGTGTGCCGAGACCAGTGTGGCGGGGAGGTTGGGTTCGTGCTGCGCCCCGACGCCCACGCCCATGAGCGCATTGCATTCTTCCACTCCCGCGCCCACGATGCCGCGCGGGCGGTGGTATTTGAAGGAGCGTGCGACCACTCGGTGGCCCGCAGCCAACAAGGCCGAGGCCACGGTGTCGCCGGCAAAGGCGGTGACCGTTTGGCCGTTGTAGAAAAAGTCGGCGCGTTGAGCGCGCTCGATGCGCCCACCCGTGGGCAAGCGGCGAGGTCCTGGGCGGCTCATGCTTGATCCTCCTGCGCGGCGCTGCGCTCGTGGGCCGGCACCACGGACAACACCTCGTGCGTCAGGTTGTTGCGGCTCACCACCAGCCATCGGCGGCACCCCAGGTTGTGTTGGAAAAACTCTTGGGTTTCACCGCGTGGGTTGGGTCGGGCGTAGACCGACTGCACCCATTGCGCGTGCGGCGCGTCGAGCGCGGGAAAGTGGCGGGTGGCTTCACCCCACAGTGTGAATTCTTCGTGGTCGCGCAAGCCGCACCAAGGGCAGTGGATTCTGAGCATGGCGTTACTGGAGGTGGTAGTAGGGGCCGTAACCGGCTTCGTCGATGTAGCGACCTTGGGCAAAACGGTCCAGTCGGTAACCCGCGGCCAAGGGGTGGTCTTGGTCCGTGGCCAAGAGGTGCGCGAACGTCCAGCCGGAGGCGGGCGTGGCTTTGAAGCCGCCGTAACACCAACCTGCGTTGAGGTAGAGCCCGGGCACGGACGTTTGGCAAATGAAGGGGCTGCTGTCGGGCGTCATGTCGTTGAGACCACCCCAATGTCGCAGCAGGCGCAAGCGCGAGGTGAAGGGGATGGCGCTGACCAGGTCTTGCTGCACCTCCACCACGTTGCCCAAGTTGCCTCGCTGGGCCCACGAGCTGTGCTTGTCCAAGTGGCCGCCGTAGACCAAGCCACCTTTGTCGGACTGCGAAACGTAGAAATACGCCGCCGACCACACCACCACGTGGTTGACCACGGGTTTGATGGCCTCGGTCACGTAGGCCTGCAGCATGTAGGTTTCGATGGGCACTTGCAGGTGCGCTTTTTGGGTGAGCAAGGTGGTGGAACCCGCGGCGGCCAAGCCCACTTTGCCCGCGCCGATGTCACCACGGTTGGTCTTCACGCCCACGATGCGGTCTCCGCTCCACAGGTAATCCTGCACCTCGCAGTTTTGGATGATGTCCACACCGAGTTGGTCGGCGGCGCGAGCATAGCCCCAGACCACGGCGTCGTGGCGGGCCGTGCCGGCGCCGTTTTGCAGCATGGCGCCGTAAATGGGAAAGCGCGCCTCGTCGCTGTAGTCGAGGTAAGGCGCCAAGCGCTGGGTTTGTTCGCGGCTCAGGACCTCGCACTCCACACCGTGCAAGCGCATGGTGTTGGCGCGGCGCACCTGTGCGTCCATCGCTGAGGGGGAGCACACCACAAAGAGGTAGCCCCGCGGCGAGAACATGACGTTGTAGTTCAGCTCGTGCGACATGCCCCGCCACAGGTCCATCGAATGCTCATAAAACGGCGCGTTCTCCGGCATCATGTAATTGGAGCGAACGATGGTCGTGTTGCGCCCCGCGTTGCCTTGGCCGATGTAGCCTTTTTCAAGCACCGCGATGTTTTTGACGCCGTGGTTTTTGGCCAGGTAGTAGGCCGTGGCCAAGCCGTGTCCGCCACCGCCGACGATGACCACGTCGTAGTGTTTTTTGGGCTGCGGGTCGCGCCAAGCGCGCCCCCAGTTTTTGTGGCCGCCCATGGCGTGCTTGAGCAAGGACCATGCGGAATAAGCTTCACTCATGGGGCGTCTTTCACATGCGCATGCGCAGGGCGTCGGGGTCGAACGGCGGGCTCATTTGCAAACGCGCGGGGCGGCGCTCGCCGAGGATTTCAACTTCCAGTTGCAAATCGGGGCGCACCAAACCGGTGGGGATGTAGCCCTGTGCCAGCGATTGGCCCACGAAATGACCAAAGCCCCCCGAGGTGACCCAACCGACCACTTTGCCATCGATCCAGATGGGCTCGTCGCCCATCACGTCGGCGTCCAGTGCGTCGACTTCCAAAAACACCCGTGTGCGTTTGGGGCCCTCGGTTTTTTCGGCCAAGGCGGCAGCTTTGCCGATGAAGTCGGGTTTGTCGAGTTTGACGAAGCGATCCAGCCCCGCTTCAAACGCGCCATAAATCGGACGGAACTCGCGGTACCACGTGCCGAAATGTTTTTCCAGGCGCAGACACAAAAGCGCTCGCATACCGAAGTTGCGGATGCCGTGGTCCTTGCCCGCGGTCATGATGGCTTGGTACAGGCGGTATTGGTATTCGGGCGCGACCCAGATTTCGTAGCCCAAGTCGCCGGTGTAGCTGATGCGGTTGACCAGCGCCGGCACGTTGCCGATGGTCATGTACCGGGAGTCCATGAATTTGAAGGCGGCGTTGCTCACGTCCTCGTCGCTCAAGCCCATGAGCACGTCACGCGCCTTGGGGCCAGCAATCGACAAGCCGATGAGCTTCATGCCCAAGGCCTCGATCTGCACCGAACCGTCGGCCGGCAGGTGTTGTTCAAACCAACGCATGTGATAGACCTGCGCTTGGCTGCTGCCCCACATCATGAATTCGCCATCGGCGAGCTTGGCGATGGTGAAGTCGCCGATCAACTTGCCTTGGGGGTTGAGCATCGGGGTGAGGATCAAACGACCAGGCTTGGGCATGGTGTTGGTCATCATGTTCAGCAGCCAGGCCTCGGCGCCCGCACCTTGGATGCGGTACTTGGCGAAGTTGGCGATCTCGGTCACGCCCACGGCTTCGCGCACGGCACGGCACTCCTCGCCGATGGGGCCGAAATCGTTGCTGCGGTGAAAGGACACGATGTCTTCGGCCTTATCGCCCGCGGGCGCGTACCACAGTGGGGTTTCCATGCCCCAGCTGTCGCCCATGACCGCGCCTTGTGCGCGCATCACGTCGTACAAGGGCGTGGTTTGTTGCGGGCGGGCTGCGGGCAATTCTTCGTTGGGGAAGCGGATGCGAAAGCGCCGCGAATAGTTCTCGCGCACCTTGGCGTTGGTGTAGTCGCGGGTGGCCCAGTCGCCGTAGCGCGCCACGTCCATGCCCCAAATGTCAAAGCCGGGGTCGCCATCGACCATCCAGTTGGAGAGCGCCAAACCGACGCCGCCACCTTGACTGAAACCGGCCATCACACCGCAGGCGCACCAGAAGTTGCGCAGGCCTTTGACCGGGCCAACCAAGGGGTTACCGTCGGGTGCGAAGGTGAAGGGGCCGTTGATCACGCGCTTGATGCCGGCGTTTTCCAGGGTGGGGAAATGCTTGAAGGCGATTTCCAGCGAAGGAGCGATGCGGTCCAAGTCGGGCTGCAGCAGCTCTTGGCCAAAACTCCAAGGGGTGGTGCGGGTCGACCACGGCACACCGGCTTGTTCGTAAACGCCGAGCACCATGCCCTTGCCTTCTTGGCGCAAGTAACTTTCGGCGCCGAAGTCGATCACGTGACCGATCTCTTTGCCCGTGGCCTTGTTGAATGCCTCGACTTCGGGGATGTCGTCGGTCACCAAGTACATGTGTTCCATGGCCAAGACCGGCAGCTCAATGCCCACCATGCGGCCGACTTCGCGGGCCCACAGGCCGCCGCAGTTGACCACGTGTTCGGCGTGGATCTCGCCCTTGTTGGTGCGCACCGTCCAGCTGCCGTCGGGGCGCTGTGACAGGCCCTCAACCATGGTTTGGGTTTCGATTTGTGCGCCCGCCAGTTTGGCCGCTTTGGCGTAGGCGTAGGTGGTGCCGGATGGGTCGAGGTGACCTTCGTTGGGGTCGAGCAGCGCACCGATGAAGTAGCGGTCTTCGATGAAGGGAAAGTAATTTTTGGCTTCTGCCACCGAGATGATTTCGGTCTCCATGCCGAGGTAGCGGCCACGCGCCACGGTCATCTTCAAGAATTCCATGCGCTCGGGCGTGTCGGCCAGCATGATACCGGGCGATTTGTGCATGCCACACGACTGACCCGAAATTTCTTCCAACTCTTGGTACAGGCTCACGGTGTAGCTCTGCAGCATGGCCACGTTGGGGTCACCGTTGAGGGTGTGGAATCCACCGGCGGCGTGCCAGGTGGAGCCGCTGGTGAGTTGATCGCGTTCGAGCAAGACCACATCGGTCCAGCCTTTTTTGGTCAGGTGGTACAGCACCGAGCAGCCCACCACGCCGCCGCCAATCACCACCACTTGCGCGCTTGTCTTCATGTCCAATATCTCCGTTGTTTTTAAAAATCGGTTGCCACGCCGCCTTCGGCTTTGCGTCGCGCCACAAAAGCGTCCAGCTCTTCTTCAATCGCTGGGTCCATCTCGGGCCGCTCATAAGCGGCGAGTTCACGTTGCCAAACGGCGTTGGCTTTTTGGTAAGCCGTGGGGCTGCCCGCTTCTTGCCACGTTTCAAAATTGCGCCAATCCGAGAGGATAGGCGAATAAAACGCGGTCTCAAACCGCTCCAAGGTGTGGGCGGTGCCGAAATAGTGGCCGCCAGGGCCCACTTCGCGGATCGCGTCCATGGCCAGTCCGGCGGGGGTCACGTCCAGCGGGGTCAAGAACTCGGCCACCATTTGGAGCAAGTCGCAGTCCAAGATGAACTTCTCGAACGAGCAGGTCAGGCCGCCCTCCATCCAACCGGCCGAATGCATGATGAAGTTGCCGCCACCTTGCATCAAGGCCCACAAGGAAAACACCGACTCGTAAGCCGCTTGCGCGTCCACCGTGTTGGCCGCGTTGACGTTGGAGGTTCGGTAAGGAATGCCGTACTTGCGACACAACTGACCACCCGCCAACACCGCTTTCATGTACTCGGGCGTGCCAAACGCGGGTGCGCCGGACTTCATGTCCACGTTGCTGGTGAAGCCGCCGTAGACCACCGGCGCGCCGGGACGCACCAACTGGGTAAAGGCAATGCCGGCCAAGGCTTCGGCGTTCTGCTGGGCCAAGGCACCGGCGATGGTGACGGGTGCCATGGCGCCGGCGAGGGTGAAGGGCGTGAGCATCACGATTTGGTTGCGCGAGGACATCTCGATGATGCCCTGCAGCATCGGCGTGTCCAAACGCAGCGGTGACGAACTGTTGATGATGGTGAACAGCGATGGCTCACGCTCCATCTGCTCGGCGCTGATGCCGCGGGCGATGCGCGCGATCTCCAAGCCGTCGAGGTTGCGTGCTTGTCCCAATGAGTAGGCGTGAAAGGCCTTGTCGGTCAGCTTGGCGATGTCGGACAGGCAATCGAGGTGGCGCACCGAAGAGTGCAGGTCCACCGGCTCCACCGGGTAGCCGCCGCTGCAATGAACGATGTCGTAGCGCTGCGCGAGCTTGACCATGTTGCGAAAGTCGACTTGGTTGCCCGCGCGCCGGCCGCCTTGCATGTCCGAGCAGTTGGGCGGGCTGGCCACTTGCGCGAAGGCCAAGTTTTTGCCGCCGATGGCCACGTTGCGCTCGGGGTTGCGGGCGTGCAGCGTGAACTCCGATGGGCAGGTTTTGATGGCCTGCAAGATCAATTCGCGAGGGATGCGCACGCGCTCCGAGCCGGGGCGCACCTCGGCGCCGGCTTGACGCAGGATCTCGCGTGCACCGTCGTGCATGAAATCCATGCCCATCTCTTCGAGGATTTGCAGCGAGGTTTGGTGGATGGCCTCCAACTCGTCTTCGCTCACCACCGCGCTGGGCGTGAAGCGGTGTTGCAGGTGGCGGTAACGCGCGGTGGAGGGCGCTGGGCGGGCAGCGCGTTCGGCGCGGCCGGGACGGCGCCGACTGGCGGGCTGCGAAGGGGTCGCATCGGTCATGGTGTTTCCTCTGGGGGTGTCCGTGTTGGCCGCTTCATGCGGGCCTGTTTGGCGTTGATTATGGGCAATCCCCGTCCACCCAAGGGGTGCAAAGTTGGCGAAATTTTCGCCGCCTGAGGTATGAGGTATTCTCATGGCTAAACACTTTGCTCATGATCAGACTTCCATCACTCAACGGACTGCGTTTTTTCTTGGCCGCCGCCCGCGCAGGCAGTTTCAGCGCCGCGGCTCAGCACCTGCACGTCACACAGGGCGCCGTCAGCCGGCAGATCAAAGACTTGGAGGACGACCTCGGCGATGCCCTGTTTGTGCGGGAGGCCCGGGGCTTGCGCTTGACCACCGCCGGGCAGCTGCTGATGCGTCACGTCGAAGACGCATTCGAATCCTTAGAGACCGGTGTCGAGCAGCTGCACCAAATGCGCTCTCAAGGCCGCATCGAGTTGAGTGTGAACGTGCCCCAAACCTTCGGTGCGCGGTGGCTCGCGCCCCGGCTGGGGCCGTTCACCAAAGCCCACCCCTTGATCACCCTCAACGTCAGCACGGAGCCCGTGCTGAACAAGCAAGACGCTGGCCGCTTTGATTGTTTGGTGATGTTTTTGGACCGGCCTTGGACCATTGGACATTCGCATTTGCTTCGGCTGGAGGAACACGTGGCCGTGGCCAGTCCGAGTTGGTTCGAAGGGGGCAAAGCGCCCGATTTGGCCACCACGCCGCGCCTCTTGCTCAAAAACGGATCGGTGGATTTGCCGGTCTGGGGTGACTGGTTGCAGACCCAAGGTTTGGGCCACCCCAAGTCCTATGAGCACACCGCCAAGGTCCGTTTTTCCAGCCTCGATCAAGCCATCAACGCCGCGGTCGCGGGTGCTGGTATTGGTATTGTGGACAAGGCCATGGTCGTCAACGAATTGAGGCAGAAGCGCTTGCGTTTGTTGCCGCAGCGCAAAACCCAAGGCCCCTACGGTTACTGGTGGGTGCAGTTGGCGCCGCGCCGCAGCCCCGCGGCCGAGCAGTTTCACAGCTGGCTGATGAGCCAATTGTGAAAGCCTGGGCCAGGGAATAAAAACCCTGTTCGCTTTGGGGTAGAATCCGCTCGGCTGACACAAACACGGCATTTTTTGTCGCAATTGAAACGGTATCCAAGCCAACATTGGCGCAAATCCCCATGACAAGCAAATCCGTCCCGTTAAAAAACAGCCTTGTTCAGCCGCTGGTGCCCGACCTCAAGGTCCGCATTGCCTTCTTGATTGTTCCGGACTACACGCTCTTGGCCTTGACCTGTGCCATCGAAGCTTTGCGCATGGCCAATCGGTCTTGTGGTCAAACCGTGTACGAATGGGTGGTGGTGAGCCAAAACGGCGAGCCGGTTCGGGCCAGTTGCGGGCATTACTTGGAACCTGTGCAGCGGGTCAGTGGGATGCCCAAACCCGACATGCTGTTCGTGTGCGGCGGCATCAATGTCTCCAAACAATTCAATCCCGAATTGCAAGCCACGCTGCGCCACTGGGCCCAGCGATGCAGCGTCGTGGGATCTTTGTGCACCGGCAGTTACCTCTTGGCCAAGGCCGGTTTGCTCGACGGCTACAGGGCCGTGATTCATTGGGAAAACATGGCCTCTTTGAAAGAGCTGTTCCCGAACGTGAAGTTTTTGGACCAGGTGTATGTGTTGGACCGCGACCGCTACACCTGCGCCGGTGGCGTGGCACCGCTGGACATGATGTCGCAAATTTTCCGCAAGCACTTGCGGCAAAACGTGTGCACCGTTATTTCTGAGCAGTTCATTTTGGACCGGGTGCGCAACGAAAGCGACCGCCAGCGCGTGCCTTTGCAAGCCCGGGTGGGCAAGTTCCACGAAAACCTCATTGAGGCCGCTGCCATCATGGAGGCCAACATCGAAGAGCCGTATTCGATGGACGAAATTTCCAAATTCGTTGGGGTGTCGCGGCGCCAGCTCGAGCGTTTGTTCCAGCGCTACCTGGGCCAAGTGCCCACCAAATACTACTTGGACTTGCGACTGCAGCGTGCCCGCGAGTTGCTCAACCAAACCTCGCTGTCGATCACCGAAATCGCCGTCATTTGCGGCTTTCAGTCGCCGCCGCATTTCTCCAAGTGCTACCGAAGCACCTTTGGCCTCTCGCCGAGCTCGGACCGCCGTCAAAACCTGACCACGTCGAGCGCGGACTGAGCGGCGGCCCCTGCTCAGCGGAAGATCACGGTGCGGCTGCCGTTGAGGAACACGCGGTGCTCAACGTGAAAGCGAACCGCAGCGGACAAGGCGCGGCACTCTGAGTCGCGGCCCGCAGCCGCCAGTTGTGTGGGATCGAAGCTGTGGTCCACGCGCTCCACGATCTGCTCGATGATCGGCCCTTCGTCGAGGTCGGCGGTCACGTAATGTGCGGTGGCGCCGGTGAGCTTGACCCCACGGTCGTAGGCTTGGTGGTAAGGACGTGCGCCTTTGAAACCAGGCAAGAACGAGTGGTGGATGTTGATGGCCCGGCCCCGCAGTTGGCGGCACAGGTCGTCCGACAAGATCTGCATGTAGCGCGCGAGCACGACCAAGTCCGATTGCGTCTCTTCCACGATTTGCAACAAGCGGGCTTCTTGTTCGGCTTTGTTTTGCGGGGTCACGGGCAACAAGATGAAGGGGATGTTGTGTGACTCCACCAAACTTTGCATGTCCGGGTGGTTGGAGACCACCGCGGGGATCGTCATTTTCAGCTCGCCGCGACGCTGACGGTACAGCAGGTCGACCAAACAGTGGTCGAACTTGGAGACCATGATCAGCACCCGGCTGGGCTTTTCATTCTCGTAAATCGCCCACTCCATTTGCTCGCGCCGGGCCACGTCCATGAACTGTTCGCGCCAGCCATTGATGTCGGGGCTCTTGTCGTTGTCACCAAAAAAGACGGTGCGAACGAAGAACTTGCCGCTGTTCACATCGTCGTACTGCTGCATGTCAACGATGAAGCCGTGGCGGGTGGCCAGGAACGTGGAAATGGATGCAACGGTGCCCAAACGGCTGTCGCAGGAGGCGCTGAGGGTGAAGAGCTTTTTGCCTTCGAGGCGGGGATCCATGGGGTTTTCTCCGGGAGTGATCAATGAATGGAGGCAGTTTAATGATGCACCTTGATTCGGATTGTCTGTTGGCGACACATCCCGCCACCAAGACGACGGCGTGCGCCGATCTTGCAGCACGCAGGGCCCCGGCGTGATACCACCACCTGTCGTCCGGCGACAAAGGCTGGTCGCACACGCATCCATCTTGGTTTAATGGGACACTTACGATTGCAAGCAACTCCACCCCAGCGCTTGGCGCTACCCTGAGGAATGAAAATGGCAGAAGACTTCGACGACGACTTGGACCTGAACACGCTCAACGATGAAGAGTTGACCGAACAGGTGCACGACGATCTCTACAACGGTTTGCGTGAAGAGGTGGTCGAGGCCACCAACATCTTGCTCGGTCGCGGCTGGTCCGCCGACCGTGTGCTCAACGACGCTTTGGTCGAAGGCATGCGCATCGTGGGCGTCGATTTCCGCGATGGCATTTTGTTTGTGCCTGAGGTCTTGCTGGCGGCCAACGCCATGAAAGGCGGCATGGAAGTGCTGCGCCCCTTGTTGGCCGAAACCGGTATCGAGCCGATTGGCAAGATGGTGATCGGCACCGTCAAGGGCGACATCCACGACATCGGTAAAAACCTGGTCGGCATGATGATGGAAGGCGCTGGTTTTGAGGTCATCGACATCGGCATCAACAACCCAGTGGAAAAGTATTTGGAAGCCATTGAGCAGCACCAGCCCGACATCCTGGGCATGTCCGCTCTGTTGACCACCACCATGCCTTACATGAAAGTCGTCATCGACACCCTCAAAGAAAAGGGCTTGCGCGACGACTACATCGTCCTCGTGGGCGGCGCGCCCTTGAACGAAGAGTTCGGCAAGGCCGTGGGTGCCGACGCCTACTGCCGCGACGCAGGTGTGGCGGTGGAAACCGCCAAAACGCTGCTCGCCGCACGACGCGCTGCGGCCTGATTGGCCCTGGCAATGGGTGACGGCCGATCGTGAAACACCACGCCAACACCTTGGTCATCGCTTGTGGCGCGCTGGCCCACGAGATCACCGCCTTGCAGCGGCTCAACCCTTGGCCGCATTTGACGGTGCAGTGTTTGCCAGCAGACTGGCACAACACGCCCGAGAAAATCACGCCGGGGGTGGCCCGTCACATCGAGCGGGCCCGCGCGGCGGGGTTTGAACACATTTACGTGGCTTTCGCCGATTGCGGCACCGGCGGTCAACTGGACGCATTGCTGGCGCGCGAGGGTGTGGAGCGTTTGCCGGGCGCCCATTGTTATGGCTTCTTCGCGGGCGACGCGCTGTTCGATGAGCTCAACGAAACCGCTTTGGGCAGTTTTTACCTCACCGACTTCCTCTTGCGCCACTTTGACCGTCTGGTGATTCAAGGCCTGGGGCTTGATCGCCACCCCGAACTCTTGCCCGTGTATTTCGGCAATTACACCCATTTGGTGTACCTCGCTCAAAAAGAGAGCCCCGACGGCCTCGCTTTGGCCGAGGCGGCAGCCCGCCGTTTGGGCCTGGCATTCACCCACCGTTTCACGGGCTACGGCGGACTTGAAACCGGATTGCGACGCGCCGCGTCGCTCCACCAACCTTTGGGCATCGTGTCATGGCAAAACTGATCGTGATTTCTTGGCGCGACATCCCGTCGCAAGTTGTGGTCAAGGCGGGCCGAGATGCCCACAAAATCCAGCTCTCGCACCGCTTTCAAGAGGCGATTGACCGCGCCGCGATGCGGGCGGGCAAAGCCAGCTCCGACGCCTACTTGGCCGACTGGACGCGCTCGGCGCCCGAATCCATCACCGGCGACCTTGAGGCCGCCGCCCAATCCGTGGCCGATGGCTTGGAGGCGCGCTACAGCGACGAAGACCTGCTGGTCTTGATCCGCGCCCATGGCTTGGAGCCCGGCTCGGTGCCGCCGTCTGAGCGCGCCGCTCAGTCCGATGCGGACGCGGCTTGAATCACCCCTGTAGGAAGCACACACCATGTACCAAGTCCGCCTGTGGTCGGTGAAAAACGCCCGATCCCTTGAGTGGTTTTACAACCGATTTGAACGTGTGCTGGTTTCTCTGCACCCGTGGTTTGAGCGCGTGGGCTACGAGCGTTTGGAAGCGCCCATGGCTTGGTTGGAGCGCATCACCAAAGGCTTTTTGTTCGACTGCCAAATGTGCGGCCAATGCGCGCTGAGCTCCACCGGCATGTCCTGCTCCATGAACTGCCCCAAGACGATCCGCAACGGCCCTTGCGGCGGCGTTCGGGCCAATGGCCACTGCGAGGTTAAACCCGAGATGCGCTGTGTGTGGGTTGAGGGTTTTGCCGGCAGCGAACGCATGCAAAACGGGCAGGCCATTCGCGTGATCCAAATTGCCGTTGACCGACGGCTCGAGGGGCGCTCGTCATGGCTCAAAGTGGCCAGAGAAAAAGGTCAAGCTGCCCACAACAAGCTGGGGTCCACGCATGCGCTTTGATGACGAACCCGTACCCGGTTATCCGCTGCCCATCCTGCCAGGACACGTTTCTCCTGGCCGTTTGGAGCGTGTGTTGCGCAGCGGTGCCTTCGCGGTCACCGCCGAGATGGACCCGCCCGATTCAGCCGACCCAGATGAGGTCCTGCGCCGCGCGCGTTTGTTCGACGGTTATGTGGATGCCATCAACGCCACCGACGGCAGCGGCGCGAACTGCCACATGTCCAGTTTGGCGGTCTGCTCGTTGCTGACCCGTGCCGGTTACGCCCCAGTGATGCAGATCTCTTGCCGGGACAAAAACCGCATCGCCATCCAAGGCGACATTTTGGGCGGTGCCGCCATGGGCGTGTGCAACCTCTTGTGTTTGAGTGGCGACGGTGTGCAGTCGGGCGACCACCCCCAAGCCAAGCCGGTGTTCGACTTGGACTGCATGTCCTTGCTCGAGATCGCTCGCACCATGCGCGATCAACAACAGTTCCAGAGCGGCCGAAAAATCACGTTTGCGCCCCGCGTTTTTTTGGGCGCTGCCGCCAACCCCTTTGTGCCGCCGTTCGATTGGCGTGCGCAGCGCACCGCCAAGAAAATTGCCGCCGGTGCTCAGTTCATCCAAACCCAGTATTGCTACGACGTACCGCGTTTGCGCGAGTACATGTCGGCGCTCGACGACATGGGCTTGTTGGACAAGGTCTTCATGCTGGTGGGTGTGGGCCCTTTGCGCTCGGCCAAGGTGGCCGAGTGGATGCGCAGCAACGTCCCCGGTGTGCACATCCCCGACTCGGTCATCAAACGCTTGGCCGGTGCTGAAAAACCCGCGCTCGAGGGCCGTCAAATCTGCATCGACCTGATTCAAGAAATTCGTGAAATCAAAGGCGTCAGCGGTGTGCATATCATGGCCTACCGCCAAGAGGACACCGTGCCCGAGATCGTTGAACGCTCGGGCATTTTGAACGGTCGTGTGCCTTGGTACCCTGGGCGCGATACCACCTACAACACCTTGCCATAAAACCCATTTTTCACCCGCTTTTTAGGAGTTTGCTTTGACCGATACCGTGATCAGTTCCGCCACCAAAGAGGTGGTGATTGGCTTCAACAGACCGTTCGTCATCATTGGCGAGCGCATCAACCCCACCGGTCGCAAGATCATGGCCGCCGAGATGATCGCCGGCGATTTCAGCCGCGTGCAAAGCGATGCCTTGGCCCAAATTGCCGCCGGCGCGCACATGCTCGACATCAACGCCGGCATTCCGCTGGCCGATGAGCCCGCGCTGCTGGCGCATTGCATTCAGCTCGTGCAGTCTTTGACCGATGTGCCGTTGACGATCGACTCCTCGATCGTCGCCGCCTTGGAAGCCGGTTTGAAGGTTTACAAAGGTAAGGCTTTGGTCAACTCCGTGACCGGTGAAGATGACCGCTTGGAGACCGTTTTGCCCTTGGTCAAGAAGTACGGCGCGGCGGTGGTGGCGATCTCCAACGACGAGACCGGCATTTCCGAAGACCCCGATGTGCGCTTCGAAGTCGCCAAGAAAATCGTGCAGCGCGCGGCCGACTACGGCATCCCCGCTTGCGATGTGGTGGTCGACCCCTTGGTCATGCCCGTGGGTGCCATCAACACCGCCGGTGTGCAGGTGATGCGTTTGGTGCACCGCCTGCGCACCGAGCTCAAAGTGAACACCACCTGTGGTGCGTCCAACGTGAGCTTCGGCTTGCCCGAGCGCAACGGCATCAACTCCGCCTTCCTGACCATGGCGATGGGCGCTGGCATGACCTCGGCCATCACCAACCCCCTGCACGAAGAGGTGGTTCGCGCCATCATGGGTGCCGACGTCATGATGGGCCACGACCCCGATTGCGCCCGTTGGATTCGCAAGTTCCGTCAAGACCCACCGGCCGGTGCCGATGGCGCCCCGGGTCGTGGTCGCCGCGACACCAGCCGCCGCCGCCCCAGCTAAAGGACCATCCGACACCATGAGTGAATCGAACGACGCGCTGATTGTCTTCACCCCCTCGGGCCGCCGAGGGCGCTTTCGCATCGGCACGCCCGTGTTGCAGGCCGCCCGCTCTTTGGGCGTGGACATTGATTCGGTCTGTGGCGGCCGCGGCATTTGTGGCCGCTGCCAGGTGGTGGTGTCCGAGGGTGACTTTCCCAAGCACGGCCTGACATCCAGTGCGGCGAGCCTGTGTGCGCTCACCGAGGTGGAGCGCGGCTTCGAAGGCGAGCGACCCTTGGTCGAGGGTCGCCGTTTGTCTTGCCACGCCAAGATCGAAGGCGACGTCGTCATCGATGTGCCGCCGGACAGCCAGGTTCACAAACAGGTGGTTCGAAAAGCCGCCGAAGCGCACGACTTGGTGCTCAACCCCTTGGTCAGCCTGCACTACGTGGAGGTGCAAGAGCCCGACATGCACGACCCTTCAGGCGACCTGCGTCGCTTGGAAGACGCGCTCGAATTTGAATGGGGTTTGACCGACCTGGGGTGCGACCTCAAGGTGCTGCAAGTGCTGCAACCGGTCTTGCGCAAAGGGGGCTGGAAGGTCACCGTGGCGGTGCATTCCCGCCAGCGCATCATCGCGGTGTGGCCCGGCCTTCACAAACACCTGTTCGGTATGGCGGTGGACGTGGGTTCTACGACCATCGCGGCCCATTTGTGCAACCTGGAAACCGGCGAAGTGGTGGCCTCGGCTGGGGTGATGAACCCACAGATTCGCTTTGGCGAAGACCTGATGAGCCGCGTCTCTTACGTGATGATGAACCCCGGCGGCGAGGTCGACATGACGCACGCCGTGCGCGCGGCGCTCAACGAGCTCGCCCGTGACGTTGCCGCTCAGGCGGGCATCACGGCCCAAGACATTTTGGAAGCCACGTTCGTCGGCAATCCCATCATGCACCACCTGCTGATGGGCATCAACCCGGTGGAACTCGGTGGTGCGCCGTTTGCTTTGGCGGTGGACCGCGCCATGGACGTGTCGGCCAGCGAGATCGATCTGGAATTGCACCCCGGTGCGCGGGTTTACGT
>JBEDCE010000019.1:0-16945 GCA_041176905.1 Pseudomonadota bacterium
AAGAAAGACGTCACGCCCGAGCAGTACACCGAGTTTTACAAAAACCTGAGCTTCGACACCGAAGCGCCGCTGTCTTGGAGCCACAACCGGGTCGAAGGGGCCACCGAATACACCCAGTTGCTGTACCTGCCCGCCAAGGCGCCAGCCGATATGTGGAACCGCGACCGCAAGGCCGGCATCAAGCTGTACGTCAAGCGCGTGTTCATCATGGACGAGGCAGAAAGCCTCATGCCGTCTTACATGCGCTTTGTCAAAGGCGTGATCGACTCGGCCGACCTGCCGCTCAACGTCAGCCGCGAGTTGCTGCAAGAAAGCCGCGACGTCAAAGCCATCCGCGAAGGCAACACCCGCCGCGTCTTGTCCATGCTCGAAGACCTGGCCAAGAAAAACGCTTTGCCATCCACCGATAAGGCTGAGAGCGCCGACGGCGTGACCGATGTGGTGAGCGACGAAGACCAGGCCATGGTCGGCAAGTACGACGCGTTCTACGCCGAGTTCGGCGCGGTGCTCAAAGAAGGCTTGGGCGAAGACTTCGCCAACCGCGAGCGCATCGCCAAGCTGCTGCGTTTTGCCAGCACCAGCAGCGACACCGCGACCGTGGGCTTGGCCGATTACAAGGCGCGCATAAAAGCAGGCCAAGAGGCCATCTACTACATCACCGCCGACAACCTCGCCGCAGCCAAGAGCAGCCCACAGCTCGAAGTCTTCAAGAAAAAAGGCATCGAGGTGTTGCTCATGACCGACCGTGTGGACGAGTGGGCGCTGTCCTTTTTGAACGAGTTCGACGGCACACCGCTGCAAAGCGTGGCCAAAGGCGCGGTGGACTTGGGCAGCTTGCAAGACGAGGCTGAAAAGAAAGCCGCCGAAGAAGCCGCCGAGACCTTCAAGCCCGTGCTCGAGCGACTCAAAGCAGCGCTCAAAGACAAAGCCCAAGACGTGCGCGTGACCACCCGCTTGGTGGACTCGCCTGCGTGTTTGGTGGTTGAAGACGGCGCTTACTCCACCCAGCTCGCGCGCATGCTCAAACAAGCCGGTCAAGCCGCGCCCACCATCCAGCCGATTTTGGAGATCAACGCCGAACACGCCTTGGTCAAAAAGCTCGAGGGCTCGGCCCACTTCGACGACTTGGCGCACATCTTGTTTGACCAAGCGCTGCTGGCCGAAGGCGGCTTGCCCGAAGACCCCGCGGCCTATGTGAAGCGCGTCAACGCTTTGCTGGTCTGATTCGGGTGCGCATCGACAAGTGGTTGTGGGCGGCGCGGTTTTACAAAACCCGCAGCCTGGCCAGTGAAGCGCTGGGCCTGGACCGCGTGCGCGTCAACGGCGCGCCGGTCAAGGCCTCGCGCGAGGTGCGCTTGGGCGAACAGATCGATGTCCGCCAAGGCCCCGTCACCCGCAGCGTGTGGGTGCGCGGCCTGAGCAGCACCCGGGGCTCGGCCACCGTGGCCGCTACTTTGTTTGAAGAACTGCCCGAGTCGATCGCGCGGCGCGAACAAGCCGCCGAGCAGCGCCGCTTGGCCCCCGAGCCCGCACAGACCTTCACCCAAGGCCGACCCACCAAACGCGACCGCCGCACCTTGGACGGTTACCGCAGCGGCGGGGACGCACCGGGTTGGGGCGATCGGTGGAGTGCGTCGAAGGACGATTGAGCCTGCGGGTTCACACCCACAAAGGCTCGCCTTGCATGGCCTCGATTTGTTCGACCAGCATGTCGACTTGGCCTTGCCAGTAGTCGCGTGAGCCGAACCAAGGGAAGTTGATGGGGAAGGCGGGGTCGTCCCAGCGGCGGGCCAGCCAGGCGCTGTAGTGGATCAGGCGCAGGGTGCGCAGCGGCTCGATCAGCGCGAGTTCGCGCCGGTCAAAGGGCCGCACCTGTTCGTAACCGTCGATCAGCGCACCGAGCTGTTGGGTTTGTTGGCGGCGCTCGCCGCTGAGCAGCATCCACAGGTCTTGCACGGCGGGGCCTTGGCGCGCATCGTCCAAGTCCACGAAGTGCGGGCCCTCGTGCGCCATGCCCGCGGGGGTCCACAAAATGTTGCCCGGGTGGCAGTCGCCGTGCAGGCGCAGCGTGGCGATGGGCGGCGGGCCGTCGTCGTTCGTGGCGGCGGGGGCTTGGGCGCGCAGCACCGGGTGTTGGTCGATCAAGGCCAAGGCTTCGCCCAAGGCCTGACGCCACGCGGTTTGCACCTCGGGTGCGACAGCTTGGTGTTCGAGCAACCAATCGCGGGGCTCGTGGGCAAAGGTCGCGATGTTCAAGCTGGGGCGGTGCGCAAACGGGCTTTGAACACCCACGCGGTGGATGCGCGCGAGCAAGCGGCCGATCCACTCCAACACATCAAGGTCGTCGTATTCGGGGCGGCGTCCGCCGCGGTAGGGCGTGATGGAAAACGCAAAGCCGCCGTGGTGGTGCAGGGTTTGGCCGTCGCGCTGCAGCGGTGGCACCAGCGGCACGTCTTCAGCCGCGCACGCTTGGGCAAAGGTGTGCTCTTCCAAAATCGCCTCATTACTCCAGCGTTCGGGCCGGTAGAACTTGGCCACCACTTGCGTGTGGCCTTCGATGGCCTCGTCCAAGTGGATGTGGTACACGCGGTTTTCAAAACTGTTGAGCGCGCTCATGCGCCCATCGCCCCACACGCCAATGGCACCCAAGGCGTCTTGCACCACGTCGGGGGTGAGGCGGGCAAAGGGGTGCAGGTCGTGGTCGGTCATGGTTGATTGTCGCTCTATGATGACGCCCATGCCCAAAGCCGCGAACGACCGCCAACCCAAACCCCACAAAGGCGCCAAAGCCGCGCCCAGCCTGCAAGACCAATTGCCCGAGCTGCGCCCCGGCCAATCGGTCGCGCTGCTCCAAGAGCTGCACATCCTCACCCGCGAGGGCAAGCTCAACCAAGACACGCGCCGCAAACTCAAACAGGTGTACCACTTGGTGCAGTTCATCGAGCCGCTGTTGCAAGAGGCGCTCGACGCGCGTGGTGACGTGGCCTTGGCCGACCACGGCGCGGGCAAGAACTACCTCGGTTTTATTTTGTACGACCTGTTTTTTAAACAGCGCACCCAAGGCGCGGTCTATGGCGTTGAGTCGCGCACCGAGCTGGTGGCCAAGTCCACCGAACTGGCGCAGCGCTTGGGGTTTGATCGCATGGGGTTTTTGGCTTGCACCGTGGCCGAGTCGCTCACACACGCGGCCTTGCCCGCGACCATCGACGTGGTCACCGCCTTGCACGCGTGTGACACCGCCACCGACGACGCGATTGCTTTTGGCTTGGCGCGTCAAGCGCGGGCCATGGTTTTGGTGCCGTGTTGCCAAGCCGAGGTGGCCAGCGTCATGCGCCAACACAAAGCCTTGCAACTCAACCGCACACCCTTGGCCGAGCTGTGGCGGCACCCGCTGCACACGCGCGAATTCGGCAGCCAAATCACCAACGTCTTGCGCTGCTTGCAGCTCGAAGCCCACGGCTACCAAGTCACCGTCACCGAACTGGTGGGTTGGGAACATTCGATGAAGAACGAACTCATCTTGGCGCGAAAAGTCCAACCCGATCGCCCCAGCGACCGTGTCCGCGCTCGCGAACGTTTGCAGCAAGTGCTCGAAGAATTGGGTTTGCAAACCCTGCAATCGCGTTTCGCCGCGCACGGTGACTAGCCCGCCCGGCGAATCCCATGTTTTGTCACTTGATATGAAACCCAAAACCCGACGCATCCTCCAGGCCGTGCTGTATGAAGTTGGGGCCATCGCCTTTGTGGGGCCCGTGCTGGGGTTCGCGTTTGACAAGCCTGCTGAATCCACGTTCGCGCTGGCCGTCGTCCTTTCCACCATCGCGCTGGCTTGGAACTACGTCTTCAACGCCTTGTTTGAGCGTTGGGAGTCCCGGCAAGCCATCAAAGGCAGAAGCTTCGTTCGCCGCTTCGTCCACGGCGCAGGCTTTGAATGCGGGCTGACTTTCCTGTTGGTGCCGGTCATGGCCTTCTGGTTGGAGACCACCTTCTTGGCGGCGTTTCTCGCCAACTTGGGACTGTTGGCTTTCTTCTTTGTGTATGCCGTGGGCTACACCTGGGCCTTCGACAAAATCTTTGGACTTCCGCAATCGGCCTTGCCTACGACGTCACCTTAAGGCGCACCGATTTCAGTGTTTCAGGTCGCGATAGAAATTTTCATGTGGCCCCAGAGCTTCTAAGTAAATCAGTCGCACTGCGTCTTCGCGTGTGTAGCCCAACAAGTACAGCTGACCTTGGCTGCGGAATTTGTAGACCCACAGTTGTGACAAGTCGCCCTTTTTGCGTTCGCCGGCATCTGGGTTTTCAGCCACCGTCGCCACGGCGGTATCGGTGTCGGCAATCAACTTGGCTTGGGTCAGTTTTTTGTAAACCCGCGCAAAGCGCCGCGTTTGCAGGACTTGCCAGCTCATGCCTGTTTGTTGGCGGTGCGGCTGCGTGGCGTAAAGGGCGTGCTGTCTTCACGTGGTTCAGACTGGCTCATCAAGCTTTCTGCAATGAAAGAGGCTGGTAGATCGGGGTTATCGAGCGCGGCACGTCCCACTTTCGCCCAGAACTCCACCTGCCCCTGCACGGTGCGAAATTCTGCCTTGGCTGCCACTCGAGCAGCGCCAACCAAGGTCTCATCAATGCGCATAGAAACGGTGGACATGGTGTGCCTTTCGGGATTTACCACAATTGTAGCTTGCACTGGCGAAATGCGCAAGACGAGCCGATCACACATGGCCAGTTGCTCCATGCATGGAAGGCTCTCATCATGGGGCCAAACTCACCTCGAAAACCGCTTCCGAGTCAAAGCCAACGCCACCCAAAACGCCACGCCCGCATACGCCGCCAGCACCGCCAAATGCAGCAGCGCTTGGGTGGGCCATTGGTCCAGGAACAGCGGGCGCACCAGCGCCACCGCGTTGGCCAGCGGCAGGGCTTGCGCAATCCAGCGCACCACCTCGGGCAGTTGTTCCAGCGGGAAGAACACGCCCGAGAGGAACATCATGGGCGTGAGGAAGAGCGTGAAGTAATAGGTGAAGAAGTCGTAGCCTTTGGCCAGCGCGTTGAAGATCAGCGCGATGCAACTGAAGGTGATGCCGGTGAGCAGCAAGATGGGCAACACCAACAAAAGCTTGGGGCTGTCGCTGATGCCGAGTGCCAGCATGACGCACAAAATGGCCGTGACGGTGAAGAGCGACTTGAACGCGGCCCACAGCATTTCGGCCATGACCACGTCGTCGAGCGTGACCGGCGCGTTCATGATGCCGTCCCAGGTTTTTTGCACGTGCATGCGCGAAAACGCGGAATACAGCGCCTCGAAGGTGGCGGCGTTCATGGCGCTCATGCAGATGCTGCCGCTGGCCAGAAACACGATGTAGGGCACGGCCTGTGCGCCCGCGGGGCCCACAAAGCTGACTTCGCCCACCAACGCGCCCATGCCGTAGCCAAAGGCCACCAGCCAGATCAGCGGCTCGGCGATGTTGCCCACCAAGCTGGGGATGGCCAGTTTTTTCCAGACCAACCAATTGCGCAAAAACACCGGCCACCAGCGCAAAGACAGGTGGGGGGCGGACCAGTGGGAAACAGGGGCGGTGTTCATGGTGTTAAGCGTCTTCACGGATTTGGCGGCCGGTCAATTTCAGGAACAGGTCTTCTAAGTTGGCCGGGCGGTGCAGGGTGCGCAGGTGGTGTTCGCTCAATGCGGCCATGAGCGGTCGTGCGTCGCGGGTGTAGAAAAACACGGTCTCGCCGCTCACCTCCACGCGGCTGGCCATGGCGCGCAGCGCGGCGTGTTCGTCGGCTTGGGCCAAGGCCACGGCGCCTTCGCCGTACACCTCGACCACATCGGGCTCCAAGTGCTGCGCGATCAGCTCACGCGGCGGGCCTTCGGCGATCTTGCGGCCGTGGTCAATCACGAGCAGGCGCGAGCACAGGCGCTCGGCCTCGTCCATGAAGTGCGTGGTGAGCAAAATGCTTTTGCCTTGTTGCAGCAAGCGCTGCAGGCGTTCCCACATCAGGTGGCGCGCTTGTGGGTCCAGGCCGGTGGTGGGTTCGTCGAGCATCAACAAATCGGGGTTGGCCACCAAGGAGCGCGCCAAGCTCAGGCGCCGCTTCATGCCGCCCGAGAGCTCGCCCGGTTTGGCGTCGGCCTTGCTGCTGAGTGCAGCGAACTCCAAGAGTTCGGGGATGCGTGGGCGGATGTCGGCGTCTTTGAGGCCAAAGTAGCGGCCGTAGACCAGCAGGTTCTCCGCGCAAGAAAAGTCGGGGTCGAGGGTGTCGAACTGGCTGACCACGCCCAGCCGCGCCTTGATGGCCAGCGCGTCGCGCGGCATCTCCAGGCCAAAGGCGCTCACCTGGCCTTCGTCGGGCACGGTCAGGCCCAAACACATGCGGATGGTGGTGGTTTTGCCCGCGCCGTTGGGCCCAATCACGCCCAGGCACTCGCCCGGCGCGATGGCAAACGACAGGTCGTTCACGGCGGTGTGCTCACCAAAGCGTTTGGTGAGGTGGTGACATTCAAACAAAGCGGGTGTGGTCATGGTGGGGCATTGTGCCCTGCCACGGCCGCTGTTGCTGTCAGGGCTGCTGGCCCTCAGCGGCGAAGTGGGCGATGCGGGCGCAGGCCGCCTCAATGGCGGTATCGGCTTGGGTCAGCGACAGGCGCAGCCAACCGGCAAGGCCCGCGCCGAAGCTCTCGCCGGGCATGCAGGCGACACCGGTCTGCATCAGCAGCGCATGGGCAAAGGCGTTGCCCGACAGGCCAGAGCTGCGGACGTCCAGGAGCGCGAACATGCCCGCCTCGGGGCGGTGGACGCTCAGGCCGGCATGCCCGTGCAGTCGGTCATGGACCGTCTGTGCGCGGGCGGCAAAGCGTGTGGCCATGCCGCGGGCAACGGGGGAGCCTTGGGTGATGGCCCGCGTGGTCATGTCGGCGATGAAGGGTTGGCTGCCGAAGAGCAGGGTTTCCGACAAGGGCAGCATGCGGGAACAAAACTCGGCCGGGCCGATGCACCAACCCGACCGAAAGCCAGGGGCGGCGTGTGATTTGGAGATGGAGGCGGTGACGACGGTGCGATCGGCCAGCTCGGGCAGGTCCAGCGGTGAGGTGAAGGCGACGCCGTCGAACACCAGATCTTCATAAACCTCGTCCGAAACGACCCACAGGTCGTGGGCCAGGGCCAGCGCGCCCAAGGCAGCGATCTCAGCCGTACGCAGGACGGCGCCGGTGGGGTTGTGGGGCGTGTTGAGGAAGAGTACGCGGGTGCGGGGGGTGATGTGGGTCGCGACGTCGGCGGCTTGCAGGCGAAAGCCCTGTTCGGGGCGCAAAGTCACCGGCACGGCGCGGGCACCGGTGGCGGCGATCAGCCCCTCGTAGGTGGCGTACATCGGGTCGGCCACGATCACCTCATCGCCGGGGCCCAGCAAAGTGCACAGCACGGCGTACAGCGCGGTCTGGGTGCCTGGCAGGGTCATGGCGTTTTCGGGGCCAAAGGCGCGGCCACGACGGGCGGTGTACCGCTGGGCCAGTGCCGCCAGCGTGGCGGGTTCGCCACGGCCATTGGAATAACCGGTGCGTCCAGCGACCATGGCGGCGGTGGCGGCCTGCACCAAATCGGGCGGGCAGGGAACATCGGGCTCGCCGATGGTGAGTTCGATCACATCGCGGCCCTCGCGCTTCATTTGACGGGCCAGCGTGTGAATCGCCCATTTGTCGCCGCCCAGCCCTTGCAGGCGGTCGGTCAGGGGGGAATATCGCATGTTCAGGGGGGCTTTCAGGTCCAATTGCCAAGAGGTCCAGACGCTGCATTGACCCCACCTCCCGATTGTATGAACAGGCCCGGGATGGGCCCGCATACAATGCCCGTCCCAGAGTTAACAGCCTTTGCTAGCTGCCCGTGCCTGTGCCTGATGCTTTGTTTGTGCTGTTCCAGCACCTCACCCCCAAACACGCTTTGACGGCTTTTGCCGGTTGGTGCGCCAACGGCACGTGGTCGCCGTGGGTGCGCAACGTGATCCCGTGGTTCATTGGCCGTTACGGCGTGAACATGACCGAGGCCGCCGAGCCCGATCACCGCCAGTACGCCACCTTCAACGAGTTCTTCACCCGACCTTTGGCCGCCGGTGCGCGCCCCTTGGCCGCGGCGACCTTTGTGAGCCCGGTCGACGGCGCCATCAGCCAGCTCGGCACGATCGCACAAGACCAGATCTTTCAAGCCAAAGGCCACCACTACTCCACCCGCGCGTTGGTCGGTGGTGACGCGGCCTTGGCCAGCCAGTTCGACAACGGCGAATTCGCCACCATCTACCTCAGCCCCAAGGACTACCACCGCATCCACATGCCGTGTGCCGGTCGTTTGCGACGCATGGTTTACGTGCCGGGCGAGTTGTTCTCGGTCAACCCCGCCACCGCGCGCGGCGTGCCCGGCTTGTTCGCGCGCAACGAGCGCGTGGTGTGTGTGTTCGACACCGAGCACGGCCCGTTTGTCTTGGTCTTGGTGGGCGCGGCGATTGTGGGCAGCATGGCCACGCGCTGGCACGGTGTGGTCAACCCACCGCGCACCCGCGATGTCCAAGAGTGGACTTACAACGACGTGGACATTCGCCTGAACCAAGGCGAAGAGATGGGTCGCTTTTTGCTCGGCTCCACCGTGGTCATGCTCTGGCCCAAAGACACGGTGCGCTTCGAGGCCGACTGGGTCGCCGAGCGCGGCGTGCGCATGGGCGAGGCCATGGGGCAACGCCCCACGGCTTAAGGTCTTCAGCGCGAGGCCGGCTCGCGCATCGTCACGAACTCTTCGGCCGCGGTCGGGTGAATCCCGATCGTGCTGTCAAAGACCGCTTTGGTCGCGCCCGCTTTGAGCGCCACCGCAAAACCCTGCACGATTTCGCCCGCTTCAGCGCCCACCATGTGCAGGCCCACGACGCGGTCGGTGGCCTTGTCCACGATGAGCTTCATGAGCGTGCGCTCGGTGCTGCCCGAGAGCGTGTGTTTGAGCGCTTTGAATTCGCTGCGAAACACACTGATCTCGCCAAAGGTCTCGCGGGCTTGCACCTCGCCCATGCCCACCGTGCCGATGCTGGGGTGGGTGAACACGGCGGTGGGGATGAAGTCGTAGGCCATTTGGCGCGGCGCTTTGCCGGGCGCGGGGCCGAGCAAGTGGTCCACGACCACCATCGCTTCGCCCAAAGCCACGGGCGTGAGTTGCACGCGGTTGGTCACGTCGCCCACGGCGTAAATGTGCGGCACGTTGGTTTGGTAGTGTTCGTTGACCAAGACCTCGCCTTGGCCGCCCGTGGCCACACCCACTGCGGTCAAGCCCAAACCTTGGGTGTTGGGCACGCGGCCCGTGGCGTACAAGACCGCGTCGGCCATCACTTCAGCACCACCGCCGAGCGACACGCGCAGGCCGTCTGCCTCGCGGTGCACCGCGACCACGTCGGTGTTCAGGCGCAGGTCCACACCGTGTTTGCCCATCTCAGTGGCCACGAAGTGGCGCACCTCGTCGTCAAAGCCGCGCAAGATCTGCTCGCCGCGGTAGAGCTGTGTGACCTTCGATCCCAAGCCGTTGAAGATGGACGCGAATTCGCTGGCGATGTAGCCGCCGCCGACCACCACCAAACGCTGGGGGAAGGGCTCGAGGTCAAACACCTCGTTGGAGGTGATGACGTGTTCGCGGCCCTGGAAGTGCGGCACGTGCGGTGTGCCGCCGGGCGCGAGCAAGAGGTGGGCGGCGGTGTGGCTCAGGTGCGAGGGGCTGCCGTCGGCGTTGAGGCCTGCGATCTCCACGCGGTGCGTATCGCTCAATCGGGCAAAGCCGTTGATGACGGTCACGCCCGAGTTGCGCAGCAGGTTGCTGTAGACGCCGTTGAGGCGGCTGATTTCGGTGGCGCGCTGGCGCTTGAGCGTGGACCAGTCCAGCGTGGGGCGCTCGGCGCTCCAGCCGAAGCCACGCGCTTCTTCAAAGGCCTCGGCGTAATACGCGGCGTAGCTGTAGAGCTTCTTCGGGATACAGCCCACGTTCACGCAGGTGCCGCCCAGGCCGTCGATGCCCAAGGCCTCGACCAGCGCCACACGGGCGCCGCGCTGCGCGGCCATGCGCGCGGCGCGCACGCCACCGCTGCCGCCACCGACCACCAACAAATCAAAATCAAACGCGCTCATGCCAGGCTTTCAAGGGGGTTTTAGTAGGTGTAGACGCCGCGGCCGGCCTTGCGGCCGAGGTAACCGGCCGAGACCAGTTCTTTGAGCAAGGGGCAGGGGCGGTACTTGCTGTCGTTGAAGGCTTCCATGTAGACGTTCATCACGGCCAGGCACACGTCCAAGCCCACCATGTCGGCCAAGGCCAGTGGGCCAATGGGCTGGTTGGTGCCCAGTTTCATGCCCGCGTCGATGTCTTCGGGCGTGGCCAAACCTTCGGCTAAGACAAAAAATGCCTCGTTGATCATGGGGACCAAGATGCGGTTGACGACAAAGCCCGGCGCATTCTTGACGGTGATGGGGGTTTTGCCCAAACGCTCGGCCATGGCTTTGACCGCGTCGTGCGTGGCGTCGCTGGTTTGCAGGCCGCGGATGATCTCCACCAGCGCCATCATGGGCACGGGGTTGAAGAAGTGCATGCCTATGAAGCGGTCGGCGCGTTGTGTGGCCGCGGCCAGCTTGGTGATGGAGATCGAGCTGGTGTTGGTCGCCACGATCACGTCGGCGCCCAACATGCCGTCGAGCTGTTGCAGGATCTTGACCTTCAGCGGCTCGTTTTCGGTGGCCGCTTCGATCACCATTTGTGCCGACTTCAAAGCCTCGTACTGCGTGCTGGTTTGGATGCGGCCCAGCGCGGCGGACTTTTCGGCTTCGGTGAGTTTTTCTTTTTTGATCAGGCGGTCCAAGCTGCCGGCGATGGTGGCCAGGCCTTTTTGCAAGGCGGCTTCGTTGATGTCGATCATGACGACAGAAAAACCGCTGCTGGCGCAGGCTTGGGCAATGCCGTTGCCCATGGTGCCAGAGCCGATGATGCCGATGGTTTGAATCGCTGACATGGGTGCTCCAAAAAATGAAAGAGTGGGATATCCCCATTGTGGCGCAGGCCGGTCATTTGGGTGTCAGCGTCGGGTCAAAGCCGCGGTTAGGATGCTGTTTTGCTTGACCCACATCAGGAGACTGTTTCCATGACCGAGCGCAAACCAGCCATTTTGGTGGCCCGAGCCATTTTCCCCAGTGTCCTAGAGCGCTTGCGCCAACACTTTGACGTCACCAGCAACGACGAAGACGCCACTTGGGGCCCCGACGAATTGGTGAGCCGCTTGCAAGGCAAGGTCGGCATCTTGACCACGGGGGCCGAGCGCGTGGGCGCCGAGCTCTTGGCGGCTTGCCCCGACCTGCGCATCGCGGCCAACATGGCGGTGGGTTACAACAACTTTGACTTGCCGGCCATGACCGAGCGTGGTGTGCAAGCCACCAACACGCCCGACGTCTTGACCGAGACCACCGCGGACTTCGGTTTTGCTTTGATGATGGCCGCCGCCCGCCGCATGGCCGAGAGCGAACACCATTTGCGCGCCGGTTTGTGGAAGCGTTGGCGCTACGACATGTTTGCCGGTGCCGAGGTGCACGGCAGCACGCTGGGCATCTTGGGCATGGGCCGCATTGGCCAAGGCATCGCCCGGCGCGGCGCGCTTGGCTTTGGCATGAAGGTCATCTACCACAACCGCAGCCGCTTGGACGCGGCCACCGAAGCCGCTTGCGGTGCAACGTACGTCAGCAAAGAAGCGTTGCTGCAACAGGCCGACCACTTGGTCTTGGTCTTGCCGTACTCCGCCAGCAGCCACCACGCCATCGGCGCGGCCGAACTGGCGCAAATGAAGCCCACGGCCACGTTGACCAACATCGCTCGCGGCGGCATCGTCGACGACGCGGCCTTGGCCGTGGCGCTGCGCGAGCGCCGCATCGCAGCGGCCGGTTTGGATGTGTTCGAAGGTGAACCCCAACTCAACCCCGATCTGTTGACCGTGCCCAATGTGGTGCTGACCCCGCACATCGCCAGTGCGACCATGCCCACGCGCTTGGCCATGGCCGACTTGGCCGCCGACAACCTGATCGCCTTCTTGACCACGGGTCGGGCCTTCACGCCGTTGAACTCACCGGCTGGCGGATAAAAGCCGCGACAGGCGTTGGGGTCTAATCGGGGCATGTCTGAACCCCACGATTTCTCCCAACTCTCCCTCTCGCCCGCCATGCTGCAAAACCTGCAGCGTTTGGGCTACGAGCGCATGACGGCGATCCAAGCCGCCAGTTTGCCCATGGCTTTGCTTGGCCGCGACCTGATCGCCCAAGCCCAAACCGGCAGCGGCAAAACGGCCGCCTTTGCCTTGCCTTTGCTCACCAACCTCAACCCCCGGCGCTTTGCGGTGCAGGCCTTGGTCTTGTGCCCAACGCGCGAATTGGCCGACCAAGTCAGCACGGAAATTCGCCGTTTGGCGCGCGCCGAAGACAACATCAAACTCGTCACGCTGTGCGGTGGGGTGCCGCTGCGCGGCCAAGCCGCGTCCTTGGAGCACGGCGCGCACATCGTGGTGGGCACACCCGGTCGCGTGATGGACCACCTCGACCGTGGCTCGCTGGACCTTGAGGCCTTGAACACCTGGGTCTTGGACGAGGCCGACCGCATGCTCGACATGGGTTTTTACGACGACATCGTGCGCGTGGCCCAGCGTTGCCCCAAGCAGCGCCAAACGCTGTTGTTCTCAGCCACTTACCCTGATGGCATTGCCAAGTTGGCCGAGCGCTTCATGCGCGAGCCCCAAACCGTTCGTGTTGAAGCGACGGAGTCGACCTCGCGCATCCGCCAGCGTTTTTACGAAGTGAAGGACAGCGAGCGTTTGCATGCGGTGGGCCAGTTGCTGCGCCATTTTCGCCCATCCAGCGCCTTGGCTTTTTGCAACACCAAACAGCAGTGCCGCGATTTGGCGGCGGTCTTGCAAGCCGAGGGCTTCAGCGCCTTGACGCTGTTCGGTGAACTTGAGCAGCGCGAACGCGATCAGGTTTTGCTGCAGTTCGCCAACCGCAGCGCCAGCGTGTTGGTGGCCACCGACGTGGCCGCGCGCGGCTTGGACATCAGCAGCTTGGCCGCGGTCATCAACGTCGACGTGACGGCCGATGCCGAGGTGCACGTGCACCGCATCGGGCGCACCGGGCGTTTGGGCCAGGGCGCTTCGGGTGCGGCCGAAGAAGGTTTGGCGCTGAGCTTGGCCAGCATGGACGAGATGGGCCGCGTGGGTCGCATCGAACAACTCATGGGCCATGAGGTGCCTTGGGGCGCTTTGAATGAGCTCACGGCCGCGCCGGGCGGCCCACTGCTGCCGCCCATGCAGACCCTGCAAATCCAGGGCGGACGCAAAGAAAAAATCCGCGCAGGCGATGTGTTGGGTGCGCTCACCGCCGACCTGGGCCTGAGCCGAGACGACGTGGGCAAGATCAACGTCAACGACTTTTCAACCTACGTGGCGGTGCGCCGAGAACTCGCCAGCGATGCGGCGGCGAGGCTGAACGCCGGGCGCATCAAGGGCAAGGCGGTCAAGGTGCGCTTGCTGACAGGGCAAGAGCTCGATTGAGGGCCTCAGGCCTCGGGGTCGCTGCTCACGGGGCGATCGAGCAGCTGCGTCATGGGCCACTGCAGCAACTCCGCCAAGCGGCAGACCACCCAGCGCGCCTCGGCCGGCGAGACCACCGCAGGGTCGGCCAACAAACCGTTTTCGCACTGGTCCAGCGCCATCTCTTCGGTGATGCCGAGTTGAAACTGCAGGTCGGCCGCACGCTCGGTCAAGAGGTTGGCCATGTCCTCACACAACTCGTAGCGCTGCAGCATTTGCTCACGGCTGAGGGTGGGCTTGAGTTTGCCGGGCGGCACGTAGATCGCGACAAAGCTCTCTGGCAGATGGATTTGGTGGTCGTCGTGGTTCATGGCGTGCGGGTGGGGTCATGGGCGATGGCTTCGAGTTCGGCCAACACCAACGCTTCCCAATGTTCGATCAGGTGGCGGGTGATACGGTCCAGCACGTCTTGCGCAGCGCCGGCGTGCGGGCCGAGCGCGAGCAACAGGTGGGTCATGGCCTCGTCGATGGGCTGGCCTGCGGCCAGGCGCGTCAACACGGCGTCCGACCCGTTTTCGCTGTGGGTGTGTCCTGGCAGACCCTGCCGCAGTGCGCGCCAGACCCATTCGCCGTCGTCGGGTTCGCTCCCGTCGTTGCGGGATTCTGGAGGCCGTTGCGCCAAGCGTTCTCGGGTCTGCGCATGCAGCGCGCGTTCACGCTGATGGGCCAAGTCCCTCGCCGCCTCGGCCGCTTTGGCGCGACCGGGTTTGCCCACTTCCAACATGCGGGCCGCGGCATGCAGTTGTTGGATCTCTCGGGCCAAACGCGATTGTTCATTGGCCGTTTGTGCATGGCGGCGCAGCGCATCCACGATCTCGGCCAAGCCCAGAGGGGGGCTTGGCGCGATCGTTGTGGGGGTGTTTTGGCTCGAAACGGGCGTCGTCATTGGCCGATACTAACGCAGCCCCACCGATCCAAGCGCCCAATAGCAGGGTTGGTTAAAATACTTGGGAGGGTATGTCGCCGCCACCGGTGCGCCCGCCCATTCAACGCTGGAGACACCATGACCACCTTGCACGACCCCGAGCGCAAACGCGCTTTGATGATGCGACTCAAACGCGTGGAAGGCCAGCTGCGCGGCATTCAGCGCTTGATTGAAACCGACAGCGATTGCGAACAAGTGGCCCAACAAATGGCCGCCGCTCGCAAGGCCTTGGACAAATCTTTTTTCAGCATGGTCGGCTGTGTGATCGCACAAGGCGATTTGCCGGCCGACGACGTGGCCGATATGTTGGCCAAATTTTCCTGATGTTGAAGCGGGCCCCATGAGCGCCAAGCAACCCATTCAGCTGTTCGACATCGCTTCGAGCACCTACACCTATGTGCTGTTCGATGAGCACAGCCGCGAAGCCTTGATCATCGACCCCGTGGATGAGCAGATCGAGCGCGATTTGGCGGTCTTGCGCGAGCACGGTTTGAAGTTGGTCTGGGCGGTGGAAACGCACGCCCACGCCGATCACATCACCAGCGCGGGCAAATTGGCCGAACTCGCGGGCGCCAAAACCGCAGCGCCCGAGGGCTGCGGCATCGGTACCGCGTCGGTGCAGTTGACCGACGGTGCCACCCTGAATTTTGGTGCTCAGCAGCTTCAAGGTTTGCACACCCCCGGGCATACGGCGGGCAGCATGAGCTTTGTGTGGCGCCGCGCCGATTCGGTGCACGCTTTCACCGGCGACACTTTGCTGATCAACGGTTGTGGCCGCACCGACTTCCAATCGGGCAGCGCGGCGGCGCTTTACAAAAGTTTGACGACAATCTTGTTTGCTTTGCCCGATACCACCGCGGTGTGGCCCGGTCACGATTACCAAGGCCGCACACATTCGACCATTGGCCAAGAAAAATCCAGCAACGCGCGCGTAGCCGGCAAAACCGAAGCCGAGTTCGTGGCCCTCATGGACGGCTTGCAATTGCCCAAGCCCAAACGCATCGACGAGGCGGTGCCGGCCAATTTGCGATCGGGTTTGCGCCACGACGCCGATGCGGCTTTGGACTGGGCGGTTCGCCCTCAAGCTGGTTACGCCGGAGACGTGTCGCCTCAACTGGCTTGGCAATGGGTGTCCCGCGGTGAAGCGGTCTTGGTGGATATTCGATCCGACGCCGAGCGGGAGTGGGTGGGCTTTGTGCCGGACGCCGTTCCCGTGGTTTGGAAGCAGTGGCCCGGCATGGCGATGAACACTTCGTTTGACGAGCAGATCCAAGGCGCTGCGGGTGGCAAAGCCGTGGTGCTGTTGTGCCGCAGCGGCGTGCGCTCGATCGCCGCGGCCAAACGCGCGAGCGAGTTGGACCTGAAGGCTTACAACATTTTGGAAGGTTTCGAAGGCGACCCCGACAGCAGCGCTCAGCGCGGAAAACGCGGTGGCTGGCGTTACCGAGGACTGCCATGGCGACAAAATTGATGGGCCCGCCAAGCGGGGCAACTCTGTGCCTCGCTTGGTGATAATGCCGACATGACCTTTTTGGCCCTTGATGTGGGAAACACGCGCCTGAAATGGGCGCTTTACGAAACGCCCACATGGGGCGCGCGCCTGCTGGCCCATGGTGCCCAATTTTTGGAACAGATCGAGACCTTGGCCGAGGGCGACTGGCGTGACTTGCCTGCTCCGCGTTGGTCCTTGGGGTGTGTGGTGGCGGGCGACCCCGTCAAGCGCCGCGTCATGGACCAGATTGAACAGTTGGCGGGTTGGGATGTGGTGCCGCAATGGGTCGTGGCCAGCGCACACGAAGCGGGCTTGATCAACGGCTACGACCACCCGACACGCTTGGGCTCGGACCGCTGGGTGGCCATGATCGGTGCGCGCCAGCATTTGCAAAACCAAGGACACCAAGGGCCGTGTTTGGTGGTGATGGTGGGCACGGCCGTGACGGTGGAAGCGATCGATGCGCAGGGCCGTTTTTTGGGTGGCATCATCTTGCCCGGCCACGGCATCATGTTGCGCGCGCTGGAGTCTGGCACCGCGGGCTTGCACGTGCCCACGGGCCAGGTGTGCGATTTCCCCACCAACACCAGTGACGCGCTGACCAGCGGCGGCACTTTTGCCATCGCCGGCGCCGTGCAGCGAATGGCCGACAACGTGGCGCGCCACTGTGGCCAAGACCCGGTGTGTTTCATGACCGGCGGTGCGGGCTGGAAAATGGTGCCGAGCATGTCTTTGCCGGTGCAGCTGGTCGACAGTTTGATTTTTGACGGCTTGCTGGCGATCGCCGGCCGCCGTTTGTCTGTGTCTTGAATGAATTCCGGAGTCTGAGATGAGCGATTTGAAATCCACGTTTGAAGCCGCGGTGGCGAATTCGAGCAAATTGTCCGAGCGCCCCGACA
>JBEDCE010000020.1:0-16839 GCA_041176905.1 Pseudomonadota bacterium
TTTAGGGCCTGTGCAGCAGGGCTGAGCACAGGCATCCCGACAGTCTTAACTCTTATATAAGATACAATACCTGTACCCCGCCGCTGACCTGCGATCCTGGCTCAGCGGTGCGTGTTCAACCCAACCCGAGCTTTCCACCCGAAGGCCTGCGACGATGGTTTCTCCAACCGCACAGCACGTGTACATCCAAGGGCAAACGCTCGACGGCCGCACGTTTCGCCCCAGCGACTGGGCCGAACGGTTGGCGGGCGTCATGAGTCAGTTCCGCCCCGGTGGCGCCCAGCCGGGCAGCCACCTGAGCTATTCCCCTTGGTGCGTGCCCAACACCATTGACGGTGTGAAGTGCGTCATCGTCCATGTCGACCTGCGCGAAGCCGAACCCATGGCCTGGGACTTCGTCATGCACTTCGCGCGCGACAACCAACTCCAAATCAAATAAGCCTGAGCGTCACGGCAAGACTCAATTCGTCACTGCGAGGCACGAAGCAGTCCCCGGCCGGAGATTGCTTCGCTGCGCTCGCAAAGACGTCACTCTGTGTCCCCGCAAGTCACGTCCGTCACTGCGAGGCCTCATCTGTCACTGCGAGGCACGAAGCAGTCCACAGACGAAAAAAAGCCGCTCTATGAGCGGCTTTTTTAGGGCTTGCTGGCAGCGCACCCGGTTCAAACGGCGGGCCGTGAGGCCCGGGCGGGGTTAGGCTGTGGCCAAACCCTTGACTTTGGCCGACAGGCGGCTCTTGTCGCGTGCGGCTTTGTTTTTGTGGAAGATGCCTTTGTCGGCGATCGTGTCCACGACCTGTTGCATTTTGGCAAACAGTTCGGTGGCTTTGGCCTTGTCGCCACCCAGAACGGCTTTTTCGACGTTCTTGACAGCGGTGCGGTATTTGGAGCGCAGCGAGGTGTTCGCAGCGTTGATTTTGACGTCCTGGCGGACGCGTTTGCGGCCTGAGGCCAGTCGGGGGTTCTTTTTCTTCGGCTTGGTTGCCATGGTGAATATTCCTTAAATGTTTGGAGATGATGCCAGCAAAGCCAGCGATTTTAGCACGTACCAAGCCCCCCTGAACAGGGGCTACACTGTGCGGCGTGTCGCTATTCAAATCCGCCTCTTTGGTCTCTGTGTTGACCCTGGCCTCGCGCATCACGGGTTTGGTGCGCCAATTGCTGATGGCCACCATGTTCGGCGCCACGCCCATGACCGACGCGTTCAACGTCGCGTTTCGCATCCCCAACATGTTTCGCCGCCTCTTTGCCGAAGGGGCATTCAGTCAGGCCTTTGTGCCCGTGCTCGCGGGCGTTCGGGCGACGGAAGGTGACGACAACACCCGTGTCTTGGTTCATCAAATCGCCACCGTCTTGTTTTGGGTGCTGGTGTTGACCTGCATCGCTGGCGTGGTAGGTGCGCCTTGGTTGGTCTGGGCCATGGCCAGCGGTTTGCAGCAAAGCCCCGAAGGCTTCGATGCCGCCGTTTGGCTCACCCGCTGGATGTTTCCTTACATTGGCTTCATGTCGCTGGTGGCCCTCTCAGCCGGTATCTTGAACACTTGGAAGCATTTCGCTGCACCCGCGGCCACGCCGGTTTTGCTCAACCTGTCCATGATCGCCGCGGCCTGGTTTGGCGCACCGGCGTTTGAGTCCATGGGCATCGAGCCGATTTACGCCATGGCGGTGGGGGTGATGGTGGGTGGCATCTTGCAGTTGGGCGTTCAAATCCCCATGCTGCGGCGCATCGGCATGTTGCCCCGCGTGGCTTGGCGTTGGTCTGAGATCCGCGCCGCTTGGGTTCACCCGGGTACCCGACGCGTGACGCACCTGATGTTGCCTGCGCTGTTGGGCGTGAGCGTGGCGCAGCTCTCCTTGCTCATCAACACGCAAATTGCCTCGCACATGACGCCGGGCAGCGTGAGTTGGTTGTCTTACGCCGACCTGTTGATGGAATTCCCCACCGCCATGTTGGGTGTGGCGCTGGGTGTGGTTTTGCTGCCCCAGCTCTCGGCCGCTCAAGCCGCCAACGAAGGTGATCGCTACAGCGGTTTGCTGGACTGGGGCTTGCGTTTGGTGGTGGTGTTGGGCGTGCCCGCGGCCTTGGCGCTCTTGGTGTTTGCCGAGCCCTTGGTGGCGGTGCTCTACCACTACGGTGCTTTCACCGCGCGCGACGTGATTCAAACCTCCCACGCCCTCATGGGCTACGGCGTGGGTTTGTTGGGTTTGGTGGCGATCAAAGTTTTGGCCCCTGGTTTTTATGCCCGACAAGACATCCGCACGCCCGTGAAAATTGCCATTGTGGTCTTGGTGCTCACGCAGTTGCTCAACCTGCTCTTGGTGCCGCATTTTGCGCACGCTGGCTTGGCCTTGGCCATTGGCTTGGGGGCTTTGGTCAACGCCAGTTGGCTCTTGGTGGGTTTGCTGCGCCGGGGTGCTTTTGTGCCGCTGCCGGGCTGGGGCCGTTTGCTCTTGCAGGTGGGCGTGGCCAGCGCAATCATGGCCGGTGGTTTGTGGTGGGTGGAGCAGTCTTTTGATTGGGTGCAGGTCGATGGCCGGCGTTGGCTGCGATTGGCTTGGGTGACCGCCAGCGTGGTGGGGGCGGTCGTGGTGTACTTGGGTTTGTTGCGCGCGCTGGGGGTATCCTGGCGTGCACTGATTCGAAAGTGAGCCATGGCCTTGCAATTTGACGCCCCGACGCCTTTGCAGTACTTTGCCACCTTGGTGGCCGATGACGAGACCTTGCCCTTGCTCGAAGCCGCAGCCTGCTTGGCCCAAGACGAATACCCCGATGGCGATGTGCAGCAAGTGCTTGACTCCGTCGACCAGCTGGCCCAGCGCCTGCGCCGACGTTTGAGCCCAGACGCCGATCCCTTGCAGCGTTTGCGCATGCTCAACCAGTTTTTCTTCAAAGACTTGGGTTTTGCCGGCAACGTCAACCATTACCACGACCCCGACAACAGCTATTTGCATGTGGTGATGCGCACGCGACGCGGCATTCCCGTCAGCCTGGCGGTGCTGTGGCTGGAGCTTGCGCAGGGCTTGCGCTTGAAGGCGCGTGGCATCAACTTTCCCGGCCACTTTTTGGTCAAAGTCAACTTGCCCGCTGGGCAGGTGGTGATCGACCCCTTCAGTGGCGAGTCACTCAGCCGCGAAGCCTTGTCGGAGCGTTTGTTGCCCTACCAGCAAAGCCGTGGGATGGTGGGCGAGTTCGAGGTGCCCATGGGCTTGTATTTGCAGTCGGCCACACCACGCGACATCTTGGTCCGGATGCTTCGAAACCTGAAAGACCTTCACCGCAGCCAAGCCGATGTCTCTCGGCTGTTGGCTGTGCAAGAGCGTTTGGTGATCCTGCTGCCCGACCATTGGCCGGAGTGGCGCGACCGTGGCTTGGCGCACGCCGAGTTGGGCAACACCCGCGAGGCCGTGGCCGATTTGGAGCGTTATTGCGCCGAAACCGACGACGCCTTGGACCGCGACCTCATCGAGCAGCGCATCCAGGCTTTGCGTCGCGAGATGAGCTGATCAGCGGCGTTAAGCCACCACCACCTGAGCGCCGCTGCCTTGCGCGGCGATGCGCCCAATCGTGTGCACGGTCTCACCCAAACCGCTTAGGGTGGCCGCACAAGTCGCGGCCTGATCGGCACTGACCACCACCACCATGCCGATGCCGTTGTTGAAGGTGCGGTTCATCTCGGTGTCGTCGATGCCGGCCGTGGCTTGCAGCCAAGCGAACAGCTCGGTCTGGGGCCAGCTGCCTTTGGCCAAGTGAGCGGCCAAGCCCTCGGGCAAGACGCGGGGAATGTTTTCCAACAAGCCGCCGCCGGTGATGTGGGCCAGGGCCTTGATGGGGTGTGCCGCCAGCGCCGCCAACACGTTCTTCACGTACAAGCGGGTGGGGCGCATGATGGCCTCTTTGAAGGGCATGCCGTCGAGCGTGGCGGGGGTGTTCGCACCGGCGCGTTCGATGCACTTGCGCACCAAGCTGAAACCGTTGGAGTGCACGCCGTGCGAGGCCAAGCCCAGCACCACATCGCCCACTTGCACGTTGGCACCGGTCAGGATCTTGCTTTTTTCGACCGCGCCGACGCAGAAGCCCGCCAAATCGTATTCCCCAGCGGGGTACATGCCGGGCATCTCAGCCGTTTCGCCGCCGATCAGCGCGCAGCCGCTCATCTCGCAGCCCTGGGCGATGCCGCCGACCACCGCAGTGGCGGTGTCCACGTCGAGCTTGCCGCAGGCGAAGTAGTCCAAGAAAAACAAGGGTTCGGCGCCTTGCACCAGCACGTCGTTGACGCTCATGCCCACCAGGTCAATGCCCACGGTGTCGTGCATGTTCCATTCAAAGGCCAGCTTGAGCTTGGTGCCCACACCATCGGTGCCGCTGACGAGCACGGGTTCTTTGTAACGCTTGGGCACTTCGAACAGCGCGCCAAAGCCACCGATACCGGCCAAGACGCCCTCACGCATGGTTTTCTTGGCCAAGGGTTTGATGCGGTCGACCAAGGCGTCGCCGGCCTCGATGTCAACGCCTGCGTCTTTGTAGGAAAGGGGGGTGTTCGGGTTCATGCAGCTCACCGCGGGCGCGGTGTATCGTCGGGGGGTCAGAAAAACAGGCACACCCAGTGCGCCCGATAGAATTTGCCCTTGATTTTAAGGGTTTACACCGCCGCCCCCGTTCGCACCACCACCCATGACTTTGAGCCCCACCCAAATTCGTTTCGCCGCTTGGTCTGCCTTGGCTGTCCTAGGGGGGTGGCTGTTGGCCGTGCTCGCGCCGGTGTTGTCGCCGTTCATCTTGGGTGCCGTGCTGGCCTATGCCTTGCTGCCTTTGGTGGATCGCTGGTCGCGTTGGGGTTTGCCGCGCTGGGCGGGTGCGGCTTTGGCTTTGTTGATGGTGGCCTTGCTGTTTTTGGCCGTGGTCTTGATGATCGTGCCGGTCATCACGCAACAAATTCCTCTGTTGCAGGAGCAAATCCCCAACCTCTTGGAGAGCGCCAATGCGGTGTTGGTGCCCTTGGCGCAACAGTGGGGCCTGCCGGTGCAAATTGACGTGGCCATGGTGCGCAACTGGTTGTCACAGTCCATCAGTGGCAATGAAACCGAATGGTTTGAGCGCGTGTTTTCGTCTTTGCGCATTGGCGGTAGCGCCTTGATGGCGGTTCTGGGCAATTTGGTCTTGGCTCCCATGGTGGCCTTTTATCTGTTGGTCGATTGGCAAGGGTTGATGGGCCGCTTGCGCCAATTGGTGCCCCCGCGCTGGTTGACGGGGATCGACGGTTTTTTGAGCGAGACCGACGCCGTGTTGGGTGAGTACCTGCGTGGCCAGCTCTTGGTCATGGCGGCTTTGGCGGTCTTCTATTCGGCGGGTTTGGCCTTGGTCGGTTTGGACCTGGCGCTGGCCATTGGTGTCTTCACCGGATTGGCCGTGTTTGTGCCTTACATCGGCTTCGGTGTGGGACTGGTGCTGGGGGTTTTGGCCGCGGTGCTGGAGTTCCAGAGCTGGTCGGGTGTTTTGGCGGTGTGTTTGGTCTTTGGTATTGGCCAGACCTTAGAAAGCCTGGTGTTGACGCCCCGCATGCTCGGTAAACGAATTGGCTTGCACCCACTGGTGGTGATTTTTGCGTTGATGGCCTTCGGGCACTTGTATGGTTTTGTGGGCGTTTTGGTGGCCCTGCCAGTCAGCGCGGTGCTGTTGGTGGTGTTGCGCTTGGCGGTGCGGCGCTACCGCGCCAGCGAGCTCTACACCGATGTCCCAGCCAAGGACACCCAACGGTGAGCCCACCCCGCATGCAGCAACTCGCTTTGGACATTGGCTTGGCGCCCGTGCCCTCCTTGGACAACTTCATCGATGCGGGCAACGAAGCCGCCGCCGAACACGTGCGCTTGTGGGTCAACAACCCCATGCGCTCGCCCGTGCCAACTTTGCTTTGGGGCGACAGCGGCAGCGGCAAAACCCATTTGTTGCGCGCCGTGGCCGAGGCTGTGCGAGGGCAGGGCGCTCGGGTCGGTTGGCTCGACCCCCAGGTCATCAACCCCGGTGATTTTGACGACCGTTGGGACGTGGTTTTGCTCGACGATTGCCACCTGTTCACCGCCAGCCAACAGGCCGCGGCCTTCAACTGGTTCATCAACGCACAAACCCCAGTGCAAGGTGCCGGGCGTTGGGTATTGGCCGCATCTGCCTTGCCGCCAGCCGATTTGGTCTTGCGCGAAGACCTGCGCACCCGCTTGGGTTGGGGCCATGTGTTCGCTTTGCAAACCTTGGATGAGTCCGAACGTCGCGCTGTGCTGCGCCGTGAGGCCGATGCGCGCGGCGTCTTTTTGAGCGACGAGGTCATGGACTTCATGCTCAAGCGCTTCTCGCGTGACCTCTCCAGTTTGATGATGCTTCTGCAAGAACTGGACGCTTACGCTTTGCGCACCCAACGCGCCATCACCATCCCTTTACTCAAAACCATGATGGAGAACGAATGAAACTGGCCCTGTTTGACCTCGATCACACCTTGCTGCCCTTGGACTCCGATTTTTCTTGGGGCCAGTTCACGGTGGAGCTCGGCTGGCGCGATGCGGTGACACACACCCAAACCAACCAAGCCTTCTACGAGCAATACTGCGCCGGCACCTTGAACATCGCAGACCACGTGCGCTTCAGCACCGAGTCCTTGCGTGAGCAAGGCATGGCGGCGGCACACGCGGCGCATGAGCGCTTCATGCGCGACGTCATCCGCCCCGCCATGCGCCCCGCAGCCCTTGAGTTGGTGGCGAACTACCGTCAAGCGGGCTATGCGACCCTGTTGGTCACCGCCACCAACGCATTCGTCACCCGACCCATTGCCGAGGCCTTCGGCATGGACGAGCTCATCGCCATCGATTTGGCCGTGGACGCCAGCGGCACGCCCACTGGGGAAATTCACGGTACGCCCTCGTTCCGGGAGGGTAAGGTCGCTCGTGTGGAACAATGGTTGTCTCAACGGTCGTGTTCTTGGGCCGATGTGACGCACAGCGTGTTTTACAGCGACTCCATGAACGACCTGCCCTTGCTCGAGCGTGTGCACGAGCCGGTGGCGACCAACCCCGATGCGCGATTGCGCGACATCGCAACCCAGCGCGGTTGGCGCATCCTGAACCTCTTCGAATGATCAAAAATTTCATCGACAAGCTGCTGGGCAAGTCCAGCTCCACCAGCCGCGGCGCGGCCAGTGATAAGTCCACCTATGGTCAGCGGCAGGATGTTCCTGTCAAGGTACACCGCATCGACCCCGATTTGGTCGACGACCGTGCGCTCGATGTGGTCCACACCCTCAAAGACGCGGGCTTTGAGGCTTACATCGTGGGCGGCGCGGTGCGCGACCTCTTGCTGGGGCTGCGCCCCAAAGACTTTGACGTGGCCACCGACGCCACGCCCGAGCAGGTCAAACAGCTCTTTCGACGCGCTTTCATCATCGGTCGGCGCTTTCGCATCGTGCACGTGGTCTATGGCCGCGGCCGCGAGAACGAGGTGATCGAAGTCTCCACCATGCGCGCCTACCTCGACAGTGCCGACGCCGAACAGGTCTCTGGCAACGAGCGCACCAGCAAGGGCGCGTTGGCCAACATGAAACACGCGGTGGACGCCAGCGGTCGCGTGTTGCGCGACAACGTCTGGGGCCCGATCGAGCAAGACGCGGCACGGCGCGACTTCAGCATCAACGCGATGTACTACGACCCCGAGACCGAAACCGTGGTCGATTTTCACAACGGCATCCGCGACGCCAAAAAACGCGTGTTGCGCATGATCGGTGACCCGGCCACGCGCTACCGAGAAGACCCGGTGCGCATCATCCGCGCCGTGCGTTTTGCTGCCAAGCTCAGCCCCTTGGGTTTCAAGTTCGACGCCGGCACCTTGAAGCCCTTGGCGTCTTCGCGCCGCTTGTTACAAGACGTGCCGCAAAGCCGATTGTTCGACGAGATGCTCAAGCTGCTGCAAACCGGTCACTCGCTCGACAGCGTGGCCCAGCTCAAGGCCGTGGGCTTGGACAAAGGCATTTACCCCTTGCTTGACGTGGTGGTGCAACGAGCCGACGACCCGTTTGTGCGCTCGGCTTTGCAAGATACCGATCGCCGTGTGGGCGAAGGCAAGCCCGTGGTGGCGAGCTTTTTGCTGGCCTGTGTGTTGTGGTCCGACGTGCGTCAAGGCTGGGCCAAGCGCCAAAAATCACGCCCCAACCAGCGCCCCATGCCCTCTTCGCAAGCACTGCAAGAAGCGGTCGACGAGGTGTTCGAGTCGCGCATCGGCGATGTGTCGGGTCGGGGCAAACTCGGCGCGGACATGCGCGACGTGTGGATGATGCAAATGCGCTTTGACAAGCGCGTGGGCAATGGCCCGTTCAGCTTGGTTGATCAGCCGCGCTTTCGCGCCGGTTTTGACTTCCTGCGTTTGCGCGCCAACACTGGCGAGATCGATGAGTCCTTGGCGCAGTGGTGGGAAGACTTCCAACACGCCAGCGACGACGAGCGCGCTGATATGGTCGAGGCTCAGCGCCGCCAACCGGTGGCCAAGTCTGCGCGCCGCAAGGCCGACGCGGTGGACGAAGACGCTGAGGGCGAGTCCAACGACGCCGAGCCGAGCAGCGGCGAAGACGCCCCCGCCAAGAAACGCCGCCGTCGCCGCCGCAAGCCCGGTGCGGATAACGGTGACGCAGCGCCAGCCGCCGAATAAACCATGGGTGTTGCGCCCCCCACGAACGCACCAGCGCGTGAACCGGTCTTGGCTTATGTGGGCTTGGGCGCCAATTTGGGTGATGCGGGCGCTGCACTGCACACGGCCTTGAGTCGCTTGGCGCAAGCCCCGGGTGTGTTGTCCTGTCGAGCCTCAGGCCTGTACCGCAGCGCACCGGTGGACGCCACCGGACCAGACTACCTCAACGCCGTGGCCGAGCTGCGCACCACGCTCACCGCCATGGCCGTGCTGGACTTGCTGCAATCGCTGGAAAACCAAGCCGGCCGCGAACGCCCCTACCGCAACGCACCACGAACCTTGGACTTGGACCTGTTGCTTTACGGTGATGCGCGCATCGACGCGCCCACCCTGAATGTGCCACACCCGCGTATGTGGGGCCGTGCGTTTGTGCTCTTGCCTTTGGCCGAGTTGGAACCCCATCGGGTGTCGGAAGAGGCGTTGGCTGTGGTGAAAGACCAAGCCATTGCTCGTCTACCGACACAGGCGTTGACATAACGTACGTTTTTACGTACTATTTGGTGTCTCAACTTTGAGACCCAAAACAATATGCAAAACCTCACCGCCAGCGAAGCAAGAGCCAATCTCTACCGACTCATGGATGAGACGGCCGAGTCGCATGTGCCCATCCAGATTTCTGGCAAGCGCAACAGCGCGGTCTTGCTGTCCACGGAGGATTGGGCAGCGATTCAGGAAACCCTGTATTTGTTGGCCATTCCGGGCATGCGAGAGTCCATCAAAGCCGGCATGGCTGAGCCACTGGGTACCAGCGCCAAGGAACTTAAGTGGTGACTTGGTCGGTGGTGTTCGCCAAACTGGCGCTCAAAGACGCCAAAAAGTTGGCGGCCAGCGGTCTCAAACCCAAAGCGCAAGAGTTGCTGGCTTTGTTGGCCGCAGACCCCTTTCAAAATCCCCCACCGCTTGAAAAGTTGGTGGGCGATTTGGCCGGTGCGTATTCCCGGCGAATCAATATTCAACACCGGATCGTTTACGAGGTGTTGATGAAAGAAAAAACGGTGCGCGTCCTGCGCATGTGGACGCACTACGAATAAGAGTCGTCCAAGGAGCTCAAGGCGCCAAGCGTTCCCGAGTCCACTGTCCGGCGTCGAGCCGGTAGCGCAAACGGTCGTGCAAGCGGCTTTTGCGGCCTTGCCAAAACTCCCACACCTCGGGCTTGAGGCGGTAGCCGCCCCAATGCGGTGGACGTGGGGGTTGCAGCATGAATTGCGCGGCGTATTTGGCGGCGTTGGCCACCAAGGTGCCACGGCCATCGATGACCTGACTTTGTGGGCTGGCCCAGGCGCCGATGCGACTGTCGAGGGGGCGGCTGTCAAAGTAGGCGTCGCTCTCGGCGTCGCTGACTTTTTCGACCACGCCCTCGATGCGGACCACGCGTTCGAGCTCGACCCAATGGAATTGCAGCGCAGCAAACGGGTTGCCACCCAGCTCTTGGCCTTTGCGGCTGCCGTAGTTGGTGTACCAAACGACACCGCGCTCATCCAAGCCTTTGATGAGCACGATGCGGGTGCTGGGCCGCAGGTCTGAGCCCACGGTGGCCAGTGTCATGGCGTTGGGTTCGGGCAGCTGGCCATCGATGGCTTGTTGCAACCACAGGCCGAACTGCTGAAAAGGATCGGCGTGGGAGTTGGTTTCACCCAACTCCGCTTTTTCGTAGCTTTTGCGCAGGTCGGCGATGTTCATGCGTCGCGCTGGATGAGTTCGATTTTGTAACCATCGGGGTCGGTCACGAAGGCGATCACCGTGGTGCCGCCTTTGACCGGACCGGCCTCGCGCGTGACGTTGCCGCCGCGGGCTTTGATGGCCTCGCAAGCGGCGTAGGCATCGGGCACGCCCAATGCAATGTGGCCATACGCGGTGCCCATGTCGTACTCGCTGGTGTCCCAGTTGTGGGTCAACTCGATCTCGGCTTGGCCGGGGTTGCCCCCGTCAAAGCCAATGAACGCCAAGGAGTAGCGGTAGTCGGGGTTTTCACTGCGTCGCAGCAGCTGCATGCCCAAGACCTCGGTGTAGAAGGCGATGGAGCGATTCAAATCGCCCACGCGCAACATGGTGTGCAGCAGTCGCATGCGTGTCTCCTGGTGTCAGCGGATGCGACCGTAGTTGGTGCGCAGCGGATCGGCCGGGCCGCCGTTGGACTTGCCGCCACCGCCCTTGTTGCGGTTGCCCGAGCGCATGGCGTCGATGCTGGTGCGCAAGGGGTCGGGCTGGCCACCGGGGTTGCCGGTGCGTGGGCGTGGCTCGCGGATGCGCAAGCTGCCCAAGTGGGCGTTCGGACCTGGCTGGCGTTCGGGGCGGTCGCCGCCCTCAAAGTGCTCAGCGCGGGGTGGACGGTCACCGCGATCGCCACGGTCACCTCGGTCGGCGCTGCGTTCGGGGCGTGGGCCTCCGTTGCCTTGTGGGCGCGGACCGTTGTGGTTGGGGCGAGGGCCGTTCGGGCGGCGCGTGTCGCGGCGCTCTTGGCCACCGCCGTCAAAGCCACCTTCACCGCCGGGCTGGGCAGCGCGCTCGGCGCGGCGGGGACGGTTCTGTCCTCGACCACCACCGCCGTTGCCGGCGTTGCCGCCGTCACTGGCTTTTTTCTCGCGCACGCGGGTGAGCATTTCGGTGCGAGCGGCTTTGGCCGCTGCGGCCATCACGTCACGGCTCGGGGGCTTGCCCGCTCCGCCCCAGATGGTTTGGCGACCCATGGCGATGGGCTCGGCTTTTTCGCCGGGCTCGGGCATGAACTCGTCAAAAATTTGCACTGGGATTTGTTGCTTGGTGAAGCGCTCGATGTCCATCATGAAGCCTTCTTCGTCCAGGCTCACGAGGTTGACGGCTTCACCGCTGTTGCCTGCGCGACCGGTGCGGCCGATGCGGTGCACATAGTCTTCGCAGACGTTGGGGATTTCGTAGTTCACCACGTGTGGCAACTCGTCGATGTCGATGCCGCGCGCGGCGATGTCGGTGGCCACCAAGGCGCGGATTTCGCCGCTCTTGAAGCCGGCCAAGGCTTGCGTGCGCGCACCCTGGCTCTTGTTGCCGTGCAAGGCCATGGCTTGGATGCCGTTTTTGGTCAAGAACTCAGCGACGTTGTTGGCACCGAATTTGGTGCGCGTGAACACCAAGACTTGGCTCCAGTTGTGCTGGTTGATGATGTGCACCAACAGCGCTTTTTTCTTGCCGCGACCCACGGGGTGGATCACCTGCGAGATGCGCTGCACCGTGGTGTTGCGCGGCGTGACCTGGATGTGTTGCGGGTCTTTGAGCAAGTTGCTGGCCAAGTCGCGAATCTCGTCGCTGAAGGTGGCCGAGAACAACAAGCTTTGTTTGTCTTTGGGCACCAAGGCCAAGATTTTCTTGACGTCGTGGATGAAGCCCATGTCGAGCATGCGGTCGGCTTCGTCGAGCACCAGTATTTGCACGGTGGACAGGTCCAAGAAGCCCTGTTGCTGCAAGTCCAGCAAACGGCCCGGTGTGGCCACCAAGATGTCCACGCCTTTTTTCAGGCTGTTGATTTGGGGGTTCATGCCCACGCCGCCGAAGATGACGTTGGAGGTCAAGGAGAGGTTGGCGCCGTATTGGCGCACCGACTCTTCGACCTGAGCGGCGAGTTCGCGGGTGGGGGTCAGCACCAAAGCGCGGATGCCCACACCACCGAAGCGGTTCTTGGCGCGTTCACCGGCTTGCAAGCGGTGCAGCAAGGGCAGGGTGAAGGCGGCGGTTTTGCCGGTGCCGGTTTGGGCGCCAGCGAGCAAGTCGTGCCCGGCCAACACGGCGGGAATGGCTTGTGCCTGGATCGGCGTGGGCGTTTCGTAACCTTGCTCGCGCACGGCTTGGACAATGGCCGGGGCCAAATTCAATTCATCAAAGTTCATTTCAAGGGCGCCGTCTGCGGCGCGGGCATTGGCTCTTTAGCTGCGGTGAGCAGCGACCAGTCGGGGCCAATGTGGTCTACAAGTTGAGCTTGTCTCCGCAGGCGAGGCGCCTGGGTCAAACTCCAGCAGAAGTGCTGACGCGCCGACAACTGGAGGCCGACGCTGGTGGCATTGTCGCACGAATTGGTGGATGGACTGGACGGGCAGACCGTTTTTCGCTAAAGTAAGGAATCCTTACTTTGGAGTGTGCCCATGCTGGCCAAAATCACCGCCAAAAACCAACTCACCTTGCCTAAAAGTTTGACACAAGCTGTGGGTGCGACCGACTACTTTGATGTGCAAGTTCGGGACGGCCAATTGATCTTGACACCGGTGCGCATTCAGCGCGGTGACGCTGTGCGCGCCAAATTGGCTGAGCTCGAACTCACCGACGTCGACATGATTAACGCGGTGGCGTGGGCCAGAGTCCCCCAAAGCAAAGCGGTGTTGGCCAGCGAGCCAGAGTCTAACTACCCAGCCAAAAAGACCAAACCCACCGCACGTTCCAAGCCCCGTTCAGCCACATGAGCGCCCCATGCCGTGTGGTCCTGGACACCAACGTCGTCTTATCGGCCTTAGTGTTTCGAGGCGGGGTGGCTGGCGCATTGCGCCCCGCTTGGCAATCGGGGGTGTTTGTGCCGCTGGTCAGCAAAGTCACCGCTCAAGAATTGGTGCGTGTCTTGGCGTACCCCAAGTTCCGTTTGACTTCTTCGGACCAAGCGGAATTGCTGGCCGATTACCTGCCTTATGCTCAAACGGTCCGGGTTCCAGAACCCCCACCGAAAGTGCCGGATTGTCGTGATCCTTTGGACTTGCCATTCCTGCACTTGGCGGTGGCGGGTCGTGCACAGGTCTTGGTTTCGGGAGATCGCGATTTGTTGTCGATGGCCTCGACGTTTGAGCGCCTGCAGGGTTGCCCGATCTTGTCCTTGGACGCCTTTTATTCTTCTCACTGTGTCAATTGATGGATTTCCCCATGACCCAACAAAGCATGTTCACCGACGACGCTGCCCCAGCGCCCACCCCCGTCAAACCACCCAAGGCACATAAATCCGAAGCCCCTGGCGCCGCCCTGAGCCCAGAGGCCATGGCCTCGGCCTTGGAGGCCCACCCCGACTTCAAGGTCTTGCGCCGCTTGGTGCCGCGCTTGGACTACGGGCCAGTGCCCGCGGGCGCGAAGACGCAGCGCGTGTTGGTGCTCGACACCGAGACGACCGGTTTGGACCACCGCCAAGAGCGCGTCATCGAGCTGGCCATGCTCTCGGTCTTGGTGGACACGGCCACGGGCTTGCCCGTGGGGCCGGTCACGGTGTTCGAAGCGTTTGAAGACCCCGGCAAACCCATCCCCCCGCAGATCACCGAGATCACCGGCATCAGCGACGACGACGTGCGCGGCCAGCGCATCGACGACGCGCAGGTCCAGGCGCTGGTGGGCGCGGCCGACGTGGTCGTGGCGCACAACGCCGCCTTTGACCGACCCTTTGTGGAGGCACGTTGGCCGGAGTTTGCCGACACAGCCTGGGCCTGTTCGTTCGCCGGCATGGACTGGAAAGCCCAAGGCAGCGGGTCGGCCAAGTTGGAGTTTTTGGCCAGCGAGTCGGGCTGGTTTTACGACGCGCACCGCGCACAAGTCGATTGCCACGCGCTCTTGCAGGTGCTCACGGCCACGCTCAAAGACAGTCCCAAAACGCGTTTGCTGCACCTGATGGAAGGCAGCGCCCAGTCGCGCTACAAACTGCGCGCCACGGGCGCACCATTCGAAGCCAAAGACAGCCTCAAGGCACGCGGCTACCGTTGGGACGCCGATGGCCGTGTGTGGTGGTGCTCGTTGAGCGACGACGCAGCCTTGGACGCCGAGGCCGATTGGCTCAAAGCCAACGTCTACTTCCGCGGTGCCCGCGTCCAGCTCGAAAAACTCAACAGCCGGGTGCAGTTTTCCCTGCGCCCAGGCGAAGTGACCATTCGCGAGCTCTAAACCCACAGTCACTGCGAGGCACGAAGCAGTCCATCTGTGGTGCCAGTCTGGGATAATGGCGGGTTGCGCGCGCGGCCGTCGGCCCGAGGCGTTTGTTTGATGAGGTGATTTTTCCATGGCTCAATACGTTTTTTCGATGAACCGCGTCAGCAAGACGGTGCCGCCCAAGCGCCAGATCTTGAAGAACGTGTCCCTGTCTTTCTTCCCCGGCGCCAAGATCGGCGTGCTGGGCCTCAACGGTTCGGGCAAGTCGACCTTGCTCAAAATCATGGCCGGTGTGGACAAAGAAATCGATGGCGAAGCCACCCCCATGCCCGGCATCAAGATCGGCTACCTGCCGCAAGAGCCACAACTCGACCCCGACCAAACCGTGCGCCAATCCGTGGAGCAGGGTATTGGTGGCGCCTTGGCTGCGCAGCAACGCTTGGACGAGGTCTACGCCGCTTACGCCGAAGAAGGCGCCGACTTTGACGCCCTCGCTGCCGAACAGGCCGAGTTGGAGGCCATCATTTCTTCCAGCGGTTCGGAAAATTCCGACCTGCAGTTGGAGCTGGCCGCCGACGCGCTGAACCTGCCCGCTTGGGATGCGGTGGTGAAGAACCTCTCCGGTGGTGAAAAGCGCCGCGTGGCGCTGTGCCGCTTGTTGCTCTCCAAGCCCGACATGCTCTTGCTCGACGAACCGACCAACCACTTGGACGCCGAGTCGGTGCATTGGCTCGAGCAGTTCTTGCAGCGTTTCTCGGGCACCGTGGTGGCCATCACCCACGACCGCTACTTCTTGGACAACGCCGCCGAATGGATCTTGGAATTGGACCGTGGCCACGGCATTCCATGGAAAGGCAACTACTCCGACTGGCTCGAGCAAAAAGAACAGCGCTTGGCCCAAGAACAAAAGAGCGAAGACGCCCGCTCCAAGGCCATGAAGGAAGAACTGAAGTGGGTGCGCAGCAACGCCAAAGGCCGCCAAGCCAAGAGCAAAGCCCGCATGTCGCGCTTCGAAGAGTTGAGCGACGTCGAATACCAAAAGCGCAACGAGACCAACGAGATCTTCATTCCCGTGGCCGAGCGCTTGGGCGCGCAGGTCATTGAATTTGAGAACGTCTCCAAGAGCTTTGGCGACCGCTTGCTGATGGACAAGCTCAGCTTCAAGCTGCCCGCCGGTGCCATCTGCGGCATCATCGGCCCCAACGGCGCGGGCAAGTCCACCTTGTTCCGCATGATCCAAGGCGTTGAGACGCCCGACAGCGGCAGCATCACCGTGGGTCAAACCGCCAAGCTGGCTTTTGTGGACCAAAGCCGCGAAAGCTTGGAAGGCGACAAGACCGTGTGGGAAGACGTCTCCGGCGGCTTGGACAACATCACCGTGGGAAAGTTCGTGATGCCCAGCCGTGCCTACATCGGCCGCTTCAACTTCAAAGGCAACGACCAGCAAAAGCTGGTGAAAAACCTCTCGGGTGGTGAGCGCGGCCGCTTGCACTTGGCCAAGACCTTGGCCCAAGGCGGCAACGTTTTGATGCTCGACGAACCTTCCAACGACTTGGACGTCGAAACCTTGCGCGCCTTGGAAGAGGCCTTGCTGGAATTCGCCGGCAGCGCCATGGTGATCTCGCACGATCGCTGGTTCCTCGACCGCATCTGTACGCACATCCTGGCCTATGAGGGCGACAGCCAGTGGTACTTCTACGACGGCAACTTCACCGAGTACGAGGCCGACAAGGTCAAGCGCTTGGGCGAAGAGGGTGCCCGTCCGAAGCGTGCGCGGTTCAAGAGCTTGAAGTAAACCCGTGGGCATGCCAGACCTCGCAGCCGTTCGCGCCTCAGCCCAAGGCAGCGTGCTGTGTTGGCTGGCCACGGTGGATGCCGATGGTCAACCCAATGTGTCGCCCAAAGAGGTTTGGGCCATCGCTGATGATCAGCACGTGGTCGTGGCCCACATCGCATCGCCCGTCAGTGCGCGCAACATCGCGCAGCAGCCACAGGTCTGTTTGAGTTTTGTGGATGTGTTTGTGCAAAAGGGCTTCAAGCTCAAGGGCACGGCCCAAGTGGTGGCCGCAGACGACCCAGCCTTTGCGCGCTGGGCCCAACCCTTGTTGGCTATGGTTGGGCAACGCTTTGTCATCCAGAGCGTGCTGGTGATCCGTGTCACCGCCGTGGCTACCATCGTGGCCCCGAGCTACCGTTTTTATGCCGACGAAACCACCGAGCTGGCGCAAGTGGCTTCGGCCATGCGCACCTACGGAGTTCAACCC
>JBEDCE010000021.1:0-16058 GCA_041176905.1 Pseudomonadota bacterium
CCTGTTTGCAATGAGGGCACAAACACCGCACCAAACGCTGGGCCACGACCAGCTTGACACTGGCCACGACGTTGTAGGCCGCCACCCCCATGTTGAGCAAGCGCGTGAGCGTGGCCGGCGCGTCGTTGGTGTGCAAGGTTGAGAGCACCAAATGGCCTGTTTGTGCGGCTTTGATCGCCACATCGGCGGTTTCCATGTCGCGGATTTCACCGACCATCAACACATCGGGGTCTTGCCGCAAAAAGGCGCGCAGGGCGGTGGCAAACGTCAGCCCGGCTTTGTCGTGCACTTGAAGTTGGTTGATGCCGTGGACGTGCATCTCGCAAGGGTCTTCTGCGGTGGCGATGTTCACATGGGGCAGGTTGACTTTGTCCAAACAGGCGTATAAGGTGACGGTTTTCCCCGAGCCTGTTGGACCCGTGACCAGCACCATGCCTTGTGGGCGCGACAAAGCATGGAGCAAGTTGCCTTGCTCCCGCAGTTCCATGCCCAGCTCGTCCAATTGGCGGTGAACGGGTGTGTTGGGTAGCAAACGAACCACCAACTTTTCGCCAAACACCGTGGGCAAGCTGTTGACCCGTCCATGTACCCTTTCGCCGTTGAGGTGAAATTCAACCCGACCATCTTGAGGGAGGCGTTTTTCGGCGATGTCCAGCCGGGCCAAAACCTTCAGCCGTGAAGCCAAGCCATCGCGCAGGTCCAGTGGAACCGAGCACATCTCGTGCAGGTGGCCGTCGATGCGCCAGCGCACCCGAACGTGGTGTTCGTAGGGTTCGATGTGCAGGTCGGAGGCCCTCATGCGGTGGGCTTTGCTCATCAGTTCATGCAAGAGTTTGACCACTGGCACGTCTTCGATGGCTCGCTCTTCAGGCGTGGGCAAATGGGGCACGGGGGCATTGTCGCCGCCGCCCGATGGGGTGGGAATTTGCCATTCCCAGCGCTGTTGCCAGCGTTGCATGTTCCGCTCGAGCTGGTCATGTGCAGCCACCCACCATCGAGCAGGTCGGTCAAGTTGCGCTTGGGCTTGCGTCATCACCGCGATGTTGGTCGGGTCGGCTGTGGCGATGTGGTGTGTGCCATCGTCGGTTCGCCACGCCAGCAGCTGGTGTTCGATACAAAAAACAGGAGACCAGAGGTCGAGCACACAGCGGTTGATGTCTACACCGCTATCATCAAACAGCGCATAGCCTAAGGTTTGTTTCAAGGCGCGGGCCAAATTCAGAGGCTCCACGGCTGACAAGCTCAAGGCGGCTTGTACCCAAGTGAAGCCCGTGTTGAAGACTTGTTGGTTGACTTGGTCCAAGGCAGCCGAATCCAAGGCGCCCTGCTCAAGCAAGCATTGAATCAAGACTTGATCGGACGGGTAAGAGCAGTTGGGCAGTGTGGGCGGTGGCATTGAGCCACTGTAGAGCGGGCGCTGAAAAAACCACAAGCCCGCGTCAACCCTGCGTTTGAAGCGTTGTGGACTGGTTCACGCCGCCGCAGGTGGGTTGCGGGCAAAACCCAACAGCCGTGAGCACTAAACCGTGCGGTTTTGCAAACCCAAGGCGAGTTGCAGCAAGGCTTGTTGGTAAGGGTTTTGAGGCAGGACCGACAGGGCATCCACGGCTCTCTGCGCTTCATCCATGGCGGTTTGACGCGCTGCCGCCAACGCACCGGTACTTTGGATGATGCCTTGGATGGTGGCCAGATGCGTCATGTCGCCCGCTTCGATGGCGTGCCGAATCAGGGCTTGTTGCTCCGAAGAGGCCACGCGCAAAGCACCGATGATGGGCAGGGTGACTTTGCCCTCGCGCAGATCGTCGCCCAGGTTCTTGCCCAAGGTTTCGGCGTCGCCTTCGTAGTCGAGCACATCGTCGATGATTTGGAACGCACACCCCAAGGCTTGACCGTAGGTGGCACAGGCGGCTTCGGTGGCGTCGTCGCTGCTCGCCAAAATGGGGGCCAAGCGGGCACTGGCCTCGAACAGTTTGGCCGTTTTGGAGCGAATCACGCGCATGTAGGTGGCCTCGTCGAGGGAGGCGTCGTGCATGTTCATGAGTTGCAAAACCTCGCCCTCGGCGATCACGTTGGTGGCTTCGGACAGCACCTCCATGACGCGCATCTGCCCCACGTCCACCATCATTTGGAAGGCGCGCGAGTACAAAAAGTCCCCCACCAAGACGCTGGCGGCGTTGCCGAACTGCTGGTTGGCGGTGGAGCGGCCGCGTCGCATCGTGGATTCGTCGACGACGTCGTCGTGCAAGAGCGTGGCGGTGTGTATGAATTCCACAACGGCGGCCAGGGTGTGCCGGCGAGAGGAGGTGTCGCCCAAGGCGCCACTGACGAGCAGCAAAAGTGCTGGGCGCAGCCGTTTGCCCCCAGCTGCAATGATGTATTGGGCCACTTCACGGACCAATGGAACCTCGGAGCTCAGCCGCTGGGCAATGACGCTGTCCACCGCCAGCATGTCGGCTTGGATGATGTCCAGTGGGTGGGAGGTGAGGGTGGGGTGGGTCAAAATCGGCTGCTGGCAAAGGGTTTATGGAGAATTATAGGAATCTTGACTGGGGTTTGCTGCACCTGGGCTTGATTATCTGGGTCGGCCCATGCTAAAATCCCTAGTTCCGCTGACTTTGGTCGGCTGGAATTCACGTGAAATTTTTCAAGAGGTTCATATGTACGCGGTCATAAAAACCGGTGGCAAACAGTATCGTGTTGCTGCTGGCGAAAAAATTAAAGTAGAACAGATTGCTGCGGAAGTGGGCCAGGAAATCGTGATTGACCAAGTGTTGGCTGTCGGTAACGGCGCTGAACTCAAGGTTGGCACGCCCCTGGTGTCTGGCGCAACAGTTACTGTCACGGTCTTGTCCCATGGTCGTCACGACAAGGTTCGCATCTTCAAGATGCGCCGTCGTAAGCACTACCAGAAGCGCCAAGGCCACCGTCAAAATTACACTGAGTTGCAGATTTCTGCAATTGCAGGCTAAGGAGTTTAAATACCATGGCACAGAAAAAAGGCGGCGGCTCAACGCGAAACGGGCGCGATTCCAAGCCCAAGATGCTCGGCGTGAAAAAGTTTGGTGGTGAACTGGTCAGCGCCGGCGCCATCATCGTACGCCAGCGCGGCACCAAGTTCCACCCCGGCACCAACACGGGTTTGGGCAAAGATCATACGATTTTTGCCACCGTGGACGGCCATGTGAACTTCGCCGTCAAAGGCGAACTCAACCGCCAGTACGTCAGCATCACCCCGGTGTGATGGTCACGGCGTTGCGCCCCTGTTTGCTCGGGGGTGTTCAGCGCGGCGGCTGAGCGATCCAGCTCTCAAGCAAAAGGCCCGCTCAGCGGGCCTTTTGTGTTTTTCTTCAGAGGATGCGTGTCATGAAGTTTGTGGACGAAGCCACGATTGAAGTCGCTGCGGGCGATGGGGGCAACGGCTGCGCTTCCTTCCGGCACGAAAAATACAAAGAATTCGGCGGCCCCGACGGTGGCGACGGCGGACGGGGCGGTCATGTCTATGGCGTGGCCGATGACAGCCTCAACACCTTGGTGGACTTCCGTTACACGCGGCGTTTTGATGCACAACGCGGTGAACACGGCAAAGGCTCGGACATGTTCGGCATCAAAGGCGATGACATCGTCTTGAAATTGCCTGTGGGCACCATCGTGGCCGACGCTGAAACTGGCGAGGTTTTGTTTGAGCTCTTGGAAGCGGGTGAACAAATTTTGTTGGCCAAGGGCGGTGACGGGGGCTTTGGCAACATGCATTACAAAAGCTCGACCAACCGCGCACCACGCCAAAAAACCCCGGGTTGGCCCGGTGAGCGGCGCACGCTCAAGCTCGAACTCAAGGTCTTGGCCGATGTGGGCCTGCTGGGCATGCCCAACGCCGGTAAGTCAACCCTGATTGCCGCCATTTCCAACGCTCGCCCCAAAATCGCCGACTACCCGTTCACCACCTTGCACCCCAACTTGGGTGTGGTGCGTGTGGGCCCCGAGAAAAGCTTTGTGGTGGCCGATGTGCCCGGCTTGATTGAGGGAGCCTCGGAAGGTGCGGGTTTGGGACACCAGTTTTTGCGACACCTGCAGCGCACCCGCGTGCTTTTGCACTTGGTGGACATGGCGCCGTTTGACGATGCCATCGATCCTGTCGCGCAGGCCAAAGCCATCGCTTTGGAGCTGAAAAAATTCGATCCGGCGCTCTACGATAAGCCTCGCTGGCTGGTACTCAACAAGCTCGACATGATCCCCGTCGACGATCGTGAGGCCTTGGTCAAAGACACCGTCAAGCGCTTGCGCTACAAAGGCCCAGTGTTTGAAATCTCCGCCCTTACCCGCGAAGGGTGCGAGCGTTTGGTGCAAACCGTCTACCAGCATTTGGCAGCGGTGCACCAAGCGGCCCAGCCTGTGGTGGTCGATCCCCGATTTGCCGAAGGCAAACTCCCTTCCAACTGAAATCCTCTGCACGATGGCCGAACACAACGCCCTTCACACACCGGTGGTGAAAAACGCCCAACGCATCGTCGTCAAAGTGGGTTCCAGCTTGGTCACCAACGAAGGCCGGGGCTTGGACGAACAAGCCATTGCCCAATGGAGTGAGCAATTGGCCGCATTGGCGGCCCAAGGCCGAGAGTTGATCATGGTCAGCAGTGGCGCGGTGGCCGAGGGCATGAAACGTTTGGGCTGGACCACCCGCCCCAAAGAAATCCACGAACTCCAAGCCGCTGCCGCTGTGGGGCAAATGGGCTTGGTGCAAATGTACGAAACCAAGCTGCGAGCCTGTGGCGTGGGCAGCGCCCAAGTCTTGCTCACGCACGCCGACTTGGCGGACCGCGAGCGCTACCTCAACGCCCGCTCCACCTTGGTGACCCTGCTCAGTTTGGGGGTGGTGCCCGTGATCAACGAAAACGACACGGTTGTCAACGACGAAATCAAATTCGGCGACAACGACACCTTGGGCGCCTTGGTGGCGAATTTGGTCGAGGCCGATGTGTTGATCATCTTGACCGACCAGCCCGGTTTGTACAGCGAAGACCCGCGCAAAAATCCCAACGCCCGCTTCATTCACGAAGCGCGCGCCGGCGACCCCAGCTTGGAATCCATGGCCGGTGGCGCCGGTTCGGGCATCGGAAAAGGGGGCATGATCACCAAAATTTTGGCCGCCAAGCGCGCCGCAGGTTCGGGGGCCTCCACCGTCATCGCTTGGGGCCGCGAGCCCCGTGTGCTCGAGCGCCTGTGTGAGGGCGAAGCCATTGGCACCTGTTTGGTGGCCCAAACCGCCAAAAGCCAAGCCCGCAAGCGTTGGATGTCAGACCACCTGCAAATGCGCGGTGCGGTCTGGGTGGACGCCGGGGCAGTGCCCAAGTTGGTGGGGGAGGGCAAAAGCCTCTTGCCCGTGGGCATGACGGCGGTGCACGGCGAGTTTTCTCGCGGTGATGTGATCGCCGTCTGTGGCCCGGATGGACAAGAGGTGGCCCGAGGCTTGGCCAATTACGGCAGCACCGAGGCGCGCCTGATTTGCCGCAAGGGCTCAAGTGACTTCGAACGATTGCTCGGTTACGTGGGCGAGCCTGAGATGATTCACCGCGACAATTTGGTTTTGACGCGGGGCTAAGCGCTTGCGTCGGGGCGTCGTGTGTCGTCAACCGATTGGGACGGATCCGGGTCGTAGGTCGCGCCTGGCGGCAGTTCCATCCCCGCGGGGGCTTGCCATACACCTGAGCTGCGCGGCGGTGGGCGCGTGAAGCGGTCCCGAGGTTCTTGGCGCGGCAAAAACCTCGACAGTTCGGTCAAGGCCATTTCGTAGACCCCGCGTTTGAACTCGATCACCACGTCCAGTGGGACCCAATAATCGTTCCAGCGCCAAGCGTCAAACTCGGGGTGGCTCGTGGCGCGCAAGTTGAGTTGCCAGTCTTGCGCTTCCAATCGCAACAAATACCAAATTTGTTTCTGGCCTTTGTAATGACCGCGGGCATCCCGGCGGATGAACCGGTCCGGCACCTCATAGCGCAACCAGTCCCGCGTTCGGGCCACGATGCTCACGTGTTCGGGTTTGAGTCCGACCTCTTCGTGCAGCTCTCGAAACATCGCCTGTTCGGGGGTTTCGCCCCGATCGATGCCGCCCTGCGGAAATTGCCAGGAATGGGAGCGGATGCGTTTGCCCCAAAATACCTGGTTCTTCTGGTTGAGCAGAATGATGCCGACATTGGGCCTGAAGCCTTCTCTGTCAAGCATAATCAACCTCAAATTTTTAAACTGTGACCATTATGCATGGGTTGTGCGCCATTGCAGCATGGGCACAATCACCTAGAACGACCCCAGCATGAAAGCGTCCCAATTCCTGATTTCCACCCTGCGTGAAGCCCCGGCCGATGCCGAGGTGGTGAGCCACCAACTCATGACCCGCGCGGGCATGATCAAAAAACTCGGCGCTGGCGTCTACAACTACATGCCCATGGGCCTGCGAGTGATCCGAAAGGTCGAGGCCATCGTGCGCGAGGAGATGAACCGCGCCGGTGCCATCGAAATGACCATGCCGGTGGTCCAGCCTGCTGAGCTCTGGCAGGAGACAGGCCGCTTTGAGAAGATGGGTCCCGAGATGCTGCGCATCCAAGACCGCCATGGTCGCGATTTCGTGGTGCAGCCCACCAGCGAAGAGGTGGTGACCGACGTGGCCCGCCAAGAATTCCGCAGCCACAAGCAACTGCCCAAAAATCTCTACCAAATCCAGACCAAATTCCGCGACGAACGCCGCCCGCGTTTTGGCTTGATGCGTGGGCGCGAGTTCACCATGAAGGACGCCTACAGCTTCGACAAAGACCAGGCCAGCGCCAAAGCCAGTTACCAAAACATGGCCCAAGCCTACCGCCAGATTTTTGACCGTTTTGGTTTGCGCTACCGCGCCGTGGCCGCCGACAGCGGCGCCATCGGGGGCGACCTGTCCGAAGAGTTCCAAGTGATCGCGGCCACCGGCGAAGACGCCATTGTTTACTGCCCGAACAGCACGTACGCGGCCAACATCGAAAAGGCTGAAGCCTTGGCTCCCAGCGCCCCCCGTGGTGCGGCCAGTCAAGCCTTGGCCAAAACGCCTACCCCCGGCAAGAGCACCTGCGCCGATGTGGCGGCTTTCCTCAACATGCCCTTGAGCGCCACGATCAAGTCCTTGGTGTTGGCCACCGATGAATTGGGCGACGATGGTGCCGTCAAGCAAAGCACCGTGTGGTTGCTCATGCTGCGTGGGGACCACGACATGAACGAGATCAAGGTCACCAAATTGCCGGGCATGGAAGGGGGGTTCCGGTTCGCCACCTTGGCCGAAATCGACACCCACTTTGGTTGCAAGCCTGGCTACCTGGGCCCATTGGGCATGAAAAAGCCCCTGAAGATCGTGGCCGATCGCGAGGTGGCCGTGATGTCCAACTGGGTGTGCGGTGCCAACGACGTGGACTTCCACATGACGGGGGTGAACTGGGGGCGCGACCTGCCCGAACCGGACCTGGTGGCCGACATCCGCAACGTGGTGGCCGGCGATCCGTCTCCCGACAGTCAAGGCGAATTGGCCATTGAGCGTGGCATTGAAATTGGCCACGTCTTCTATTTGGGTACCAAGTATTCCAAGGCCATGAACGCCACCTTCTTGGGCGAAGACGGCAAACCCCAGTTCATGGAAATGGGCTGCTATGGCATCGGCATCACCCGTTTGCCCGCCGCCGCCATTGAGCAAAACCACGACGAGCGCGGCATCATTTGGCCCGACGCCATTGCGCCGTTCACGGTGGTGATTTGCCCGGTCAACATGGACCGCAGCGAAGCGGTGAAAGCCGAAGCCCACCGCTTGTACCAAGCGCTCTTGGACGTGGGCGTCGATGTGATCTTGGACGATCGGGGCGAACGCCCTGGCGCCATGTTCGCCGACTGGGAGCTCATCGGCGTGCCGCACCGGGTGACGGTGGGCGAGCGAGCGCTCAAAGACGCTCAGGTCGAGTACCAGCACCGCCGAGACACCGAGGCCCGTCGATTGGCCTTGGACGAGGTGGTGCCGTACCTGACGGCGGCCCTCAAGCCTGGCCGCTGATGACCTGTTTGAGTTCGCCGGACTCGTACATCTCCATCATGATGTCCGAGCCGCCGATGAACTCGCCCTTGATGTAGAGCTGGGGAATGGTGGGCCAGTTGCTGTAGTCCTTGATGCCCTGGCGAATGCCATCGTCTTCCAGCACGTTGACGGTCTTGACGGTCTTGGTGTCCACGCCGCAGGACTTCAAGATCTGGATGGCACGGCCAGAGAAGCCGCACATGGGAAAGCTTGCGCTGCCCTTCATGAACAGCACGATGTCGTTGGATTTGACCAGTTGGTCGATCTGTTGTTGAGTGTCGCTCATGGCGGACGTCCTTTCAAAATCAATCGTTAGGCCAGCGGTGCTGGGCAGTGGGCGCGATTATGACGCTTTAGGCCATTGTCCGCCGCTGCAGCGCTCGATGCCCGCAAGGTCTTTGCGGCTGTTGACGCAGACAAAGCCAACTTGCGTTAATAAAGCCCGCACAACACTGGCTTGGTCGTGGCCGTGCTCCAGCAACAACCAACCGCCGGCGCTCAGGTGATCGGGGGCCTGGGTGATGAGGGTGCGCAGGTCGTCCAAGCCATCGGTGCCCGCGGTCAATGCCGATAGGGGCTCGTGGCGCAAGGCGCTCAAATGGGGGTCATCCTCGGCGATGTAAGGTGGGTTGCTGACGATGAGCTCAAACCGCTCGCCGGGCAAGGCGTCTAACCACGGGCCATGAGCCCACCGTACGTTCAAGCCCAAGCGCTCGCCGTTGGATTGGGCCACGCGCAAGGCCTGTGCACTCAGGTCACTGGCCGCGATCGTCCATTGCGGGCGTTCTCGGCACAAAGCCAGGGCGATGGCGCCGCTGCCTGTGCCCACATCCCAACAATGCACGCCAGGTTGATCTGGGGCCAGCTCCAGTGCCCATTGCACCAAGGTCTCGGTGTCTGGCCGGGGCACCAGTACGCCCGGGCCCACGCGCAGGTTCAAACCAAAAAAAGCCTGTTCGCCCAGTATGTAGGCCACGGGCTCACCGTCCAAGCGACGCTGCAAGGCCACGGACCAGCGCGCCGCTGCAGCCTTGGGCAAGCTGGCATCGTCGTGAGCGATCAACCAAGCGCGGTCGTGCGGATCGCGACCGAGCGACCACATCAACAACAGTTGGGCATCTACCCGCGCCAAGCCCTGTGCTTGGGCAGTTTGCAGGCATTGGGCCAAGTTGTCAGCCATGGAACTGTTGCTCCAAGTCTTGCAGGCGCTGGGCGCCACTGGCCACTTGAAGGGCATGGATCACATCGTCCAAGTCCCCTTCCATGATCGACAGCAATTTGTACAGGGTTAGGTTGATGCGGTGATCGGTCAAGCGGCCCTGCGCGAAGTTGTAGGTGCGGATGCGGTCGCTGCGATCACCACTGCCAATCAGACCCTTGCGCGTGGCGGCTTCGGTGGCCATGCGCTCGCTGCGCTCTTTGTCGTTCAAGCGAGCGGCCAGCACCTGCAAGGCCCGAGCTTTGTTGCTGTGTTGTGAGCGGCCATCTTGGCATTCGGCGGTCAAGCCGGTGGGCAGGTGGGTCACGCGCACGGCCGAATCGGTTTTGTTGATGTGCTGCCCTCCCGCTCCGCTGGCGCGGAAGGTGTCGATGCGCAGCTCGGCCGGGTTGAGCGCAATGGCTTGTTTTTCATCGGCCTCGGGCATGACCGCTACCGTGGCTGCGCTGGTGTGCGTGCGACCTTGGGTTTCGGTCACGGGTACGCGCTGAACGCGGTGACCGCCGGACTCGAAGCGCAAACGGCCGTAAACCGCATCGGCGGGGCCGCGACCGGCCACGCGCAAAACCACCTCTTTGTAGCCGCCGAGCTCGGAGGGCGACTCGCTCACCAACTCGACTTGCCAGCCTTGCCGCTCGGCGTAGCGCGTGTACAGGCGGGCCAAGTCGCCCGCGAACAGCGCAGATTCATCGCCGCCGGTACCGGCTCGAATCTCGATGAAGGCGTTGCGCTCGTCGTCCGGGTCGCGCGGCAAGATCAGCCACTCCAGGTGCGCGTTGATCTGTTCCAGTTCGCTCTCGCAGTGGGCGATTTCATCGCGCGCCAAGTCGGCCATATCGGGCTCCAGCAGCAAGGCTTGGGCGCTGAGTTGGTCGGCTTCGCGTTGTTCATAACGACCAAAAGCCGCCACGCGTTCGCGCGTTTGCGTGTGTTCGCGGCTGAGCAGCCTAAAGCGTGCCAGGTCTTGCACCACATCGGGTGCGCTGAGCAGAGCGTCGAGTTCTTGCAAGCGCACGCGCTGACGCAACAAGGTCTCGCGGACAAAGGGTTTCATGGCGAACGCTCAGGCGGCGTCGCGAGAACCGCGCAAGAACAGGCGCGAAATCCAGCGCACCTTGGATTCGCGGTCGCTCGCGTCGCCGGTGTGCAGCTCAGCCAAAGTGCCGTGCAGCATTTTTTGCGTCAAGCCTTTGGACAAGGCTTGCAGCACTTCGTCAACGGGCTCGCCTTTGGCCAAGCGTTTGCGGGCGCGGGCCAGCTCGGCTTCACGCCAGAGCTCGGTTTGTTCTTGGATTTTTTGAATCACCCCCACCACGCCATGATCGGGGTTGCGTTGGTCGAGCCAGTGCATGAAGCTTTGCACACCTGCGTCGATGATGACCTCGGCCTGCGCCACGGCCGCTTGGCGGTGCTCCATGCCCGTTTGCACGACGGTGGCCAAGTCGTCCACGGTGTAGAGGTACACATCCGAGAGTGATTGCACCTCGGCTTCGATGTCCCGTGGTACCGCCAAGTCGACCATGAACATGGGCCGGTGGCGGCGTTTTTTCAGGGCCCGCTCGACGGCGCCCAAGCCAATGATGGGCAGGGTGCTGGCGGTGCAACTGATGACCGCGTCGAATTCGTGCAGTCGATCGGGCACGTCGGCCAATCGGATCACCTCGGCCCCAAAGCGCTCGGCCAGTTGCTGGCCACGCTCCAAGGTGCGGTTGGCAATCGCCATGCTTTTGGGATTTTTGGCGGCGAAATGCGTGACCGCCAATTCGATCATTTCGCCCGCACCCACGAACAGCACGCGGATGTCTTGCAAGTCCTCGAACAACTGACCTGCCAAACGCACCGCCGCGGCGGTCATGCTGATGGAATGCGCACCGATCTCGGTCGAACTGCGCACCTCCTTGGCCACGGCAAAGGTGCGCTGAAACAGTTGGTGCAAAGTGCTGCCCAAGGCGCCGGCGTCTTCGGCAGCGCGCACGGCGTCCTTGAGTTGACCCAAAATTTGGGCCTCACCCAAGACCATGCTGTCCAAGCCGCTGGCCACGCGAAAGGCGTGGCGGGCCACATCGTCGTTGTGTAAGACATAGGCGTGTTGGCGCAGGTCTTGGGGGTTGACGCCGCCGATGTTCGCGAGCCATTGCAGGCTGGGCTCCAGCGCAGCTTGACCACCTACCCCGTACAACTCGGTGCGGTTGCAGGTGGACAGAAGAGTGGCTTCGGGCGATAGGGCAACCGATTGGCGCAAGCGCTCCAAGGTGGAGGGTACTTGGTCGATGGCGAACGCAAACCGACCCCTCAAATCAAGGGGTGCGGTGTGGTGGTTGATACCCAGTGCCCAGACGGTCATGTATCAGATTATAAAATTGACTGGTTTCACACTGTGCAGGCCTTTGACCATGACCTTTCTCGGTTTTTTATATCACCTAATGGGTTTTGCGGCGCCAGCCTTGGTGGTCGCTGGCGTGTTGTGGCTGACGTTGCGTCGGGGTCGCGTGCGCATGGGTTGGCCAGCGTGGCGTCAATTTCGCCTGCTCGCAGGCGCTGGGCTGTTGATTTTGGCGCTGGGTTGGGCTTTGACGGGTGCCGATGGCAGCATGCTGACTTACGCGGCCTTGGTGCTCGGACAAGGAGGCTTGGCGGCATGGTTGCGACAAGCTTGAGCATTCAGCTCTTCGGGTTGAACAGGTCCACCCGGTCGGTGATCAGGGCGTCCAGACCCATCGCCCACAGACGATCGGCGTGTACAGGTTCGTTGACGGTGTAAGACAAGGTCCACAGACCCGCTTCGCGAGCGGCTTGAGCGTGCTCGGTTTCCCACGCCGTGTGGTCCAGCACCAAAGCCACACAACCCAAAGACTGGGTGGTGGGCAGGACCTGATCGCTCCAGGCCTCAAACAGGTGGCCCCGGCGCACTTGAGGCGCTGCCGCTTGCAGGCCCGCCAGTGCATCCGTTGAGAACGAGGTCACCAAGTGCTGGTGGCCGTGGGGGTGTTGACTCAGCCACAAACCCAGCTCAACACCCCACTGGCGCGCCGTTGGCGGGTCTTCTGGGGGTTTGAGTTCGAGGTTCAGGCACCAATCTCGTTGCTGTGCGACCGCCAGCAGCGCATCGAGCGTCGGCAGCCGTTGCCCGACGTGCTGGGGGCTGTGCCACGCTCCGGCATCCAGGTCGAGCAGCTCGGCCCAAGGTCGTTGCTGGGCCAAACCTTGTCCGTTGGTGGTGCGCTCCAAGGTGTCGTCGTGCATGAGGAACCACACGCCGTCGGCGCTGGGGCGAACATCGCACTCGAACATGGAGAAGCCCCACTGAGCGCCCAGCTCAAACGCCGCCCAAGTGTTTTCGGGCGCCAAGGTGCCGGCCCCGCGGTGGGCGATCCAGCGCGGGTGAGGCCAAGCCTCAGAAGCGCCAGCCGGCTTTGAGGCTGTAAGAGGGGACATTGCCGGTCTTGTCGTATTCGAGGTTCAGGTTGATCAGCAACAGGTTGGTGCCAATGCCCAAGAAGGTTTTGTTGAGCGTGACCGAATCGCTGAGTTCGCCCGCTTGGCCTTTGGCGCGAACCACACCGAAACCAGCGTAGGGGGTGAAGAGGGCAAAACCTTTGGAGACGGACAGATCCATGCCTTGGGTTTTGAGTTGGTAGCCTTGGATGCCGGTGAGTTCGGTGGCGCTGGCGCGCAGGGCCAAGGCGGGGGTCGCGGTGCTGCCCTCGAGCAAGGCGTAGCGCAGTTCCACGCCGCGTTGATCAATGCCGTTGGGTTCGGCCCGCCCGTCCATGCCTTGGCTGATGAACGCACCGAGGTCCCAGCCCAGTGGCAGGCCTTTGTGGGCGTGCAGCGAGGCCCAGCGCATGGTGCTGCGCAAGCCTTGGGTGCCGACGGCGTAGCGCGAGGTTTGTTGCAAACTCGCTTGGGTCAGGGAGAAGCCCAAGTCAAAGCCGGTCAGACCTTGGGGCTCCGAAGGCAATTGGGCTCGGTAACTGGCCATGGCACCGGTGTCTTCGACCAAGGATTTAAAGGCCGGGCCGCCAATTTGGGCCATATTGACCGACTGGGCTTGTGCCGAGACAGCGGCGGCGGCTATCGCGCACAGGACCAAGGGTGTTTTCAACATGGTTTCTCCAAACTGGGACTTTCCCCTGTCTGGGGGTTTTGTCACAAAGTATAGCCCCGCCAACGCACAGGAAATAGGGATATTGGTCGCTTCAAGGGCAGTGGATGTCGCTTGCGTTACCATCGTTGTTTCCAGTGTGTTTGCTGGAGATTGACCGAATCCATGAACGCTTCGACCCCCTTGAATTTGCTCTTGGCCCATGCCGAGGATGCGCCCCGCTTGCGCGAAATCCCCTACAACTACACCTCTTTTTCAGATCGTGAAATTGTCTTGCGTTTGTTGGGCGAACGGGCTTGGTCCCTGCTTGACCGCCTGAGGGGTGAACGGCGCACGGGCCGCTCGGCGCGCATGCTCTACGAGGTCTTGGGCGATATTTGGGTGGTCCAGCGCAATCCCTACCTGCAAGACGATTTGCTGCAAACGCCCAAGCGGCGTCAGCAACTGGTCGAGGCTTTGCGCCACCGATTGAGCGAGGTTCAAAAACGCCGCGTACCCGCCGACGATGTCACACGCGACGCTTGGGTCGGCGAGCTGTTGGAGGCCGCTCGCGCCGCGGTGGAGCGATTCGCGGCCGGCTTTGACGAGATGGCCCGCTTGCGCCAACAAACCCAAAAGGTGTTGCGCAAGCTCACCGCCAGCGACAACATCAAATTCGATGGTTTGTCGCGTGTCAGCCACGTCACCGACGCCACCGATTGGCGCGTGGAATACCCTTTTGTGGTGCTCACGCCCGACACCGAGACCGAAATGGCTTTGTTGGTCAAAGGTTGCGTCGAACTCGGGCTGACCATCATCCCGCGCGGCGGCGGCACCGGTTACACCGGTGGCGCGATTCCGTTGACTTGGAAGAGCGTGGTGATCAACACCGAAAAGCTCGAAGCCATGACGGAAGTCGAGCACATTCAAGCCCCCGGCCACGACAAGCCCTTGCCCACGATTTGGACCGAAGCCGGCGTGGTCACCCAGCGCGTGGCCGATGCGGCCGAGCGCGGTGGTTTTGTGTTCGCGGTCGACCCAACTTCTGCCGAAGCCAGCTGCATTGGCGGCAACATCGCCATGAACGCGGGCGGCAAAAAGGCGGTGCTCTGGGGGACAGCCCTCGACAACCTGGCCAGCTGGCGCATGGTCACCCCCGACGCCGAATGGCTGGATGTGGTTCGCATGGACCACAACATGGGCAAGATCCACGACGCCGAAGTCGCCACGTTTGAGTTGCGCTATTTCAAAGCCGATGGCAAAACCCCGATCCGCACCGAAACCTTGGTCATCCCCGGCAAAACCTTCCGCAAGGAAGGCCTGGGCAAGGACGTGACCGACAAGTTCCTCTCGGGCCTGCCGGGCGTGCAAAAAGAAGGCTGCGACGGCTTGATCACCAGCGCCCGCTGGGTCATGCACCGCATGCCCACGCACACCCGCACGGTGTGCATGGAGTTCTTTGGCCACGCCCGCGAGGCAGTGCCCAGCATCGTCGAGATCAAAGATTACATGTTTGCCGAGCAAAAGCGCACCGGCACCGTGATGGCAGGCTTGGAGCATTTGGACGACCGCTATTTGCGGGCGGTGGGTTATTCCACCAAGAGCAAGCGTGGTGGTTTCCCCAAAATGGTGTTGATCGGTGACATCGCCGGTGACAACGCCGACGACGTGGCCAAGGCGACATCCGAGATCGTCCGCATTGCCAACTCGCGCAGCGGCGAAGGCTTCATTGCCATCAGCCCCGAGGCGCGCAAAAAGTTCTGGTTGGACCGTAAGAAGACCGCCGCCATTTCGCGCCACACCAACGCCTTCAAGGTCAACGAAGACGTGGTGATTCCGCTGCCGCGCATGGCCGAGTACACCGATGGCATCGAGCGCATCAACATCGAGTTGAGCCTGCGCAACAAGCTCAAGCTGTGCCGCGAAATCGAAGCCTTTTTGGAGCGGGGCAACCTGCCTTTGGGCAAGCAAGACGACGCCAACGACATCCCGTCGGCCGAGTTGCTGGAAGACCGCGTGGCGCAAGCCTTGACGGTGGTGCGCGAGGTGCAGGCCCAATGGCAAGCTTGGTTGACGCAAGTCGATGACCTGTTCCCCCAGTTGCAAGAGCACACTTTGCGGGCCAGCTGGAAAACGCAAATCCGCCCGGCCTTCCAGAACATCTTTTCCGGCTCGGCCTTTTTGCCGATCCTGACCGAGGTCATTGCCATCCATCAGCGCGTGCTCAAGGGCCGTGTTTGGGTGGCGCTGCACATGCATGCCGGTGACGGCAATGTGCACACCAATATCCCCGTGAACTCCGACAACTACGAGATGCTGCAAACCGCGCACGAGGCGGTGGCCCGCATCATGGTGCTGGCCCGCAGCCTCGACGGCGTCATCTCGGGCGAGCACGGCATTGGCATCACCAAGCTGGAGTTTTTGACCGACGCCGAGTTGGCCAACTTCACGGCTTACAAAGCCAAAGTGGACCCCGAGGGGCGTTTCAACAAAGGCAAGCTGCTGCGCGGCGCGGCCCTCACGGGTTTGGGTGACGACGTGCACGCGGCCGACCTGACGCACGCCTACACCCCCAGCTTTGGCCTGATGGGCCACGAGTCGCTGATCATGCAGCAGTCTGACATTGGCGCGATTGCCGCCAGCGTGAAAGACTGCCTGCGCTGCGGCAAGTGCAAACC
>JBEDCE010000022.1:0-15233 GCA_041176905.1 Pseudomonadota bacterium
GACACCCTGTCTTTGGCCTTGGGCAGCGCCGCCGTGTCGATGCCCTTGTGGGCCTTCGACGGCCCCGGCGGCCAGCAGGCCTCGGCCACGCTCTTGCCCGCGGTGCGCCAAGGTTTGACGCAGCTCGATTGGCCGCTCAACAGCTTGTCTGCCATCGTGGTCGGTCGGGGCCCAGGCTCTTTCACCGGTTTGCGCACCGCCTGTTCGGTGGCCCAAGGCTTGGCCTATGGTTCGCCCACTAAGCAACACCCCGAGGGCTTGCCGGTATTGCCAGTGGATACCTTGCTCGCCGTGGCCGAAGAAGCCCGCGCCCAACGCGCCGCACAAGGCCACGTCGTTCGCTGGGTGGCCACTGTGCTCGATGCGCGCATGGACGAGTTGTACGTGGCCCTGTACGAACACCACGGTGGTGTTTGGCACGAACGCAGTCCGGCGCGTTTGTGCGCGCCGCAAGACGTGGCCGTGTGGGCCTTGACCCACGTGGTGTTGGACAGCGACGCTTGGGCGCAAGGTCAATGGCTGTGGACCGGCAATGTGTGGGCCGAAGACAGCCCGTACGCACCGCGTTTGCGCGCCTTGTTGGGCGTGCGCTGCACCGCCTTGCCAACCGCCGCGGCGCTCTTGCGCGTGGCATCGGCGCCACTGGCCTTGGACCAAGCGGTGCGCCCCCACGATGTTTTGCCGCTGTACGTGCGAGACAAAGTGGCCCTGACCACCGCCGAGCGCGAAGCCGGCCAGCGTTTGCAAAACCCCAGCGTGGGCGCGTCGCGTGAGCAGTGGCCCTTGCGTTGGGCCAGCATGCAAGAGGCCGATTTGGACACGGTGGTGGAGCTCGAAAAACGCGCCCACTCTCACCCGTGGACGCGCCAACATTTCGCCGACTCGCTGCACAGCGGCTACCCCGCGTGGTTGTTGTGGGCGCAAGAGCCTCAGCACAGCGAACCCAGCCTCTTGGGTTATTGGGTCGCCATGCCCGGTGTGGACGAAGCGCACCTGCTCAACATCACCGTGGCCCCCCAACACCAGCGTCAAGGCTGGGGCCGCTTCATGTTGGAGGCCTTGTGCGTGTGGGCGCGCCAGCACGCCGCGCAGCGCGTGTGGCTGGAGGTGCGCGACAGCAACCACGCCGCGCGCATCACCTATGAGCGCAGCGGCTTTGTGGCCGTGGGCGTGCGCAAAGGCTATTACCCCGCCGGACGCACCGCGCGCGAAGACGGCATCGTCATGAACCGACCCCTGAACGCCGAGGCCTGACCATGGAACGCGCCACCGATTTTGTGCACCAGCTCGACGCGCGCCAGCGCGCCATGCTCAAGGCCATGGGCATCACCGTGTGGGCGCCCACCCCCGAGAAAGCCTCCAGCACCACTGCCGTCGAAAGCCCAAGCCCGGTGGCTGTGACACCCCCGCCCGCCGCGGCCCCGCTCGTGAGCGCACCGGCAGCGCGCCCTTCCCGGGTCGCCGCAACAGCGCCCCCTGCGCCAGCACCGGTGGTGGTCGTGCCCTCGGTGCAGCGCCCCGCCATCGACGCCACCGCCTTGGCCGGCATGGACGCCGACGCCTTGGCGAAGACCATCGCTGCATGCCAAGCCTGTGCCTTGTGCGAAGGCCGCCGACACGCCGTGGCCGGAGGCGGACACCTGCCCGCCGATTGGATGGTGGTGGGCGATGCGCTGGGCGACGCCGAAGACGAGCAGGGCCAAGTGTTCGTGGGTGACGAGGGCCTCTTGCTCGACAACATGCTGCGCGCCGTGGGCCGCAGCCGCCACGAGGCTGGCCCCAGCGCCGCTTACGTCACCACCGCGCTCAAGTGCCGTCCCTTGATTGGGCAAAAACCCACCGACGCCGACATCGCGCAGTGCGCGAACTACCTCAAGCGCCAAGTCGCCTTGGTGCAACCCCGCGTCATCGTGCTCATGGGCAGCTTGGCCACCCAAGCCGTGTTGGGCAGCACCGAACCGCTGGGCCGTTTGCGCGGGCAAGTGCACCGGTTTGAAGGCGTGCCGGTCATCGTCACCTACCCCTTGCGCAACCTCATGGGCACGCCCCAGAACAAAGCCAAGGCGTGGGACGACCTGTGTCTGGCCTTGGCGCAGTTGTAGAAATCATAGGCCTGAGCTCTCTACTGCAACGTGGGAAGTTCAAACGAACTGTGTAGAACAAGTAAAAAGAATCAATCGCTGATCCAAATCTGCATCGATGAAATATCTGTCTCGTCCAGGTTGTTGTCTTCTGGGGAGTCGCATCGATCAATAACGAGAAAGTCGCAGGTACGCCCGATAGCAATCAACGGGTGGTGCCAAATGCCCTTGGCGTAGTTCACGCCTTGGCCTGGCTCGGCCCGAAAACAGCGGATATCGGCGACCTTCAGGTCCTGAGAGGGCGGCGCCACAACGACCAAAAACGGGAGTTCGGCCATGGCTACAAAAGCCTGGCTGCCCAGCGGATGCCGCTCCATCACTTGCAGTTGCATGGGCAGCGTACGCGGCAGCGCTCGAAAAATGTTGATCAGGACCGAACTCTGACCAACGTCAACGCGTGCCAGGTCGTGAAATCGTGTGGCATACCCTTGGTTGATGGGGATTTGGCGCACCGTATCTCGCGCCTCGATCACTTCGCCAAACGGAAGAAACCGTTCGGCGGTCAGTGGCTCAACAACCAGCGTAACCGGGACATGTGCCATGGGGTTTAGCAATCTATGTCTTTTAAGTCTGGGCCGGACTGGCCAGTGCTGCCTTTTCGGCTGCGGGTGCGGTGGCGGTTGCCGAATGTAAGGCCCATAACCAATGTTTGCACTACGCACAGTGCTGAAGTCAATGAGCGAAATCCCTTTAACTCAGCGTCATTCACGTCAATCACCAGATCGGCGATGCGCCCCAGCGGGCTTAGCGCGCCGTTGGTGATGGCCAGTATTTTGGTTCCCCGAAGGGTGGCTTGTTCGCAGGCCCTGAGCGTGTCTGCCGCATAGGGCGGAAAACTGATGGCTACCAGCAAGTCTTGCGGCCCGGCTACTTCAGCCTGCTCCAACACCATGCCGCCCTGTCCGGTGATCTGCACTGCGGCACGTCCGGTGCGGTTGAGGGCGTAGGCCAAATAGGATGCAACTCCATACGAGCGCCTCAGGCCGATCACATGTACCAGCCGTGCGCGTTGCAGCATATCGATCGCTTGCATTAGCGGCATGGCCTCGGCATCAGCCTGTAAGTGTTGAAGCGAGACGATATTGGCCTGGCTAAAAACTCGCAACACAGCCACAGGATCTTGCGGATTGCTGAGCGTGAGTTCTCCGCCGTAATGCCGGATGCGCTCGCTGTAGGTGGGATTGGCAGCTTGACGCAAAGGGGTGCGAAACAAGCGTTTGAGCTCTAAAAATCCTGAAAAGCCCAAGGCCTGCGCCATGCGGATAAACGCTACAGGTGAGAGCTTCGACTGCTGAGCCAAGTCAGCCAAGGAGCTCAAAGCGACGTCTTTGGGATGCTCCAGTGCGTAACGCGCTGCGTCTCGCATGCGTGGCGTAAGTTGCGCACTTTGCAGCGCGACCATGTTACGCAGGGCTTCGAGCGTATGGGGCTTATCGGATTTTTTAGCTTGGTTCAAAGCCATGATTAAAACGCCCGGACTTGGCCGCGTGGCACAAAGCGACCCATACCCTCGCGTCCGTGCCAATCGTGACCGTCCACGATCAAATGACCGCGCAAGAACACTTTTTCTACGCGGCCTTGCAATGTGCGGCCTTCGAGCAGTGTGTGATCGCAGTTGCTATGCAGGTGCTTGGCGTGGATGGTTTGGGTGACCGCCGGATTAAACAACACCACATCGGCGTCGCTGCCCACTGCAATCGTGCCTTTTTTGGGGAATAGGCCAAACAGCTTCGCTGGTGTGGTGGCAGTGAGTTCAACAAAGCGATTGAGCGATAGCTTGCCCTGCATCACGCCAATATCAAACAAGCTGACCAGCCGGGTCTCGATTCCGGGAGCACCGTTGGGAATTTCTGCAAAATTCTTCGTTCCTCGCAGCTTGGAACTCCGCAGGCCGAGGTGGTCGGCCTTCATGCAAAACGGACAGTGGTCCGTAGCGATGACCTGCAAGTCGTCGTAGCGCAGGGCGCGCCACAGGTGCTTTTGGTCGTCTGGCTTGCGCAGCGGCGGCGTCATGACGTATTTGGCGGTCTCAAAGTCATCGTTGTCGTAGACCGAGTCGTCAAACAACAGGTAGTGAGGGCATGTTTCGGCAAACACTGGAATGCCTTCGGCGCGCGCGCTCACGATATGCTTGAGCGCGTCGTTACTCGAGACATGCACAAAGTAAATGGGGGCATTCGCAAGTTCAGCCAATCGGATGCCGCGGTGCGTAGCCTCTCCCTCCATAAGAGAGGGGCGGGTGAGCGCGTGGTAGCGAGGCGAGGTGTGACCGGCTTCCAGCGCCTCCTTGATCAGCAGGTCGATCACCGTGCCGTTTTCGGCGTGTAGTGCGACCATGCCTCCGTCAGCTCCTACTTGGCGCAGCATACGAAAAATCGATGCGTCGTCGGCCATCATCACCCCGGGATAGGCCATAAACATCTTGAAGCTGGTCACACCTTCGTGGTGCATGGCGAAGCGAACGTCCTTCAAGACTTGCTCATCCACTCGGGTGACGATCACATGCAGGCTGTAATCCACATTCACTTGCGACTCAGCGCTTCTTTGAGCCCGGGCGATGGCACCCAAGGGTGAATCGAGTTGAGTTTGCAGTGCAAAGTCCACGATCGTGGTGGTGCCACCAAAGGCTGCTGCCTTGGTGCCGCTGGCAAAGGTGTCTGCAGTGATCGTGGGGCCAATCACGTTTTCTAAGTGAACATGTGTGTCTACGCCGCCAGGCAGCACATACAGGCCCGTAGCGTCCACCACGCGCACATCAGGACCGACTTCTATCGCCTGGCCGATGGTGTGGACAATGCCGTTTTGCAGCAGCACATCGGCCACGTAATCGTCGCTGGCGGTAATCACTCGACCATTGCGAATCAGCGTTGCAGTGGAGTCGGTCACGGGGGATCTCCAGGCTTTAGGCGAGTGCGGGGTCGGTATCAATGGCCGCGTCAATGGCCGCGTCCAGGTGCGTGATCAGATGCTCCATTTCTGCAGGCGTGTTGTAGTGCGCAATAGACACCCGCACCACACCGCCACGCGTATGCAGTTTTAGCGCTTCAACCAGGCGCTTGGCATAAAAGTCGCCAAAGCGGATACCAATGCCAAAGCGGTCGGTATGCAAAACGATAGCCTCGCTCATCGCGCCGCGCACGACAAAGCTGACGGTGGGCACCCGCAGCCCGTCAATTGCATGGGGGCGCCCAATGATGCGCACCCCAGTTTTGCTGCGCAAATAGGTCAGCAACTGCTCGGCCAGCGCGTCTTCGTGGCGTTCGAATGCGTCAAACGCATGTTGCATGCGGCTTCGCTTATCACCCTGCGCCCCCAAGGAGGCGCCCACCGATTCCAAGTAATCGCTGATGCCGATGCACCCATAAGACAACTCGTAATTGACATTACCCGGTTGTAACTTGTAGGGCAGGGTGTCGGATGAGATGAAGTAATGGTTGAGGCTGGCCAGTTGCAGCAGCAGTTCGCGGCGCCCCCATAACACAGCGTAGTGCGGACCAAACACTTTATAAAAGCTAAATACATACACATCTGCGCCGCTGGCCTGCACGTCCACCAAACGGTGCGGCGCATAGGCCACCGCATCCACACAAAGGCGTGCGCCGACCTTGTGTACGCGCTTGGCTACTTCTGCCACAGGGTTCACGGTTCCAAGCACATTGGACGCATGCGTCATGGCTACCCAAGTTGTGCGAGGCGACAACAGTCCATCCAGATCAGACAGATCCAATTCCAGCGTTTTGGGGTTCACATTCCAAAAATGCACCTTAGCCCCTGCAGCCTGTAAACGAAGCCAGGCGCCGATGTTCGCTTCATGGTCCGTATTGGTGAGAATAATTTCATCACCCGGTCGTACTTGCGGCAAGATGGCCTGTATCAGCTGGAACATCAATGCCGTGGTGGCGCCCCCCATCACCACTTCATCATCATGGACGGCATTAATCAACCGGGCCACTGACTGGCGCGCCTCTGATACCTTAGCCCCAGCGGTCTGTGAATGGGTATAGCTGGCACCAAGCTGCACGCTGCTGGTGAGCAAATATTCGCGCACCCGGTCAGCCACTCGGGAAAGAACTTGCGAGCCCCCTGCGTTATCCAGAAATACAAAATCTTGGGCCAGCGCTGGAAATTCGCCTCGGATTGCGCTCAGGTCAAGAGGGGGCGTTGGAGTGTTCATGGAAAGTTCTCAGTGCTGCAAAACGGCTTTTAGAAAAGCTTGTGTACGGGGCTCGCGCGGATGAGCAAAAAAATGATCTGGGGCGCCTTGCTCGATGATGCGCCCGGCTTCCATAAAAACCACACGATGAGCCACTCGACGTGCAAAACCCATTTCATGGGTAACGATCACCATGGTTACCCCGGTTTTGGTGAGCTGCTGCATCACGTCTAAGACCTCGCCTACCATTTCCGGGTCGAGCGCCGAAGTGGGCTCATCGAACAACAGCACCTTGGGTTGCATGGCCAAGGCGCGCGCTATCGCTACCCGTTGCTGCTGTCCACCCGACAATTGTGCGGGAAATTTGTGGCTGTGTTCAGCCATGCCTACCTGCGCCAAAACATCTGCGGCCCGCGCCAGCGCCGCACTGCGTGCTAAGCGGTGGACTCGCAAAGGACCCAAGGCCACATTGTCCAGTGCGCTGAGATGTGCGAACAGATTAAAGCTTTGGAACACCATGCCCACACCGGTCCGCACGGTGACCAGTTGGGAGCCTTTTTGTACCCGTACGCCATCGACCAGCACCTCGCCACCCTGGTATTCCTCCAGCAGGTTGATGCAGCGAATGAGCGTGGACTTGCCCGAACCGGATGGCCCAACAACCACCAGCACTTCGCCCGCTTCTACATCCAAATCAATCCCATGCAGTACGCTGACAGCACCAAAGGACTTTTGCAGTTGCCGGATTTGGATGAGGGGCGTGGGCATAAGGGGTTTTAGCGGCTTGGGTGACGTGATTCGAAATAGCTGACAAGCCTGACGAGAGGCAAGAGCAACAAGAGGTAAAGCAAGGCGGCACCGATCAGCGGGGTGGGGTTGGCAGCAAGGGCCTGCGCTTGCGTTGCTTGTTTGAGCAAATCTGGCATGGCAACGACGGACGCCAGCGCGGTATCTTTGAGTACGTTGATGCAGTTGCTGGTCAGCGGCGGTACCACGATTCGCATTGCCTGCGGCAATATGACATAGCTCATGCTGCTGCCAAATCCCATGCCAATGGCTTGGGCTGCCTCAAATTGACCCTTAGGCACAGCTTGTATACCAGCGCGAAAAATTTCGGCTGCATAGGCGCAGGAAACCAGGCTGATCGCCAGCGCAGCAGAAACAAAAGAAGAAAAGCGCACCCCAACAAAAGGTAGCGCGTAATAAACCAAAACCAGTAAGACCAGCAGCGGGATAGATCGGAAAGCGTCAATATAGACCCGAGCCAACCAGCGAAGGGGTACCGGACCATACAACCGGATCAGCGCCATTGCCAAGCCAGAGGCTGTACCCGCCACGATACTCACCGCCCCCAGCATGACGGTAATTCCCAGACCTTCAAGCAAGGCCGGGAGCGCATCGATGAAAACGCTCCAATTAAAAAAAGTCTCAATCAAACTCATGTTTGCAATTCTGCACGCCCGCGCGCACCCTTTTTAAACAGGTGCGAACGGGCGCATCTCGGTAATAGTTTTAAAGCTTAGGAACGTCCATTACCTTCACAGTGGAGGAACTGGCAGGGGGCATGGTTCCAAACCACTTCTTGTGGGTGGCGGCGATAAAACCTTCTTTTTTAAGCGTGGTAATGATGTTATTGACCTTGGTTGCATCGGCAAAGTTCTTGGCAAACATAAAAGAGTAGCGCTCATTGGTAGGAATGCGAGCGGCCACACGGTACTGGGGCTTATCTTTGATGTAGTACTCCACCGCTGGAATGTCGCTGATATAGCCATCAATCCGACCTGCTGCCAGATCCAACATGGCGGGGGCCAGACCCTCGTAACGGGAAATCTTGGCGATTTTTAGTTTCGCGGTGTTTTGGGTTGCGTACATGTCACCGGTGGATGCGGTATCCACACCCACGGTCTTGCCAGCCAGGTCTTCAAGCTTGTTGATCTTGGTGGCTTTCAGAACAGAAAGCGACTGATCGCTGTCGTAGTAAGGCTGTGCGAATGCCAGCGACTCTAAACGCTTGGGGGTGATCGTGATCGAAGAGACCGCTATCTGGATGCGTCCCGACTGGACGGCAGGGAACAGGCCATTAAATGGAATGTTGTCGATTTGTACGGTTTTACCCGCCCGCTTAGCAACTTCATTGATCAAGTCGATTTCGAATCCGACGATCTTGCCCGACGCGTCCTGGAACTCCCAAGGCACGTTACCTACATTGGCGCCGACGACCCAATCTGCCGCCATCGCCGTGCCACCTGTGACCGTTAAAAATGACAGCGCAAGGCGTGCCGCAAGGTGTTTTAACTTCATGCTATTGACTCCTAGTTGGATTTGAAAAACAGGATTGAACACCAGGCTCACGCGGTAGTGAAACGCTAAAAGCCTGCGGACACGCTCTTTGCTTTGGTGCCAACTCAGATCTTAGTCCAGTGAATCAAAAAAATCAAAATTAATTTTTATGAATCAATTTATTCACTTCTTTTGCTTTCGGATCGCGGCCCATGGGCTCGCCGCAGATGGAGCCATGAGCAGTTGGCAGAAGCCATTGGCCTTGGATCAGCAAGGGACTTGAGGTGGGTGAGGAGCCGCTCGACAAGCCTTCTAAAATCGGCGCATGACCTTTCTTGACATGCTCCAGCGCGCCGAACGCCAAAACGCCTCCTTGCTCTGCGTGGGCCTGGACCCTGAGCCCGCCAAATTCCCGCGCCATTGGCAAGGCGACGCCAGCAAAATTTTTGACTTTTGCGCCGCCATCGTGGACGCCACGGCCGATCTGGCCATGGCCTTCAAGCCGCAAATCGCGTATTTCGCGGCCCACCGCGCCGAAGATCAGTTGGAGCGTTTGGTCGCGCACATGCGCCGCGCTGCGCCCGATGTGCCAGTCATCTTGGACGCCAAGCGCGGCGACATCGGCGCGACCGCTGAGCAATACGCCATCGAAGCCTTTGAGCGCTTTGGCGCCGATGCCGTCACGCTCTCGCCCTACATGGGTTTCGATTCGGTGCAACCCTATTTGAAGCGCCACGGCAAGGGCGCGTTTTTGTTGTGCCGCACCTCCAACCCCGGCGGTGACGATTTTCAAAACCAGCGCTTGGCCACGGTGGACGGCCAGCCGCGTTTGTTTGAACACATCGCGCAGCTTGCCCAAGGCGGCTGGAACCTCAATGGGCAATTGGGCTTGGTGGTGGGCGCGACCTACCCCGCCGAGATCGAGCGCGTGCGCGCCTTGGCGCCTACGGTGCCTTTGCTCATCCCGGGTGTGGGTGCACAGGGCGGCGACGCCACCGCCACCGTTAAAGCCGGCTGGCGCGCCGACGCGCAAGGCCAGACCACGGGCCCGATTTGTGTGAATTCCTCACGTGCCATCCTTTACGCCAGCGCCGAAGCCGACTTCGCCCAAGCCGCTCGCCGCGTGGCCGAAGCCACCCGTCAAACCTTGCGCGACGCGCAGCGCGCTTAAGCCTTCAGTTTGACTGCCGCCACAGTGCCATGCCGCGTTGTGCTTTGCTGGTGTCGCAAGGGTTGAGCAACAGCGTGCCGCCGGGGCTTTGGCGCAGGGCCTGTGCCAAGGTCTGTAAAGCGGTGTCGGGGCCGCTGAGCAACTCCAGCTCCAACTCCAAGATCGGCGCGCTCAGCGCGGTGCCGGGCACGCTGACCTCGCCTTGGTCCAGTGCCACCTCAATCTGCGCCTCGGCGTGTGTGATCACCCAGCGTTGGCGTTCAAAGTCGGTGCAAAACAGCGGACGCAACTCGGCACGCCAAGTCATGAGTTGTGCGGCCAGTGCGGGGGCATCGACCAGTGCAGCAAAGTCCAGTGCGCCCGGTGTGGTCGGGCCTTCCCACTCTTGGCGGCGCGACAAGCCCCCCACGCTGGTGCCGGCGGTCTTGACCGTCAGCAGCCAGTCCGAGCCCGATAGGCGCTCGCGCACCGCCATGCGGGCGCGCTGCAAGTCCAGCCCGGGCGTATCGAAGTAGGTGTTGAGCAAGCGCAGCGTGTCGCTGGCCCCGCTCAGGAGCGGGTGCGAACGCAAGGCTGGGGCGTCGGCCTCGTTCAGGCTGAGTTTGAGTTCGGTTTCCATCGGCGGCGTGGATCAGCAGGCTTCAGAGCAAGCGCGCCAAATAGCGGCCGGTGAAGCTGGCCTCGCAGGCGGCCACGTCTTCGGGTGTGCCTTCGCACACCACGGTACCGCCGCCGCTGCCGCCCTCGGGGCCCATGTCTATCACCCAGTCGGCGGTTTTGATGACGTCCAGGTTGTGTTCGATCACCACGATCGTGTTGCCCGCGTCGCGCAGCTGGTGCAGCACCTTGAGCAGCAACTCGATGTCGGCAAAGTGCAGACCGGTGGTGGGCTCGTCCAAGATGTAGAGCGTGCGCCCGGTGTCGCGTTTGGAGAGCTCCAGCGCGAGCTTGACGCGCTGGGCCTCGCCGCCCGAGAGCGTGGTCGCGCTCTGGCCCAAGGTGATGTAGGACAGGCCCACGTCGAGCAGGGTTTGCAACTTGCGGTGCAGCGTGGGCACGGCGTTGAAAAACGCGTGCGCTTGCTCGACCGTCATCTCCAAAATCTGCGCGATGTTTTTGCCCTTGTAAATCACGTCCAAGGTTTCGCGGTTGTAGCGCTGGCCGCTGCACACGTCGCACGGCACATACACGTCGGGCAAAAAGTGCATCTCGACCTTCACCACGCCGTCGCCTTGGCAGGCCTCGCAGCGCCCGCCGCTGACGTTGAAGGAAAAACGCCCGGCGCCGTAACCGCGTTCGCGCGCGGCCGGCACTTCGGCCATCAGTTCGCGAATGCCGGTGAACAGGCCGGTGTAGGTCGCCGGGTTGCTGCGCGGCGTGCGGCCAATCGGGCTCTGGTCGACGTTGATGACCTTGTCGAAGTGCTCAATGCCTTCAATGGCGTCGTGCACAGCGGGCTCGTCGTGGGCGCGGTAGAGCGTGCGGGCCACGGCCGCGTGCAGCGTGTCGTTGACCAAGGTGGACTTGCCCGAGCCGGAGACGCCGGTCACGCAGGTCAACAAACCCACGGGAAAGGACGCGCTCACGTTTTTCAGGTTGTGACCACGCGCACCCAGCACGCGAATGGCTTGCCAATCGCCCAGCGTGGCTTGGTGCGCGGCTTCTCGGGCGGCGCGGCGTTCGGCCGCCGGGCTCACGCTGCCGTTGCGCGAGGCAAAGGGGTTGTGGTTCTTGGGGGCTTGGCTTTTGACCACGGGCAACCACGCGTGGCGCTCGGTGGGCACGGCGATGCGGCGCACGCCACTGAGGTATTGGCCGGTGAGCGACTCGGGCGTGGCCATAACTTCGGCGCACGTGCCTTGGGCCATGACGCGGCCGCCGTGCATGCCCGCGCCGGGGCCCATGTCGATCACGTGGTCGGCGGTGCGGATCATGTCCTCGTCGTGTTCAACCACCAAGACGGTGTTGCCCAAATCGCGCAGGTGCCGCAGCGTGGCGATCAGTCGGTCGTTGTCACGCTGGTGCAGGCCGATGCTGGGCTCGTCCAGCACGTACATCACACCCGTCAGGCCTGAGCCGATTTGGCTGGCCAAACGGATGCGCTGCGCCTCGCCGCCGCTCAAGGTGTCGGCGCTGCGGTCCAGGCTCAAGTAGTTCAGGCCCACGTCGTTGAGGAAGCGCAGGCGTTGGCGAATTTCGTTGATGACGCGCGCGGCGATGTCGCCCTTGGCACCGCTGAGCTGCAGCGTTTGGAAGTAACTCAACGCTTCACCCAAGGTGATGTGGCTGATGGTGTAGATGGGGCGGCGTTGCTCGCCTTCGCCCACGAACACGTGGCGTGCATCGCGCTTGAGGCGCGTGCCCTGGCAGTCGGGGCAAGCGTGAGTGGCGCGGTAGCGGCTGAGTTCTTCGCGCACGGCCACCGAATCGGTTTCGCGCAAGCGGCGCTCGAAATTGCGGATGATGCCCTCGAAGGGGTGTTTTTTGCTCACGCGTTTGCCCGCCGAGCTGCCCGACTCCATGGTGTAGCTGAACTTGATCTCTTCCTCGCCCGAGCCGAACAAGACCACGTGCTGCACTGGAGCGGGCAAAGACTCCCAAGGCGTGTCCGGGTCAAAGCCCAGGTGCTTGCCCAAGCTCTCGACCATTGAGAAGTAATAGGCGTTGCGGCGGTCCCAGCCTTTGATCGCACCGCTGGCCAAGCTCAGCGAGGGAAAGGCCACCACGCGCTCGGCGTCGAACACCTCGGTGTGGCCCAAACCGTCGCAGGTCGGGCACGCCCCCATGGGTGAGTTGAAAGAAAACAAGCGGGGTTCGAGCTCGCCCACGCTGTGGCTGCACACGGGACAAGCAAAGCGCGCAGAAAAGCCGTGCTCCACACCGCTGTCGAGGTCGAGCACCAAGGCGCGGCCATCGGCCAAGCGCAGCGCGGCCTCGAAGCTCTCGGCCAAACGTTGTCGCAAAGGGTTGGGCGTGCCGTCTTCGGGCACCTCGTGGCGGACCTTGAGGCGGTCGATCACCACGTCGATGTTGTGCTTTTCGGTTTTCTTCAGCGTGGGCAAGGCGTCGGCTTCGACCACTTGGCCGTCGACCCGAAAGCGCACAAAGCCCTGCGCTTGCATCTGAGCAAACAGGTCAACGTATTCGCCTTTTTTCTCGCGCGCCACGGGGGCCAGCACCATCAAACGGGTTTGGTCGGGCATGGCCAACACAGCGTCCACCATTTGGGCCACGCTTTGCGCGGCCAAGGGCAGGTCGTGTTCGGGGCAGTGTGGTGTGCCGGCGCGGGCGAAGAGCAAACGCAGGTAATCGTGAATTTCGGTGACCGTGCCCACGGTCGATCGCGGGTTGTGGCTGGTGGCTTTTTGCTCGATGGCGATCGCGGGCGCCAAGCCCTCGATCAGGTCCACATCGGGCTTGTCCATCAACTGCAAAAACTGCCGCGCATACGCCGACAAACTCTCCACGTAGCGGCGCTGGCCTTCGGCGTACAGTGTGTCAAAGGCCAAACTCGATTTGCCCGAACCGGACAAGCCGGTGATCACCACCAAAGCGTGTTTGGGGATGTCCAGGTCGATGTTTTTGAGGTTGTGCGTGCGCGCACCGCGCACCGACAAAACGGTGCTGGGCAACACAGGGCGCGAGGGCATCATGGGGTTCACGGGGTGTGGGCCGGCTGCGGGCCGGCGCGTTCAGGGCAACCGAGCATGATAAGCCCTGCACCGCCGTGGCGCACAATGGTGTTTTGTCTTTGTTGCCCTGCCCTTGTCTGCGTCCACCGAGCCCACCGACCCCCACGATTTTCAAATGACCAGCACCGAGCGGCGCGCCAGCGCCTCGTTGGCGGCCATTTTTGCTTTGCGCATGCTCGGTTTGTTTTTGGTGCTGCCGGTCTTTGCCCTAGAGGCCGCGCGCCTGCCCGGGGGCGATGACGCCACCCGCGTGGGCTTGGCCATGGGCCTGTATGGCCTGGCACAAGCGCTGCTGCAAATCCCCTTTGGCGTGGCTTCGGACCGCTTGGGTCGCAAACCGACCATCGTGGTGGGTTTGTTGGTATTCGCCTTGGGCAGCGCCGTGGCCGCTTGGGCCCCCGACCTGACCTGGCTCGCTGTGGGCCGTGCGTTGCAGGGCGCGGGTGCCATCTCGGCGGCCGTCACCGCTTTCTTGGCCGACGTTACCCGCGACGGCGTGCGCACCAAGGCCATGGCCATCATTGGCGGCAGCATCGCGCTGATGTTCGCGTCCTCTTTGGTGTTGGCGCCGTTGCTGGCTGGCTGGGTGGGTTTGTCGGGCATCTTTGCCCTGACCACGGTCTTGGCCTTGTTGGGCATCGCGGTGGTGGTCTGGTGGGCCCCGCCCGAGCCGCTGCCTGAAGCGCCCGGCGCCCAGCGCCCCCGCACCGATTGGGGCGTGGTGCTGCGCGACCCCGCTTTGTTGCGTTTGAACTTCGGGGTGTTTGTGCTGCACGCAGTGCAACTGGCCATGTGGATGGCCGTGCCCGCCATGCTGGTGCAGGCCGGGCTGAGCCAGCCCGAGCATTGGCGCATGTACCTGCCCGCGGTGCTGATCTCGCTGCTGTTGATGGGTGGCTTGTTGTTCCCGATGGAGCGTCGCGGGTATTTGCGCGGCGCGTTTTTGTTCGCGGTGGCCCTCTTGGTCTTGGTGCAGTTGGCGCTGTGGGCCTTGGTGCAGCCGGGGGCCGCACCCTCGGTGTGGACCTTGGGCGGGGTCCTGCTGTTGTTTTTCACATCGTTCAACATGCTGGAAGCCTCGCAACCCAGCTTGGTCTCGCGCTTGGCGCCCACGGGTGCTCGCGGCGCGGCGCTGGGGCTGTACAACACGCTGCAGTCGCTGGGCTTTTTCGTCGGCGGCGCGCTCGGCGGCTGGTTGGTTCATGCCCACGGCCCCAGCGGTTTGTTTGTGGTGTGCGCGGTGGCGGCCTTGCTTTGGCTGCTCGTGGCCTGGCCCATGAGCGCACCCGCTCTTGGCCGCGATTGAGCACCGCCGGGGCAAGGCCCGGCTTTGCACTTGCGGCACAATGTCATCCAACTTCTCTTCAAAGGACACCCACCATGGCATCCGTCAACAAAGTCATCCTCGTCGGCAACTGTGGCCGTGATCCCGAAATCCGTTACCTGCCCTCGGGCCAGGCCGTGGCCAACATCAGCATCGCCACGTCCAGCCGCCGCAAAGACAAAAACAGCGGCGAAACCATCGAAGACACCCAGTGGCACCGCGTCACCTTCTATGACCGCTTGGCCGAAATCGCGGGCGAATACGTCAAAAAAGGCCGCCCCTTGTACGTCGAAGGCCGCTTGAAGTACGGCACTTACGTCGACAAAACCACCGGCGTGGAAAAGAACACCGTGGACATCATCGCCACCGAACTGCAACTGCTCGGCGGCCGTGAAGGCATGGGCGGCCCCAGCGGTGGTGGCGAAGACGGCGGTGGCTACAGCCGCCCCGCGGCCGCCGAGCAGTTGCAGTT
>JBEDCE010000023.1:0-15229 GCA_041176905.1 Pseudomonadota bacterium
GGTTGAACGCGGCCACCGCCACGATCAAGGTCAGGATGATGAACATCATGCGTTTTTCCAACTGCACCGCGGCGAACCAGGTGCGGTTTTGTCGCGTCCAGTCGCGCATGAACAGCCCCGCCGGCATGGTGGGCGCCATCTCGAGGGCCACTTCGCGAGCGCGGTGCAGGTCTTGGATTTTGATGCGCACGCCGGTCGGGCCTTCCAAACGGAAAATCTTCATGGCGTCGTCTTGGTGCAGCATGGCCAGCGTCGAGTCGTATTCAAAGTGGCCCGAATCGAAGGTGCCCACCACCGTCATTTGGCGGATGCGCGGCAACACACCCGCGGGCGTGACTTGACCGCTGGGCGCGATCAGGGTGACGGGGTCGCCGGTGATCACGCCCAAGCTGCGCGCCAACTCCACACCCAAGACCACACCAAACTCACCGGGCACCAAGCGCGCAAAGGTGTCGGTCATGGCTGGGCTCACCAAGTCGGTGACCGAGGGCTCGAGCACTGGGTCGATGCCACGCACCAACACGCCTTTCATGTCCTCACCGCGCGCCAGCAGCGCTTGGGCCGACACAAACGGCGCCACGCCCACCACCTCAGGGTGTTGACGCGCCGCGGCCAAGGTGGCCGGTAAATCGGGGATGCCCAAACCATCGGGGTCGAACACCTCGATGTGCGAGAGCACGCTGAGCATGCGGTCGCGCACCTCTTTCTGAAAACCGTTCATCACCGACAACACGATGATGAGCGCGGCCACACCCAAAGCGATACCCACCATGGACACACCAGAGATGAAGGAGATGAAGCCGTTGCGGCGGGTGGCGCGTCCTGCGCGGGTGTAGCGCCAGCCCAAAATGAGTTCGTAAGGGGTTTGCATGGGTGTGTCCTGCCAACATTGTGGCATCCCCGACAATGGCGGGATGATCCTGCCCTTTGCCAGCAGCCAAGACCCGGCCGCCCTCGATCGATTGCGTGAAATGCAGTTACCCCACCTGCAGGCCTTGCTCGGGCGTTTGTCGCCCAGCCCTGTGTCCAGCCCTGCGCTGGACGAAGACAGCCCCGACCTGCCGCACCACCACGTGCTGGCCTGCGCCGTGGGCCTGCAGCGTGCCGATGCTGATGCCCGCTTGGCCGGTTGGCCATGGGCCGCTGCCCACAACGAGCGCCCCACCGAGGCCCACGCTTGGTTCACCCCCTGCCACTACCAAATCGGCATGGACCACGTGCGCCTGATCCCGCCCGCCGACTTGGCCCTGAGCGCCGAACACTCCCAAGCGCTGTGCCAAGCCTTGGCCGACTTGTGCGCCGAAGACGGCATTGAGCTGCGCTGGCAAAGACCCGACCGCTGGCTGGCGCGCGGCGAGGTGTTTCGCTCGGTGAGTGGACTGAACCTGGAGCGCCTGAGCGGGCGCACGGTCGAGACCCAACACCTGCACCACAGCCCCGGGCTCAAGCGCCTGCACAACGAAGCCCAGATGCTGTTCTACACCCAGCCCGCGCACGATGAGCGCGTGGCCCAAGGCCTGTTGCCGATCAACGGTTTTTGGCTCAGCGGCGCGGGCGCTTGCGCAACAGCGCCCGACTGGTCGCGCCGCCCGGTGGTGATCGACGCGCTGCAAACCCACGCCCTGCGCGGCGACTGGGCGGCTTGGGCACGCGCTTGGGCCGAGGTGGACGCGGCCTTGGCCGAGCCACTGGCCCGCGTACAAGCGGGCCAAGCCTTTGGCTTGACGCTGTGCGGCGAGCGCCACAGCCAAGTTTGGCAAACCCCCACCACCCCGGCATCACCTTGGCGCGCCCGCTGGCAAGCGCTGTGGCACAAGCCCCCTTCTCCCACCGCTGTTTTGAGCGCTTTGTGACCATGCACATCATCACCCGTCAAGCCCCACCCCGCGCCGTATGGGCGCTCGAACAAAGCGGCGTGCACCCCTTGCTGGCGCAACTGTTCGCCGCACGCGGCATCACACAAGCGCAAGAACTTGACACCGGTTTGGCGCGCCTGCTGCCGCCCGACACCTTGCTCAGCTGCGCCCAAGCGGCGGTGCAACTGGCCAACGCCATGCAAGCCGGCCAGCGCTTGTGCATCGTGGCCGATTACGACTGCGACGGCGCGACCGCGTGTGCCGTGGGTGTGCGCGGCCTGCGCATGCTCGGCGCCCCCATGGGCTTTGACGCGGTGTCGTATTTTGTGCCCGACCGCGTACAAGACGGCTACGGCCTGACGCCCAACATCGCGCAGCGCGTGCACGCCCGTGGCACCGATGTGCTCATCACCGTGGACAACGGCATTGCCAGCATCGAGGGCGTGCGCGTGGCGCGTGACTTGGGCCTGCAAGTGGTCATCACCGACCACCACCTGCCCGCCAGCGTGAACGACCAGATCACCCTGCCGCGCGACTGCGTCATCGTCAACCCCAACCAACCCGGCTGCGGTTTTGAGAGCAAGTCCATCGCTGGGGTGGGCGTGATGTTTTATGTCTTGCTGGCTTTGCGCGCCGAGCTGCGCCAACGCGGCGTCTTCAGCACCGAGACCCAACCCAAGATCGACTCCTTGCTGCCGCTGGTGGCCTTGGGCACCGTGGCCGATGTGGTCAAGCTCGACGCCAACAACCGCCGTTTGGTCGCACAAGGCCTCAAGCGCGTGCGCGCTGGCGCCATGCCCGCGGGCATGACCGCGCTGCTCCAGGTGGCGGGTCGCCGTTTTGAGTCGGCCACCAGCTTTGACTTTGGTTTTGCCTTGGGCCCACGCATCAACGCCGCGGGCCGTTTGGCCGACATGGGCTTGGGCATCGAATGCCTGCTCACCGACGACGCCGCACGCGCCGACGAATTGGCGCGCACGCTCGACGCCATCAACCGAGAGCGCAAAACCATCGAAGGCGATATGCGCGACCAAGCCTTGGCCATGGTCGACGGCATGTTCGATGCCGACGACGAACCGCCACCGGCCGTGGTGGTGTTTGACCCGGACTTTCACGAGGGGGTGGTCGGCATCGTGGCCTCGCGCCTCAAAGAACAACTGCACCGCCCCACCTTTGTGTTCGCACCCAGCGCGGCCGACGGCAAAGGCCACGAGCTCAAGGGCTCGGGCCGATCCATCCCCGGCTTCCATCTGCGCGACGCGCTCGACCTCGTGGCCAAACGCCACCCCGACGTGTTGCTGCGCTTTGGTGGCCACGCCATGGCCGCGGGCTGCACCATCGACGAAGACCAGCTCGACACCTTTGAGCAAGCGCTGCAACAGGTCGCGCACGAATGGCTCGACGCCCACACCTTGCAACGCCGTCTCGAAGCCGACGGCCCGCTCGACCCGCAATACCGCCGCCCCGAGGTGGTCGACACCTTGCACGAAGCCGTCTGGGGCCAAGGCTTTGCGCCGCCGGTGTTCAGCGAAGAAGTGGAGGTGGTCTCGCAACGCTTGGTGGGCGAAAAACACCTCGCCCTCAAACTCAAACACCAAGGCCAGCCGGTGGACGGTATTTGGTTTGGCCGCACCGAACCCCTGCCCGCGCGCGTGACCTTGGCCTTCCGTTTGGACGCCGACGCTTGGCAAGGCCAGCGCCGCGTGCGCTTCTTGGTCGAGGCCGCGCAGCTCTGAAGCCGACGCCCCGCACTCAGCCGATAAAATCCTATCCCATGACAAACCAACTCGACACCAAATCCCAAGCCTGGTCCGCGCTCTTTTCCGAGCCCATGAGCGAGTTGGTCAAGCGCTACACCGCCAGCGTGTTCTTCGACAAGCGCCTGTGGCAAGCCGACATCCAAGGCTCGCTGGCCCACGCCGAGATGCTGGCCGCGCAAAAGATCATTGGTGCGAGCGACCTGGCCGACATCCAGCGCGGCATGGCGCAGATCGCGCAAGAGATCGAATCCGGCGCGTTTGAGTGGAAGCTCGACCTCGAAGACGTGCACCTGAACATCGAAGCACGCCTGACCCAGCTGGTGGGTGACGCGGGCAAGCGCCTGCACACCGGGCGCAGCCGCAACGACCAAGTGGCCACCGACGTGCGCCTGTGGTTGCGCAGCGAGATGGACCTGATCATCGAGTTGTTGGTGGATTTGCAAAAGTCGCTGGTCGATGTGGCCGAGAAGAACGTCGAGGTCATCATGCCCGGCTTCACCCACCTGCAAGTGGCGCAACCCGTGAGCTTTGCGCACCACCTGCTGGCCTATGTCGAGATGTTCAGCCGCGACGCTGAGCGCATGAACGACGTGCGCCGCCGCACCAACCGCCTGCCGCTGGGCAGCGCCGCTTTAGCCGGCACGACCTACCCGCTGGACCGCGAACGCGTGGCCCGCACCTTGGGCATGGTCGATGAGGCGGGCAACCCACAGGTTTGCCAAAACAGCTTGGACGGCGTGAGCGACCGCGACTTCGCCATCGAATTCACCGCCGCTGCCAGCCTGTGCATGGTGCACATCAGCCGCTTCTCGGAAGAGTTGATTTTGTGGATGAGCCAGAACTTCGGTTTTGTGAAGATCGCCGACCGCTTCACCACCGGCTCGTCGATCATGCCGCAGAAGAAAAACCCCGACGTGCCCGAGCTGGCTCGCGGCAAGACGGGCCGTGTGGTCGGTCACCTGATGGGCCTGATCACCCTGATGAAGGGCCAGCCGCTGGCCTACAACAAAGACAACCAAGAAGACAAAGAGCCGCTGTTCGACACCGTCGACACGCTCAAAGACACGCTGCGCATCTTCAGCGAAATGGTGGGCGGCCAAGTCAACCCCGCCACCGGCCAAAAAGAAGGCGGCATCACGGTGAATGCCGCCGCCATGGAAGCGGCCGTAAAAAAAGGCTACGCCACCGCCACCGACTTGGCCGACTATTTGGTCAAAAAGGGCCTGCCCTTCCGTGATGCCCACGAAGTGGTGGCCCACGCCGTCAAGACGGCCCAAGGTCTGGGCGTGGACCTGTCCGAGCTGCCGCTGGAAACGCTGCAAAAGTTCGACAGCCGCATCGAAGCCGATGTGTTTGGCCCACTCAGCCTGCAAGGCTCATTGAATGCCCGCAACACGCTGGGCGGCACAGCCCCTGCACAGGTGCGCTTGCAAATCGCCCGCCACCGCGCGCGTTTGGGCTGAACCCAGCGACGATCAAGGTTCGCGCGGTGGGTCAACATCCATGCCCCGTATCCGCTGACCCAGCCAGGCCAAACCAGCACCCACGTCCATGGTGCGCCGCTCTTGGGTGGCCACGGGGGGTGTCTGCCCAGCGGCCAAGGGGGCGCCGATGTTGAAGGTGAAGACAAAGTTGGGGTATTGGCCCATGCGCCAATCGCTGACCCACAAGTCGCCGCTCGCGTCTTGGCGCAGGCTCACAAAACCATCGGTGAAGCGCTGCAAACGCTGCACCTGCGGATGCTCAGCATGTTTTTCCAAGAGATCCGCACCGCGCTCGAACGCATCGAAGCGCACCGGACGCCCCGCGTCCAAGAGCGAATAAAACCCCTCGTGCAAATGGTCACCATCCACCGCCACCACGCGCCACAACACGGTGTTGAAGGGCGCGGGGGTCACAAACACCTGCTCGGTGGGCAAGCCCGCGGCGCGCAAGGATGTGTGGGCGTGCTGCAAGACGTGCTGCTGCGCCACCACGCTCCAAGCGATGTACCCACAGCTCCACGCCAAACCCCAGGTGTTGGCGCGCCAACCCGCGAGGCTGCCGCGCAGGGCCCAGACCACACCGGCCATCAAAGGCAGGCTGTAGAGAGGATCGATGATGAACAAACTGCCCAAGCCCAAGGCCTCGTCGGTGAAGGGTAAGAACAACTGGGTGCCGTAAATCGTGAACCAATCCAGGATCGGGTGCGTCATCAAAGCCAGGGCGATCACCGCCCACCAACGGCGCAGCTCATGCGCCTGACCTTGGATGCGCGAGACACACCACGCCAAAGGCCACGAAGCCAAGGCCAACCAGAACAGCGCGTGGGTCTCCGCGCGGTGTAAGACCATGTTGAGCACCGGGTCGCCGTGGTCCAGTAGCACGTCGAGGTCGGGCAACAAACCAGCCACCCCACCCCAGACCGCGGCTTTCCACGCGGCCGTTCGACGGCCCATGACGGCCACTCCAATTGAAGCCCCCAAGGCGATTTGTGTCAAAGAATCCATGTTCTCAGCCTCACACGAAGAACAACGCGATGGCGCAGCCCAAAGCCACCACCCAGCTCAAGGTGCGCAGGTTGGCGCGGTCGGCCAAATAGGTGGCGATGTAGGACACGCGGGCCAAAACGAACACCACGGCCAAGGCGTCGATGGTGCTGCTCGCCGCGCCGTGGGCTTGCGCGATCAAGACGCCCGCGATGAACAGGGGCAAGGCCTCAAAACTGTTGTGCTGCGCGGCATTGGCGCGGGCCTGCCAGCCCTCCAATCGCGCCAACCACTGACGCGGGTTGTGGTTGTCAAAACCCCCATCTCGGCGTGAGACGCCAAAGCCCTTCGATTTGGCGATGCCCGCACACACGATGGGCAAGAGACAGGCGATCAAGATACAAAATTCAGCGATGGTCATGGGACGTGCTTTCTGGTTTGGGGATTAAGCGGTGACGATCCACCCCTCTAGGGGGTCGAAATGGGGCAATCCGTATTGTGGGTGACCGGCCTCGTGTTGGGCTTGCGCCCAAGCGGCTTGGACCAGACACAAGGTGGCGTCCAGCGCATCCCCGCTGGCGTCGTCGGCGAGCCGGCCCATCAGGGTGTTGCTGGCCACCAAGCGCAGGCCCAAGCGGGTTTGGCCGCGTTCAAGTGCGCCGATGAGTTCGCGCCGGGCCAATAGCCGCTCGGGGGTTTGTTTGGCCTTGTCGTCGCTTTTGTAAGAACGCTGTCCCAAAACCTCGCGGGCCAACAAGCCGGGGTAGGCCTCTAGGGCCACGCGGCGGTGATCGCCCTCGGCCAATCCGGGCAAGTGCACGCCCGCTTGGCGCAAGGCCGGCACACCGGCGTGCAACATAAAGGCCACCGGCGGGTTGACCCATTTCATGGAGGGACTGGAGCCTGCGGGACCGTCGGTGGCGCGGTGCGCGAACTTTTGCCCCACGGGGCGCTCGTCACAAAAAGCGACGAACCGATCGCGAATCTCGGTGCGCGACAAAGCGGCGTAATGGTCCATGCAGGCCGCCCAATCGGTGGGCCAAGCCAAGGTCTGCACCAGCTCACGCGGCAAACCGAAGGGCAGGTCAAAGCCCCCGACCCAGTCGCCGTCTTGCGACAACCATTGCCCAAAGGCATCGGGGGTTTCAAAGGTGAGCAAGGCTTGCAACTGCACCCGTCCCGCTCGCGCTTGACCCGTGGCCAAGACGATGGGCTTGCGCCGCGTGGGGCGGCTGGTGAAGTCGCAGCCGATCAGCGTCGGCACAGCCAGACTCAGGCTCGGCCGATGATGGCGGCGGTGGCCATCAGCTCTTCGAGCAACGCAAACGACACGCGACCCGAGACCGCGTAGGGGTCGAGTTCTGCGCTCTCGGAGTACTTGAGCACGATCGAGGGGTTGAGCTTGTCCAAGCGCACTTGGCCCATGGTCCAACCACCAAAGCGACGCTCTTCGATTTCTTCGTAGGCCAGCAAGACCACGTCTTGGTGGCGCGGGTCTTTGACGATGTGCGTGTAGAGCTCATTGACCTGCTTGCGACCGCCCTCGAGTGCTTGCAGAAAAATGCCACCGCCATAGCACAACACACCGGTGATGCCGTTGTTGAGGTTGTGCGCCTTGGAGCTGTTGAGAATGGATTCGGTCGCTTCCTCGGCATGGGTATTGATCGCACGGCTGACATACAACAATCGGACCAACATGGTTCAATCCTTCTTAGGAATCAGGGACAAAAATTCGCGACGCAGGTTCGGGTCTTTGAGGAAAGCCCCGCGCATGACCGAATTGATCATCTTGCTGTCCATGTCTTTGACACCGCGCCAAGACATGCAGTAGTGGCTGGCCTCCATCACGATGGCCAAGCCATCGGGTTGGGTTTTTTGTTGGATCAGATCGGCGAGTTGCACCACCGCCTCTTCTTGAATTTGGGGGCGGCCCATGATCCACTCGGCCAAACGCGCGTACTTGGACAAGCCAATCACGTTGGTGCGTTCGTTGGGCAAGATGCCGATCCAAATTTTGCCAATGACCGGGCAAAAGTGGTGGCTGCAAGCGCTGCGCACGGTGATGGGGCCGACGATCATCAACTCGTTGAGGTGCTCGGCGTTGGGGAATTCGGTGATGTTGGGCGCTTTGACGTAGCGGCCATTGAAGACCTCTTTGATGTACATCTTGGCCACACGCTTGGCGGTGTCGGCGGTGTTGTGGTCGTGCTCCAAGTCGATCACCAAGCTGTCGAGCACGCCTTGCATCTTGCTGGCGACTTCGTCGAGCAGTTGGTCCAACTCACCGGGCTCGATGAAGTCGGCGATGTTGTCGTTGGAGTGAAAGCGCCGGCGACTGGCGAGAATGCGTTCGCGGATCTTGACCGACACGGGGGTGCCAACGTCGTCGTCTGAGGGAATGGAAGCAGTCATGTTCGGTTCGATTGGATGTCTTAAAAGTATCCTAACACCGAGCCCAATGGTCCACCTGCCAGCGGGACTTTGCCCCGCGCCATCAATAACGCCGACCGGTGAGCCACAAGGCCAAGCGCATCAGCGCCAAGGCCGCCCACTCGCGCAAGCGCTCGCCCCGCCCGCGCTGGGCAAATTGCTCGACGCTCACCGCCTGCCCGTCGTCGCGCATGGCTTGGCACAGGCGTTGGTGCAGCTGCTGCGCAAAGGGTGCGTCGAGCACCTGCACATTGGCCTCGCGGGCCAGCAAGAGGCTCAGGGGATCCAAATTGGACGAGCCTACCGTGGCCCATGGGCGGCCATGGTGGGGGTCAATCACCGCGACCTTGGCGTGCAAAAAACTTCGTTGGTACTCGTGGATCTCGATGCCCGCGGCCAGCAAACTGGCGTAGACCGCGCGTGCGGCGTGGTATTGCATGAAATATTCGTAACGCCCCTGCAACAAAAGACGCACCCGCACCCCACGCGAAGCGGCCAGGGTCAAGGCCCGTCGCAGGCGGCGACCCGGCAAAAAATAGGCGTTGGCGATGACGATCTCGTGGCGCGCCGACGCAATCGCCTTGAGGTAAGCGCGCTCGATGTCACCGCGGTGGCTCAGGTTGTCGCGCAAGAGCAAACCCGCTTTGACTCCCGACAGGCTCACCCGAGGTCTGGTGTCTCGATTCAACCAACCCAACCAACGCGTGGCGCGCAAGGCCGACAAGGCCTCGGGCACGTCGCGGCGGCGCACCTGCGTGGCCGCTTCGGTGCGCCACCACAGCTGGTTCATGGCTTCGTGGATGTCTTGCACCACGGGGCCTTGCACCTGCACCGAAAAGTCCAGCCGTGGGCGATGCAAAGCACCATGGTTGGGGTCATGCCAATCGTCCAAGATGTTGATACCGCCACAAAACGCCACCCGGTTGTCGACCACGCACAGTTTGCGGTGCAAGCGCCGCCAACGGCTGGGCACAAACCAGCCCCAAGTACCGAAGGGCGCGAACACGCGCCAGACCACGCCCGCGCGGTCCAAACGCTCACGCCACTGAGGGGGCAACTCACCCGTGCCGGCTCCGTCCACCAAGAGCCACACGCGAACACCGCGCAACGCGGTTCGCTCCAAGGCTTGAACCACGGCCTCGCCTGCACCGGTCATGTCCAAGATGTAGGTTTCGATCTGGACTTGGTTCTGTGCCTTGTCCAGTTCTCGGATGAGCGCAGGGAACCAGTCCTTCGTCCCCTCCAGCAAGGACAGTGTGTGACCGGCTTGGACCGTGGCTGCCAATCGCACGCTCAGTCCAGCCAAGCAAAATCCGCCACCAAGGGCAGGTGGTCGGACATCTGGTGCCAAATGCGCCCACGCGGCACCCAAGTGCCCACGGGCTTGAGGCCACGGGCGTACACATGGTCAAGCTGGGTCAAAGGCAAACGGGCTGGGAAGGTCGGCGTGCGTGCGCCGTGTTCTTGCAAGCCCATGTCGGCCATCATGCGACTCAGGCGCTGGCCCCAGTCGTTGAAGTCGCCCGCCACCAAGAGCGGTGCTTGGGAGTCAACCTCGCGCACCAAGTAACGGCCCAATTGTTCCACTTGCCTGACCCGACTGGCCGGCACCAAACCCAAGTGAACCACCACCACATGCACCATCACGCCCGCGATCTGCACCTCGGTGTGCAAAAGCCCGCGCTGTTCAAACCGGTGATCCGACAGGTCTTCGTGTCGGTGACCCATCACCGGCCAGCGCGACAAGACGGCGTTGCCGTGCTCGCCGTCGCGCGTCACCGCGTTGGTGCGGTACACCGACTCATAACCTGGGGGGGCCAAGAATTCGGCTTGCGACAGCGCCGGCCAATGTTCAAAGCGGCGCTGCTCTCGGCGGTTGTGGTGTCGCACCTCTTGCAAGCACACCACGTCGGCGTCGAGCTGCTCGACCGCATGGCCCAGGTTGTGGATTTCCAAGCGCTTGGCGGGTCCCAAGCCTTGCACGCCTTTGTGGATGTTGTAGGTCGCGATGCGCAACAAAGGGTGATCGGCACGGTTGGGGGTCATGTCTGCATTCTAGGCAGGCACAGCGCCACCAACGACAACGCCACCCGAAGGTGGCGTTGAAAGGTCTGCTGTGGCATGCCCGAAGGCATGCGCCACATCAGAAGCGGTCGGCGTTCATGACCTTGGTCCAAGCGGCCACAAAGTCTTTGGCAAACTTTTCTTTGTTGTCGTCTTGGGCGTAGACCTCTGCGTAGGCGCGCAGGATCGAGTTCGAACCAAAGACCAAGTCGGCGCGGGTGGCGGTCCACTTGGCTTTGCCGGTCTTGCGCTCCACGATGTCGTACGAGTTTTTGCCGGTGGGCTTCCACTGGTAAGACATGTCGGTCAAGTTGACAAAAAAGTCGTTGGTCAAAGCACCCACGCGGTCGGTGAACACACCGTGCTTGGAGCCACCGTGGTTGGTGCCCAAGACACGCATGCCGCCGATCAAGCAGGTCATCTCAGGGGCGGTCAGGCCCAAAAGTTGTGCGCGGTCCAACAACATTTCTTCGGGGCTGACGACGTAGTCTTTCTTGGTCCAGTTGCGGAAGCCGTCGTGCACAGGCTCGAGCACCGCGAACGACTCCACATCGGTCATGTCCTGGGTCGCGTCACCGCGGCCTGGGTTGAACGGCACTGGGACGTTCAAACCAGCGGCCTTGATGGCTTGCTCCAAGCCCACGTTACCGGCCAAGACGATCACATCGGCCACGCTGGCGCCGCTGTCTTTGGCGATGCCTTCCAAGACCTTCAAGACCTTGGCCAAACGGGCGGGCTCGTTGCCTTCCCAGTCCTTCTGGGGGGCCAAACGGATGCGTGCACCGTTGGCACCACCGCGCATGTCGGAGCCACGGTAGGTGCGGGCGCTGTCCCAAGCGGTGGACACCATCTCGCTCACGCTCAAACCACTGGCAGCGATTTTGGCTTTGACAGCCGCCACGTCGTAGCCGGTTTTGCCCGCGGGGATGGGGTCTTGCCAGATCAGGTCTTCAGCAGGCACTTCAGGGCCGATGTAGCGAACCTTAGGGCCCATGTCGCGGTGGGTCAGCTTGAACCAAGCGCGGGCAAAGACTTTGGAGAAGTACTCGGGGTCTTTGTAGAAGCGCTCCGAGATCTTGCGGTAAGCGGGGTCCACCTTCATGGCCATGTCGGCGTCGGTCATCATGGGCATGACTTTGATCGACGCATCTTCCACGTCAGCGGGCATGTCTTCGGGCTTGATGTTGATCGGACGCCACTGGTTCGCACCGGCGGGGCTCTTGGTGAGTTCCCACTCGTAGTTCAACAGCAAGTGGAAGTAGCCGTTGTCCCACTTCGTGGGGTGGGTGGTCCAAGCGCCTTCGATGCCGCTGGTCACGGTGTCGCGGCCAATACCGCGGCCGGTGTGGTTCATCCAACCAAAACCTTGCTCATGGATGTCAGCACCTTCAGGGGCTGGACCCAAGTTTTGGGCTTTGCCGTTGCCGTGCGATTTACCCACGGTGTGGCCACCGGCGGTCAAAGCACAGGTTTCTTCGTCGTTCATGGCCATGCGCAAGAAGGTCAAACGCACGTCTTGTGCGGTGCGCAGGGGGTCGGGCTTGCCGTTGACGCCTTCGGGGTTCACGTAGATCAAACCCATTTGCACAGCGGCCAGCGGGTTTTCCAGCGTCTCGCGCTCATCACCGTCGTAGCGACTCGAGGCCAACCACTCTTTTTCCGAACCCCAGTAGATGTCTTCTTCGGGGTGCCAGATGTCTTCGCGGCCAAACGAGAAGCCGTAGGTCTTCAAACCCATGGATTCGTAGGCGACGTTGCCGGCCAAGATCATCAAGTCGGCCCAGCTGATTTTGTTGCCGTATTTTTTCTTGATGGGCCAGATCAAACGACGGGCTTTGTCCAAGTTGCCGTTGTCGGGCCAAGAGTTCAGAGGAGCGAAGCGCTGATTGCCAGTGCCCGCACCACCACGGCCGTCGGCCACGCGGTAAGAACCGGCTGCGTGCCATGCCATGCGGATCATCAAACCACCGTAGTGGCCCCAGTCGGCCGGCCACCAGTCTTGGCTGTCGGTCATCAAAGCAGTCAGGTCTTTTTTGATCGCGGCGACGTCGAGCTTTTTGACTTCTTCGCGGTAGTTAAAACCCTTGAGCGGATTGGTCTTGCTGTCCTGCTGGTGCAGGATGTTCAGGTTCAAGGCATTGGGCCACCAAGCCATGTTCGAGTTACCCGAAGTGGTGTTGGCGCCGTGCATGACGGGGCAACCGCCGGTTGCGCTTTTCTTGCTGTCCATATCCCTATTCCTTTGTGCTGGGGTTGAAAGAACAACCAGTGTAGGAAGTTTTGGCCCTCTGTGCGCATGGCATTTCCAATCACCACGATAGCCGCCAGAGACTAGGGTTTACCCTCGGCAAGACGCATCAAACCAAAAAAGTCATGCCCAACCAGAGTGTCGCAGCGGCTTTGAAACCCGAATGGGCTTGGTGGTGACGCCACACCGAAGCCACCAAAAAAAGGTTGAGGGGCAGAACCGCCAAATGAACCACCATGGCCAACAGGGGGTCGGCCCGTTGGGCGTACAACATGAGGGTGACGAACAAAAACACCAAGTTCAGCAGGGTGCCCATACCCAGCATGTCGCGCCAAAAGAGCTGGGAGAGGGGCAGCCTGCCGTGCCATCGAAGCGACCAGAAGCCCTGTGGGCTGGGCTGTTCGTCCACGGCTAAACACCGCGGCGGCTGGAACCGCTTTGAGCCCGTGGGAAGTGCCGAACGCAGCAAAGGTACATGGTTGCAAATTATAGGGAGCCCAAGTCCTTCAAGACCTGCGGCTCAATCTCGGACCACTCTTGATCGGTGAACAAACGCGATCGGGTGTGAAAGGCCTTGCCGGTATTGCCCTCCAAAGAGAAGGTGCCGCCCGAGCCTTCGATCACATCCAAAATGAGTTGGGTGCTCTTCCAATACGCGTATTGCGACTGACCAATGTAGAAAGGCACACCGCCGAGTTCACCCAGCTTGACGTCGTACGGGCCGATCGTCAGGTCGGTGGGCAAATAGCAATTGGCTGCGCTGTTGTCGCAGCAGCCGCCGCTCTGGTGAAACATCAGCTCGCCGTACTGCGCTTTGAGCTCATCGATCAAGGCCAGCGCTTCGGGCGTGGCCACCACTCGTTCAACCATGTTCATCTCCTTGACTGCTCACAACAAAAGGGGGCGGATCGCTCCGCCCCTCTGATGATGACCGCTTCAACCGATCAGAAGAACCCGAGCTTGCTCTCGCTGTAGCTGACCAAGAGGTTCTTGGTTTGCTGGTAGTGGTCGAGCATGACCTTGTGGGTTTCGCGACCGATGCCGGACTCTTTGTAGCCACCGAAAGCGGCGTGTGCGGGGTAAGCGTGGTAGCAGTTGGTCCACACACGACCGGCCTTGATGGCGCGGCCCATGCGGTACGCCACGTTACCGTTGCGACTCCACACACCCGCACCCAAACCGTAGAGCGTGTCGTTGGCGATTTCCAGCGCTTCGGCTTCGTCCTTGAAGGTGGTCACGGCCAACACGGGGCCGAAGATTTCTTCTTGGAAGATGCGCATTTTGTTGTGGCCTTTGAACAAGGTGGGCTGCACGTAGTAGCCGCCTTCGAGGTCACCACCCAAATGGGCCTGCGCGCCACCGGCCAACACTTCAGCACCTTCTTGCTTGCCCAAATCCAAGTAAGACAAGATCTTGGTCAGCTGCTCTTTGGAGGCTTGCGCGCCCATCATGCTGTCGGTGTCGAGCGGGTTTTGGTGCTTGATGGCGGCCACACGTTTCAAGACACGCTCCATGAACTTGTCGTAGATGCTCTCTTGGATCAAAGCACGCGATGGGCAGGTGCACACCTCGCCTTGGTTGAACGCGAACAGCACCAAACCTTCGATGGCTTTGTCGAGGAAACCATCGTCTTTGTCCATGATGTCGGCAAAGAAGATGTTGGGCGACTTGCCGCCCAATTCGAGCGTGGCGGGAATCAGGTTGTTGGCAGCGGCTTGTGCAATGACGCGGCCGGTGGAGGTCGAACCAGTGAAGGCGATCTTGGCGATGCGCTTGCTGGTGGCCAAGGGCATACCGGCTTCGCGGCCATAACCGTTGACGATGTTGAGCACGCCAGGAGGCAAGATGTCGGCGATCAACTCGGCCATGATCAAGATGCTGATGGGGGTGGACTCGGCGGGCTTCAAAACCACGCAGTTGCCCGCGCCAATGGCGGGGGCGAGTTTCCATGCGGCCATCAAGATGGGGAAGTTCCAAGGGATGATCTGTCCGACCACGCCCAAGGGTTCTTGGAAGTGATAGGCCACGGTGTTCTCATCGATGTTGGACAGGGCGCCTTCTTGCGCACGCAGACAACCGGCGAAGTAACGGAAATGGTCGATCGTCAACGGGATGTCGGCGTTCAAGGTTTCGCGGATGGCCTTGCCGTTGTCCACGGTTTCGGCGTAGGCCAGCATCTCCAAATTGGCTTCGATGCGGTCGGCGATTTTGAGCAGCATGTTGGCGCGGGTGGCGGCATCGGTTTTGCCCCATGCGTCGGCGGCGGCGTGTGCGGCGTTCAAGGCCAACTCAATGTCGGCAGCGTCTGAGCGAGCGGCCTGTGTGTAGACCTTGCCGCTGATGGGCGTGATCACGTCAAAGTACTGGCCTTTGACGGGTGCCACGAACTTGCCACCAATGAAG
>JBEDCE010000024.1:0-15204 GCA_041176905.1 Pseudomonadota bacterium
GGGGTTCTTCAAAACACGCGTGACCACACCCGATGGACGCGACCAAGTGACGGGCTTTCAGATGACCGGCGAGATCATCGGTTTGGACGGTATCGTCACCGACCAACACACCTGCGATGCGGTGGCGCTGGAAGACGCTGAGGTGTGTGTCATGCCGTTTGCGCAATTGGAAGAACTCTCGCGTGAATTCACCTCGATGCAGCACCACGTGCACAAAATCATGAGCCGCGAGATCGTCCGCGATCAAGGCGTCATGATGATGCTCGGCAGCATGCGGGCCGAAGAACGTTTGGCTGCGTTTTTGCTGAACTTGGTTCAACGTTTACATGCTCGGGGCTTCTCGCAGTCCGAGTTGGTGTTGCGCATGACGCGCGAGGAAATTGGCAGCTACTTGGGTTTGAAATTGGAGACGGTGAGCCGAACATTTTCCAAGTTCGTCGATGACGGGATCATCGAGGTCAAACAGCGCTACGTCATGATCAAGGACACCGAAGCCCTCAAGGCCATCGTGAACCCACCGAACTGCGCTTGAGCAAGGCCTTAGGCTTTGGGCTCACTCGCCGCAGCGCAGCATGACTCTGGACGTTCGGATGCTGGCACAGGGCAACGGTTGACCTCCAAGGGCGACAGAGACAACAAGGTCGTCAAAGCGCTAGAGAGCATGGCCATTGCCCAAAACACAAAAAAGGCCACGGAATAAACCGCCTCACGCGACCCGTTGATGGATGAGCCCATCCAATTCAAATCGGCAGGGTCAACGACCGCAAACACCGCCATTTCCATGAGACCAGCCACCAAAAAGGCAGGCCAAGCAATCCACATCCAACGTTGCAACAGCATGGTCACGCCCTATTGAGGTAAGAGATTCACTGGGATGCAGGCACCACTGGCGAAGCCGCGTGGTTGCGGGCTTGGTGCGCAGGCTGCAGTTTGGCCAAGGCATCGATGCGGGCTTGGCCCTCCAATTGGTTGGCAAAAGCCAAATCGCGTTGGTAAGAGGCCTTGTCCAACACCTGATCGGGGTATTGGACAGCAATGGTGACCGTGATGGCACAAGCCACCACCACCAACAAAGGCCCGCCCACCACCAACCACATGTGCGGCACACGCCACCAAGGTGTGGAGAGATTTGCTGGGGTGTTCATGGTGGACTCCTGTGAAGGGTTAGCGCGGAACCAAGAAGGCGGCGGGTTCGCGAACCCTCACATCTTCCTGGCCAATGGCTTGAATGTCAAAGTCGATCGGGTAGGAACCAGACGATGCGCCGGGTGGAATCTGCACACGCACCACCGCCGAACGAACCTCGGCGGGCAGCACGTCGAACTCGTGCTCTGACGCAATCACGATACCGTCGAGGCCCCGCACCGAAACCGAATAGCGTTGCGGCACTTCGGTCACGTTCATGATTTGCAAGCGGAACACGTTTTCGATGCGGCCCTGCTCCACCATGCGCGCCAATACACCTCGGTCGCGAATCACATCCACCTTGAGCGGCGTGCGCATGAACAAACTGATGAAAACGGCAGCGGTGATGGCCAACAGGATGCCCGAGTAAATCAAGACGCGTGGGCGCATAGCCCGGCGCAACATCTCATTTTTACTCCAGTGGTTGGCCAAGCCGTTTTGGGTGGCGTATTTCACCAAACCACGGGGGTAGCCCACCTTGTCCATCACATCGTTACAGACATCGATGCAGGCGCCACAGCCAATGCACTCGTATTGCAGGCCGTTGCGAATATCGATGCCCGTGGGACACACCTGAACACACAAACTGCAATCAACACAGGCACCCAAACCCATGGCTGCGGGATCGGCTTTTTTCGAGCGAGGGCCACGGGGCTCACCACGCTCTTCGTCGTAAGTGACGATGAGCGTGTCTTTGTCGAACATGGCGCTTTGAAAGCGGGCGTAGGGGCACATGTATTTGCACACCTGCTCACGCATGAAACCGGCGTTTCCATAGGTGGCAAAGCCATAGAAGAACACCCAGAAGGTTTGCCAAGGGCCCAAGGTGAAGGCCAAGCTCAATGCCGCCAATTCACGGATAGGCGTAAAGTAGCCCACAAACGTAAAACCGGTCCACAAGGCCAACACCATCCATAGGCTGTGTTTGGTCCACTTTTTACCGATTTTGGCCAAAGAGAAGCCGGCCTGATCCAAACGCATGCGGGCCGAGCGGTCGCCTTCGACCCTCTTCTCTATCCACAAAAACATCTCGGTGTAGACCGTTTGCGGGCAAGCGTAGCCACACCACAAACGACCCGCAATGGCCGTGAACAAAAACAGCGCCAATGCCGAGATCACCAACAAACCGGTGAGGTAGATGAAGTCTTGCGGATGCAAAACCAAACCCGCGATGTAGAAGCGGCGCGCCTCCAAATCGAACAACACCGCTTGTCGGTCATTCCATTGCAGCCAAGGCAGGCCATAGAAGACCAGCTGGGTGATCCAGACGGTCAACCAACGCCAAGCAGAAAAAAACCCCGCCACAGAGCGGGGATAAATTTTTTGCCGTGCGGCGTACAACGAGACCTCGATCTCGTCGTCAGCGCTCGCCGGTACGATGGGGATGATTTTGGTCACAGTTTAAGGTGCGGCTTTGGCTTGAAACAGACCCCAAACGTAGGCAGACAACACGTGGATTTGGTCTTCGCTCAGCTTCGCAGCCTGTGCGGGCATCTGGTTGGTGAAGCCCGCGTTGACGGCGCGGATGATCGCTTCCTCGCCCCAGCCGTGCAACCAAACGTCGTCGGTCAGGTTGGGCGCGCCCATGGCTTGGTTACCTTTGCCGTCGGCACCGTGGCAAGCCGCGCAAGCCGCGAACTTCGGCGCACCTTGCACCGCACGCACGGGGTCGTGGGGCGTTTTCGACAAGCTCATCACGTAGTGGGCTACGTTGCGAACGTCTTCGGCGCTGCCCACCGCGGCGGCCATGGGCGGCATCATGCCCATGCGGCCTTCGGTCAAGGTGGTTTTGATGGTGGCGTGCTCACCGCCATAGAGCCAGTCGTTATCGGCCAAGTTGGGGAAACTGCGACTGCCGCGAGCGTCAGAGCCGTGACATTGGGCGCAGTTGTTCATGAACAAGCGCTCACCGATCGCCATCGCTTGCTTGTCTTGGGCCAAGTCTTGGGCTTTCATGTCCTTGAACTTCGCGTACAAAGGGGCAATGGCCGCTTGCAGTTTGTCACCCTCGACTTGGTGCGCGCCGGTCGAGGACCAGCCCAGCAAGCCAGGGAACTTGCCGAATGTCGGGTACAAAGCCCCGTACACGAAGGCAAAAATGACGGTGATGATGAACAAATACACCCACCAGCGCGGCAGGGGGTTGTTCATTTCTTGCAAGTCTTCGTCCCAGGTGTGGCCTGTGGTGTTGTCACCTGAGGCTTTGACCTTGGTGGTGCCGCTGATCCACAGCAAGACCAAGCAAGCCACGATGCTCAAGACCGTCAGGCCGGCCACGTACAGATGCCAAAATTCACTGGTGAAGTCGCTCATGGTGTTTCTCTTGTGTCGTGCCAGGGTTACTCGTCTTTGAAGGGCAGCTCGGCTGCCTCATCAAAACTGGCTTGGTTGCGTTTGGACCATGCCCAAACGATGATGCCCAAAAAGGTCAGCAGGCTCACCACGGTGACGGCACTGCGCAAATCGTTGATGTCCATGTGGCTTCCTGCGTTTATTTCACTGCGGTGCCGAGCACCTGCAAATAAGCGATCACCGCTTCCAACTCGGTTTTGCCTTGGACGTCTTCCACGGACTTCGCGATTTCTTCGTCGCTGTAAGGTGCGCCCAGGGTACGCAACACAGACATGCGCTTGGGCATGCTGTCGGCATCAACGGTCTTCTTCTCCAACCAAGGATAGGCTGGCATGTTCGATTCGGGAACCAGGTCACGTGGGTTGCGCAAGTGAACACGGTGCCACTCATCGCTGTAGCGTCCACCCACGCGGTGCAGGTCAGGACCCGTGCGCTTGGAGCCCCACTGGAACGGACGGTCATAAACGAACTCACCGGCCAGCGAGTAGTGACCGTAGCGCAAAGTTTCAGACTGGAAAGGGCGAATCATTTGCGAGTGGCAGTTGTAGCAACCTTCTTTCACATAGATGTCGCGACCGGCCAGCTGCAGCGCGGTGTAAGGCTTCAAACCCTCCACCGGTTGGGTGGTGGACTTCTGGAAAAACAAGGGAACGATTTCCACCAAACCACCGACCGCCACCACGAGCGTGATGAGCACGATCATGAGGAAGTTGTTGGTCTCGATGCGAGCGTGGCCGACGGCCTTTTCATGTTGAGCCATGTTCAATTTCTCCTCAGGCGTGGGCAGGATTGACAGCGGGGATGCGCACGTCTTCGATGCGGCCTTGAATCGCGGTTTTGTATACGTTCCAAGCCATGATCACCATGCCACTCAGGTAGAGCAAACCACCCAACAAGCGAATCACATAGAAGGGGAAAGTGGCCTTAACAGACTCTACAAAGGTGTAGGTCAGGGTGCCGTCGGGGTTGATGGAGCGCCACATCAGGCCTTGCATCACACCGGCGATCCACATCGCGGCGATGTAGAGCACGATGCCGATGGTGGCCATCCAGAAGTGCAGCTCAATGGCAGGCACCGAGTGCATCTTTTTCTGACCAAACAGGCGTGGCACCAAGTAGTAGAGCGAACCCATGGACACCAAGCCCACCCAGCCCAAAGCGCCTGAGTGCACGTGGCCCACGGTCCAGTCGGTGTAGTGGCTCAGGGCGTTGACGGTCTTGATGGACATCATCGGGCCTTCAAAGGTCGACATGCCGTAGAAAGACAGTGACACGATCAAGAAACGCAAGATGGGGTCGTCGCGCAGCTTGTGCCAAGCACCCGACAGCGTCATGATGCCGTTGATCATGCCGCCCCAGCTGGGCGCCAACAGAATCAAGGAGAACACCATGCCCACGGACTGCGTCCAGTCGGGCAAAGCGGTGTAGTGCAGGTGGTGAGGGCCTGCCCACATGTAGGTGAAGATGAGCGCCCAGAAGTGGACGATCGACAAGCGGTAGGAATAGACAGGACGCTCGGCTTGCTTGGGGATGAAGTAATACATCATGCCCAAGAAGGCCGCGGTCAAGAAGAAGCCCACGGCATTGTGGCCGTACCACCATTGCATCATCGCGTCTTGCACACCGGCGTAGACCGAGTAGCTGTGCGTCATGCTGGTGGGGATCTGGATGTTGTTGAAGATGTGCAGCAAGGCCACGGCGATGATGTAGGCGCCGAAGAACCAGTTGGCCACGTAGATGTGGCGCACTTTTCGAATACCCACCGAGCCGAAGAACACAAAGGCATAGGCCACCCAGACCACGGCGATCAGCAAGTCGATCGGCCAGATCAGCTCGGCGTATTCCTTGCTCTGGGTCAAGCCCATGGGCAAGGTAATGACCGCGCCCACGATGACCGCGTTCCAACCCCAGAAGGTGAAAGCGGCCAACTTGTCGGAAATCAAGCGCGTCTGGCAGGTGCGTTGAACGATGTAATAACTGGTGGCGAACAGGGTGCAGCCACCGAACGCAAAAATCACCGCGTTGGTGTGCAAGGGGCGCAATCGGCCATAGCTCAGCCATTCGATGCCCAAGTTCAGCGCAGGCCAAGTCAGCTGGGCGGCGATGATCACGCCCACCAACATGCCTATCACGCCGTACACAATGGCCATGATGGCGAATTGCCGAACGACTTTGTCGTTGTAGACCGTCGCTTGACTGGCCTGGGTTAAAACCGACATACAGGACTCCTCAATAATGTCACTTCCCCGAGTGTCCCCCATGGATTCACTCGGCACCTTGATATAAATCAATCGTCGCGCAAAACACGCTCGCCTTCTCGCTCGATGCTGTCGAACTGGCCGCCTTGCAAAGCCCACCAAAAGACCCCAATGATGGCGAAGACCACCACAATGGAGACCGGTATCAGTAAGTACAAAATATCCATATCAAACTTTCTGAGGGGTTCTCGTCAAACGCATGGCGTTGCCAATGACCCACAAGGAACTGCCCGCCATGCCTACTCCCGCCAACCAAGGGGGCATCCAACCCACCAAGGCCAAGGGCACACACACCGCGTTGTAAGCGGCCGCCCACAGCAGGTTTTGCTTGACGATCTGCAAGGTCTTGCGGGCCAACAGCAAGGTGCTGACCACATCCATGACGCAGCCACCTTGCACCACAAAATCCGACTGCGCTTGGGCCAAGGGCGCGGCATGGCCCAAAGCAAACGAAGTGTCGGCAGCAGCCAACACAGGGCCATCGTTCAAACCATCGCCGACCATGGCCACGCGCCAGCCTTGGGCTTGCAAGGCCTTGACGTAGGCCAATTTATCTTCGGGTGTGGCCTGCGCCACCACCTGGTCCACCCCCACCAGTGTGGCCACGCCCTGCGCGGCGTGGGCACGGTCGCCGCTGAGCAAATGGGTGCGTATGCCCAAGGCTTTCAGCGCTGCAATCGCTTGCGCGGCGTCTTCCCGCACCCCCTCGCGCATGTCAATACTCGCGAGCCAACCGCTGGCGTCGGCCACGTGCACGCGCGGACCCGTGCCCTGCCCTTGAGGCTCGTCGGCAGGATTCAATCCACACCACGCCCAAGTGCCCAATCGCCACTGTCCGGCGTCCGTCCATTGTGCCAACAGCCCTTGACCGGCCACCTCTTGCACTTCGGGGGCGACTTGCAACTCATGGCCTTGGAGGTGCCGCGCCAAAGCCTGTGAGACCGGGTGCAGAGACCCCACCGTCATGGCCAATAAACGGCGCTCCAAAGCGACGCGATCAACCCCATCGCGCGCACGCCATTCACCCACGACCAAACGGTCGTGGGTCAAGGTGCCGGTTTTGTCGAACACCACCGCGGTGACCCGCGACAAAGCCTCAAAGGCCTGCAGGCGACGCACCAACACACCCCCTTGCGCCAGGGCTCCAGCCGACGACAGCATCGCCGCGGGTGTGGCCAAAGACAAGGCACAGGGGCAGGTCACGATGAGCACCGCCACGGCCACCGACAAGGCTTGCGTGTGGTCGATGGGCCACCAATACAGCGCCGCACCGGCCGCCGCCAACATGACCAAGACCAAAAAAGGTGCTGCGATGCGGTCGGCCAAGATGGCCAAGCGCGGCTTGTCGATGGACGCTTTTTCCATCAGGCTGACGATTTGCCCAAAGCGGGTGAGCTTGCCCAACACGCTCAAACGCACCAACACCGGACCGCCCAAGTTGAAGCTGCCGGCCACCACCGATTCGCCGCGGAGCTTCGAGACGGGCTCCGATTCGCCGGTGAGCAAGGCTTCGTCCACCGAAGCGCTCTCGCTGAGCAGCTCGGCGTCGCCCGCAAACACCTGGCCCGCGGGGACTCGCACCACATCGCCCAACACCAAACGCCGCGTCGACACCGTTTTAAAGGAACCGTCGGCTTGCTGTTGATCGGCCACTTCAGGCAATCGGTTCATCAAATGGTCCAGCGCACCGGCCGTTCGGTCGCGGGCCTTGAGCTCCAAATACCGCCCACCGAGCAAAAAGAACACGAACATGGTGAGCGAGTCGAACCAGACCTCATCGCCCCAAGGCCCCGTGGGGTCGAAGGTGGCGGCCGAGCTGGCCACGAAGGTCACGATGATGCCCACCGTCACCGGCGTGTCCATCCCAATGCGGCCCAAGGTCAGGTCGCGCCAAGCGGTCTTGAAAAACGGGCCACTGGCGAAAAACACCACCGGCAAACTCAACACCCAGCTGGCCCAACGCAGCAGCTGGTCAATGTCTGCGGGGATGTCACCGGGCTCGGCCACATAAGCGGGCCACGCGTACATCATGACCTGCATCATGCAAAACCCGGCCACAAACAAGCGCCACAAGGCCTTGCGGGTTTCGGCCAAGCGCTCGCTGATGGACAAAGCTTGTTTGAGGGGCAACAAGCGGTAACCGGTTCGGCCCACGGTTTGAGCCAAACGGGACAGCGGAGTTTGTGCGGGGTCCCATTGCAAGACCAGGCGGCGCGTGGCCGCGTGCACTTGGGCCGATCGCACGCCGGGCACGCCCTGCAAGGAGCTTTCGACAGTGTCGGCACAGGCCGCGCAATACATGCCCTGCACCATCAACACCGACTCCAAGCAACCCTGCTCGTCGCCCCTCACGGGCTGGGTGAAGTCGGCCTGCTCGACGGTGTCGTCTAGGACAAGGAAATCATCCTCAACCGTCAGCGGACCGCGGTGGTCGGCTAAGGGCTCAAAGACAGCGCGGTTCATACTGCCAAGGGTACCCCAATAAACTGACGCAAACCTTGATCAAGATCAAGCCCGCCAAGCCCAATGGGTTTACGCTGGTGCTCACACAACACGAGGAGAACCCTATGTACCAACGCATCTTGGTCGCGACCGATGGCTCCAAACTCTCCCAAAAAGCCGTGACACACGCCATTGGCTTGGCCGACCTGACCGGGGCTGAACTGGTGGCGCTCAAAGTCGTGCCCCGCTACCCACTGACGTACTTCGAAGGCGGCATGACGGTGACCATGAGCGAAGTCAACCGCATCGAAGAAGAATGGTTGGCTGAGGCACACGCCACGGTCAATGCGGTGAAATCAGCCGCGCAAAAAAAAGCCGTCAAGGTCAAAGCTGTGACGGTGAAGTCGGATTTGATCGCCGAGACCATCATGGCCACCGCCAAGCGCAGCAAATGCGACCTGATCGTCATGGCCTCGCACGGCCGCAAAGGCCTCAAGCGGCTCTTGCTGGGCAGTGAAACCCAGCACGTGCTCACGCACTCGGCGATCCCGGTTTTGGTCTTGCGCTGAACGCTGCCCTTGGGTTCAAGCAGCGAACAGCGACTTGAAGCGCTCGCGCAAGCGGTTTTTTTCGACTTTGGCCATGGCGTTGCGCGGAAGGTCGCTCTCGATCACCCAATGCTTGGGGATTTTGAAATTGGCCAGGCGGCTTTTGATATGGGCCTTGAGCGCATCCAAGTCCACTTCGGCGCCAACTTGGGGAACGACCACGGCCACACCCACCTCACCAAAGTCGGGGTGCGGCGTGCCCACCACCGCGCTTTCGGCCACGCCCGCAAAGTCGTTGATTTCCGACTCCACCTCGGCGGGGTACACATTGAACCCGCCCGAAATGATCAGGTCTTTGCTGCGGCCCACGATGCGCACATAACCCTGCTCGTCTTGCAGACCCACATCACCGGTCTTGAACCAAGCATCGGGTGTGAAGGCCTCTTGGGTTTTCTCGGGCATGCGCCAATAGCCTTGAAAGACATTGGGCCCACGGACCTCGATGCCGCCGACCTGCCCCTCAGGCAAGGCTTGACCCTGGTCGCCGACCACCCGCAAACTCACCCCTGGCAAGGGGAATCCGACTGTGCCACCACGGCGCAGCGTTTGCCCACCGTGGCGCGGGTCGGCGTGCTCGGGGTTGGAGGTCAACATCACGGTTTCGCTCATGCCGTAACGCTCCAAAATGGTGTGACCGGTGCGCGCTTGCCAAGCTTGGAAGGTCTCGGTCAGCAAGGGTGCGGAACCAGAAATGAACAATCGCATGGCTTGCGTGGCCTGCCGGTTCAAGCTGGGCTCGGCCAGCATGCGCACATACAGCGTGGGCACGCCCATGAACACCGTCGCCCGGGTCATCCAAGCGATGGCCGCACGCGGCTCAAAGCGCGACATCCAGCGCATCGGTGAACCCCCCATCAAGGCCGCGTGGATGGCCACGAACAAACCGTGCACGTGGAAAATCGGCAAAGCGTGAATGAGCACATCGTCAGAACGCCAACCCCAATATTGGTGCAACACTTGGGCGTTGCTCATGAGGTTGCCGTGGCTCAGCATGGCCCCTTTGCTGCGACCGGTCGTGCCGCTGGTGTAGAGGATGGCCGCCATGTCATGGGTTTGGCTCTGGACCGGCTCGTGCGCATCGGCGTGGTGACTCGCACGCTCCAGCAAGGTCCCGGTGCGGTCGTCGTTGAGCGTGAGCACGTGGCGCACCCCCGAGTTGAAAGCGAGCTTGCTCAGCCAACCCATGTTCGCTCCGCTGCACACCACCACGCTGGGCTGAGCGTCATTCAGGAAATACGCCATTTCGGCGGCTTGGTAAGCCGTGTTGAGCGGCACCAACACATAGCCCCCACGCAAACAGGCCAGGTAGAGGATCAAAGCCTCCACCGATTTTTCGACCTGCATAAGAACCCGCGCTTGTGGAGGCAAGTCCCAATCGGCGAACAGGTTGGCCACCATCGCCGAGGCGCGGTCCAGGTCGCGCCAGCGGTAATTCAAGCCGGTGTCGGTTTCAATGGCCGTGGCGTCCAGGTCGACGGGGAAACCGGCGCGCAAAACCGAAAAAGCGTTGGCGTTACCTGTATTCATGTACCTCTCCGTGTCGATGACAACCTTCAGACTGGGGCCACTGACCCCTGACGAGCCGACCAGCGCCACAGCAGCGCCCCGCCCAAGACCATGGGCACACACAACCATTGGCCCATGCTCATGCCCAACGAGAGCAAGCCCAAGTGCGCATCGGGCTCGCGGAAAAATTCAGCGATGAAACGCAAGATGCCGTAGCCCATGGCAAACACCGCACTGACTTGCCCGAGCGGTCGTGGTCGACGGGCGAACCACCAAAGCAGCACGAACAGCAGCAAACCCTCAAGGAAAAACTGGTACAGCTGTGAGGGGTGTCGCGGCTCTGCACCCGCGTTGGCGAACACCATGCCCCAGGGCAACGATGGGTCGGCCACACGGCCCCACAGTTCACCGTTGATGAAGTTGCCCAAGCGCCCAGCGGCCAAACCGGTGGGCACGCAGGGCGCCACAAAGTCCAGCACCTGCAGCGCGTGGCGATGGCGGCTCTTGGCGAACCAAATCAAGGCCACGATTACCCCGAGCAAACCGCCATGGAAACTCATGCCGCCTTGCCACAAAGCGAAGATTTCCAGCGGGTTCGACAGGTAGTAACTGGGCTGATAAAACAGGCAATAGCCCACGCGGCCGCCCGCAATCACGCCCATCACACCAAAAAACAAAATGTCTTCGACGTCCTTTTTTTGCCAGAGGCCTTGGGCACTCAGCGCGGCAAAGGGCGGATGCTGCAAGCGCCGCACACCGAGCGCATAAAACAAAGCAAACGCCGCCAAATAGGTCAGGCCATACCAATGGATGGCCAAGGGGCCGATGGCCAAGGCCACGGGGTCAATGTTGGGGTGGGTGAGCATGGTGCCTATTGTGCCTTGGTATATTTAGCCACCTCTCCTGTTTTCCACCCACCCACAAAGAACACCATGGCCGACAATAAAGTCATCCCGATCCAGCCGATCAACCGCCGCAGCGCCAACATCACCCAGGGCAAATCGCGCGCGCCCAACCGCTCCATGTACTACGGCATGGGCTACAAGGAAGGCGACTTCGTCAAACCCATGGTGGGTGTGGCCAACGGCCACAGCACGATCACCCCTTGCAACAGCGGTTTACAAAAACTGGCCGATGCAGCCGTTGAAGGCATCGAAGAAGCTGGCGGCAATGCCCAAATTTTTGGCACCCCCACCATCTCCGACGGCATGGCCATGGGCACCGAAGGCATGAAGTATTCGCTCGTTTCCCGAGAGGTCATTGCCGATTGCGTGGAAACCTGCGTGCAGGGCCAGTGGATGGACGGCGTGGTCGTCATCGGTGGTTGCGACAAAAACATGCCTGGTGGCCTCATGGGCATGCTGCGCGCCAACGTGCCCTCCATTTACGTCTACGGTGGCACCATCTTGCCCGGACACTACAAGGGCCAAGACCTCAACATCGTCAGCGTGTTTGAAGCCGTGGGCGAAAACGCCGCCGGCAAACTCAGCGACGAAGACCTGCGCGAGATTGAGATGCGCGCCATTCCCGGCACCGGCTCCTGCGGCGGCATGTACACCGCCAACACCATGTCCTCGGCCTTTGAAGCCTTGGGTATTTCGCTACCCTACTCGTCGACCATGGCCAACCCCCACGACGAAAAAATCAATTCGGCCAAAGAATCGGCCAAGGTGCTGATCGAGGCCATCAAGATGGACCTCAAACCGACGGACATCGTCACCCGAAAATCCATCGAAAACGCCGTTGCTGTGATCATGGCCACGGGCGGCTCCACCAACGCGGTGCTGCACTTCTTGGCCATCGCCCACTGCGCCGGCGTCGAGTGGACCATCGACGACTTTGAGGTCATCCGCAAGCGCACGCCCGTGCTGTGCGACCTCAAGCCCAGCGGCAAAGCCCTCGCAGTGGACCTGCACAAGGCCGGCGGTATTCCTCAGGTCATGAAGATCCTGCTCAATGCCGGCTTGCTGCACGGCGACTGCATCACCATCACGGGCAAGACCATTGCCGAGGTTCTGAAGGACGTGCCCGATGAGCCGCCCGAGCAAAGCGTCATCCACACCATCGACCGCGCCATGTACAAGCAAGGTCACTTGGCCATCCTCAGAGGCAACCTGTCGCCCGAAGGCGCCGTGGCCAAAATCACCGGCTTGAAAAACCCCGTCATCACCGGCCCCGCCCGCGTGTTCGACGACGAGCAGTCCGCCTTGCAAGCCATCTTGGCCGGCAAGATCAAGGCCGGCGACGTGATGGTCCTGCGCTACCTCGGCCCCAAAGGTGGCCCTGGCATGCCCGAAATGTTGGCCCCCACCGGCGCGCTCATTGGCGCGGGCTTGGGCGAAAGCGTGGGCTTGGTCACAGACGGCCGCTTCTCCGGCGGCACTTGGGGCATGGTCGTGGGCCACGTGGCGCCCGAGGCCGCCGTGGGCGGCACCATCGCGTTTGTTCGTGAGGGCGACAGCATCACCATCGACGCACACCAACTGATCCTGGAACTCAACGTGCCTGAGGCCGAATTGGCCAAGCGCCGTGAGGGCTGGGTCCCGCCTGCGCCACGCTACACCCGCGGTGTACAAGCGAAATTCGCCTTCAACGCCTCCAGTGCCAGCAAGGGTGCTGTGTTGGACGCTTATTGAACGGGTGTGGGAACCAAAGCTACCCCTTAGAATCTGACCGTTTTCTCAACCAACCTGTCAAAGGACACACATGAAACGCTTCGCATTGGTGTTGACCGCTTTCGCTGCTTTGTCGGCCCCTGCCATGGCCGATGAAGCCTTGGCCAAAGCCAAGAACTGCATGGCTTGCCACGCCGCCGACAAAAAATTGGTCGGCCCTTCGTACAAAGACGTCAGCAAAAAGTACGCTGGCAACGCCGCCGCCGTGGCTCAGCTGGCCACCAAAATCCAAAAAGGCGGCTCTGGCGTGTGGGGTGCCATTCCCATGCCCGCCAACCCCGGTGTGAACGACGCCGACGCCAAGAAATTGGCTCAGTGGGTTTTGAGCATGAAGTGACCTCGGTCGTGAGCCTTGCGGCTCACGCGGCAAGAAAAAAGCCACCCTGTCGGGTGGCTTTTTCATTGGGGGCTATGGCCGATCAGTAAGCCTGACCCAGCTGGCTCAGGATCGCTGGGTTTTCCAGCGTGCTGGTGTCTTGTGTGATGGCTTCGCCTTTGGCCAGCGAACGCAACAGGCGACGCATGATCTTGCCCGAACGGGTCTTGGGCAAGTTCTCACCAAAACGGATGTCCTTGGGTTTGGCGATCGGGCCGATTTCCTTGGCGATGTGGTCGCGCAATTGCTTGGCAATGGCCTTGCCCTCTTCGCCACTGGGCAAAGAACGCTTGAGCACCACAAACGCGCAAATCGCCTCACCCGTGGTGTCGTCGGGACGACCCACCACCGCGGCTTCGGCCACCAACTCGGTGCAACTCACCAAGGCGGACTCGATTTCCATCGTGCCCATGCGGTGACCAGAAACGTTCAACACGTCGTCGATGCGGCCAGTGATGGTGAAGTAACCGGTCTTCTCGTCGCGGATCGCGCCGTCGCCGGCCAAGTAGTACTTGCCCTTGAAGTCTTCGGGGTAGTAGCTCTTCTTGAACCGCTCGGGGTCGCCCCAAATCGTGCGGATCATGGAGGGCCATGGCTTTTTCACGACCAAAATGCCGCCTTGGCCGTTGGGCATGTCTTTGCCGGTTTCATCCACGATGGCGGCCTGGATACCGGGGAAAGCCAGCGTGCAAGAACCGGGCACCATAGGGGTCACACCGGGCAACGGGGTGATCATGTGACCACCGGTTTCGGTCTGCCAGAAGGTGTCGACGATGGGGCAATTGCCGCCGCCCACGTGCTTGTGGTACCACTCCCAAGCGGCGGGGTTGATTGGCTCGCCGACCGAACCCAGCAAACGCAGGCTCGACAAGTTGTAGCTCTTGGGGTGCACAGCATCGTTGGCTTCCGCGGCCTTGATGAGCGAGCGGATGGCGGTGGGCGCGGTGTAGAAAATCGAGACCTTGTGGTCCTGGATCATCTTCCAGAAGCGGCCAGCGTCGGGGTACGTGGGCACGCCTTCAAAGACGATTTCCGTGCCACCCAAGGCCAAGGGGCCATAGGTGATGTAGGTGTGACCCGTGACCCAGCCGATGTCGGCCGTGCACCAAAACACGTCGTCGGCCTTCAGGTCGAAGGTCCACTTGGTGGTCAAAGCGGCGTGAAGCAAATAGCCGCCGGTGCTGTGTTGCACGCCTTTGGGTTTGCCGGTGGAGCCCGAGGTGTAAAGCAAGAACAGGGGGTGCTCGGCACCCACCCACTCAGGCTCGCAGGTGGTGGCTTGCTGGTCGGCCAACTCGGCCATCCATTGGTCACGGCCAGCGGTCATGGCGATGTCAGCGCCCGAGCGCTTGACGACCAACACGTTTTTGATGGAGCCGCAGCCGCCCAAGTTGATGGCTTCGTCGACGATGGATTTGAGGGGCAGCAGTTTGCCGCCGCGCACTTGGTTATCGGCGGTGATGACCGCGACAGCGCCCGTGTCTTCGATGCGGTCGCGCAGCGACTGGGCCGAGAAGCCCCCAAACACCACCGAGTGGGTGGCACCGATGCGGGCGCAGGCCTGCATGGCGGCCACGCCTTCGACGGACATGGAGATGTAGATGACCACGCGGTCACCCTTTTTGATGCCGAGCGATTTGAGTGCGTTGGCGTATTGGCAGGTTTTGGCCAGCAGCTGGCTGTAAGTCACCTTGGTCACTTCGCCGCCGTCGGCTTCGAAGATGATGGCGGTCTTGTCGCCCAAGCCTTTTTCGACGTTGCGGTCCAAGCAGTTGTAAGAGGCGTTCAAAGTGCCGTCTTCG
>JBEDCE010000025.1:0-14680 GCA_041176905.1 Pseudomonadota bacterium
GCCCGCACATCCCCGGCGGCCCACCCGGCAGCCCCGAAGAAGACGGCGACCGATTCATCGAGATCTGGAACAACGTGTTCATGCAGTTCAACATGCACGAAGACGGTTCGGTCACGCCGTTGCCCGCGCCTTGTGTGGACACCGGCATGGGCTTGGAGCGCTTGGCGGCGATTCTGCAGCACGTGCACAGCAACTACGAAATCGATATTTTTGATGGACTCATCAAAGCCGCCGCACGCGAAACCGGCACCACCGACTTGGGCCACAAGAGCCTGCGCGTGATTGCCGACCACATCCGCGCCACCGCCTTCTTGGTCAGCGACGGCGTGGTGCCCAGCAACGAAGGTCGCGGCTATGTGCAGCGCCGCATCATCCGCCGCGCCATCCGCCACGGCTATTTGCTCGGCCAAAAAACGCCTTTCTTCCACAAGCTCGTGCCCGACTTGGTGCGCTTGATGGGCGACGCTTACCCCAACATGGCCAAGCAAGCAGCCAGCATCACCGACATCTTGCGTCTGGAAGAAGAGCGCTTCTTTGAAACCCTGCAAAGCGGCATGCAAATTTTGGACGCGGCCTTGGCCGGTGGCGTCCAAGAGCTGCCCGGCGAAGTGGCGTTTAAATTGCACGACACCTACGGCTTCCCGCTGGACTTGTCGGCCGATGTCTGCCGCGAACGCGGTCTGACGGTGGACGAGGCCGGTTTTGACGCGGCCATGAAAAAGCAAAAAGACCAGGCGCGTGCGGCGGGCAAGTTCAAGATGGACAAAGCGCTGGACTACAGCGGCGCGGGCAACGCTTTTGTCGGCTACGAGTCGCTGCAAGCCACGGCCAAGGTCTTGGCCCTGTACCGCGACGGCGCGTCGGTCAACCAACTCGATCAAGGCCAAAGCGGCGTGGTCGTGCTCGACACCACCCCGTTCTACGCCGAGTCCGGCGGCCAAGTGGGCGACGAGGGCGCTATCGTTTGTGGCTCCGCGTGCTTTGATGTGGGCGATACCCAAAAAATCAAAGCCGACGTCTTCGGTCACCACGGCAGCCAGCGCAGTGGCAGCCTCAAAGTGGGCGACACGGTGCAAGCGCACGTCAACACCGAGCTGCGCGCCGCCACCGTGCGCAACCACAGCGCCACCCACCTCATGCACAAAGCCTTGCGCGACGTGCTGGGCACGCACGTGCTGCAAAAAGGCTCGCTCGTCACGGCCGAGCGCACGCGCTTTGACTTTGCGCACAACGCCCCGGTCACCGACGCCCAAATCCGCGACATCGAAGCCATCGTGAACGCCGAAATCTTGGCCAACGCCCAAGCCAAAGCCCAGCTGATGGACATCGAATCTGCCCAAAAAACCGGCGCCATGATGCTCTTCGGTGAGAAGTACGGCGAGACCGTGCGCGTGCTCGACATCGGCTCCACCCGCGAACTCTGCGGCGGCACCCACGTCAACGCCACCGGTGACATCGGCCTGTTCAAGGTCGTGGCCGAAAGTGGCGTGGCCTCGGGCGTGCGCCGCATCGAAGCCGTGACGGGTCACAACGCACTGGCTTACCTGCAGTCGCTCGAAGACACCGTCACACAAGCCGCCGGTTCGCTCAAAGCTTCGCCCACCGAGCTCAACGCCCGCATCGCGCAGGTGCTCGACCAGGTCAAGGCGCTGGAAAAAGAGTTGGCTGCCGCCAAAGGCAAGCTCGCATCAGCGCAGGGTGACGAGCTGGTCAAACAAGCGGTGGACATCAAGGGCATCAAGCTGCTGGTGGCCACGCTCGAAGGTGCCGACGCCAAGACCTTGCGCGACACCATGGACAAGCTCAAGGACAAGATCAAGACCGCCGTGATCGTGCTGACCGCCGTGGACGGCGACAAGGTTCAGATCGCCGCCGGCGTGACCGCCGACACCGTGGGCAAGGTCAAAGCGGGCGAACTCGCCAGCTTTGTGGCCACCCAAGTGGGCGGTAAAGGCGGCGGCAAACCCGACATGGCCATGGCCGGCGGCACCAACCCCGCCGCCTTGCCCGCCGCTTTGGCCAGTGTGCAGGGCTGGGTCAGCGAACGCGTGTAACTGTCATTGCGAGGCCGCAGGCCGCGGCAATCCATGGACGGCTTCGTGCCTCCCGGTGACGCTCAGGGTGGGTTCGTGATGGTCAGTGTTCGTTGACTCACGAACCGCCGGGCCTCACCCGTCACCGGGTCGGTGAACGACACCGACTGGGCCAGCAGTTGCAAGGGCATGAGAAAGTCCTCGGGGTCGTCGGGGCCGCGCAAGACCTTGGGGTAGAAGGGGTCGCCCTCAATGGGGATATCCAGGGCGTTCATGTGCACGCGCAGTTGGTGGCGTTTGCCACTGATGGGTTGCAGCGCATACAAACCCCTTGCCCCTTCGGTCTTCAGCAAGGCGATGCGGGTTTCGCTGTTGGGTTTTCCCAGCACTTCTTGTGTTCTGAAAAACGGCTCGCCCGGCACCAAGCGACTGCTGTGCACGCGCGGCAGCGCCAAGCCCGCCAGCAGCGGCGCCACGGCGTGGTAGGTCTTGCGTATCTGGTGATCGCGAAACAGCGCGTGGTAGGCGTCGCGGTCTTGTGGGCGTTTGCCCAGCAGCACCAGGCCCGCGGTTTCGCGGTCGATGCGGTGCAGCGGCACCAGGTCGGCGCAATCGGTTTGGCGCTTGAGTTGCACCAACAGGCTCTGCTGCACATAACGGCCCGCGGGCGTGACGGGCATGAAGTGCGGTTTGTCGGCCACCAGCAGGTGCTCGTCTTCGAACACGGTGTGCGCCTGGAACGGCAGGACCGGTTCATCGGCCAAGTGGCGGTAGTAGTAAATGCGTTGGCCCACGTGGCAGCTTTGGTGGGCCTGGGCGGCTTGGCCGTTTTCTTGCATTACCAAGCCCTGTGCCAAACGCTCGGCCCACTCAGCGCGCGAAATGCCGGGCATGCGCTGAGCCAAAAAATCGAGCAAATGCGGCGCCCCTCGCGGCACCGAGACCACGCTGGCGCTCACGCCATCGCGCATGGGCAAGGCAGAGGGCTTGCCCAGGTCCTGCATGTCAGGCGCGGCGGAACACCAAGTCCCACACGCCGTGGCCGAGCTTGAGGCCTCGGTTTTCAAACTTGGTCAGGGGCCGGTAGTCGGGCTGTGGCGCGAATTGTCCTGCACCCGCGGTGTTCACCAGCAAAGGCTCGGCGCTGAGCACGGCCATCATTTGCTCGGCGTAGGGCGCCCAGTCGGTGGCCAAGTGCAAGTAGCCGCCGGGTTTGATGTGTTCGGCCAAACGTTGGACAAACGGCGACTGGATCAAGCGGCGTTTGTGGTGGCGGCTCTTGTGCCAAGGGTCGGGAAAAAAAATGTGCACACCGTCCAAACTGTCTTGGCCCAGCATGTGGTCCATCACCTCAACCGCGTCGTGCTGCACGATGCGGATGTTGCCGATGTCGTGTTCGCCACAGCGTTTGAGCAGGGCGCCCACGCCAGGTTCGTGCACCTCACAGCACAAGAAGTTGTCACTTGGGCGTACCTGCGCGATGTGCGCGGTGGCATCACCCATGCCAAAACCAATCTCCAAGATCAGCGGTGCGCTGCGGCCGAACGCAGCGCTCACGTCCAAGCGCTCGGTTTGGTAAGGCAATAAAAAACGATCACCGTATTGCCCAAACGCTCGGATCTGGCCGGTGCCCATGCGCCCGGCACGAAGCACATAGGTTTTGATCTGGCGCATAAAAGTCGCCGAGCCTTCTGGGGCGGTCGTGTCTGTGGGGGAGGTGGGTTCTGTGGTCATGGGCGAGGCAATCGGTCAATGCCCAGATTATCTCGCGCCCCAAGCCCGAACCCATTCGGCCAGCGCATCGCTCACAGTGTTGGCTTGGCTGGCGGGCAAACCCAAGGCCTGCGCGGCAGCTTTTAACGCAGACAAGGCCTGTGCCGGCGTGTCGCACAGCACGGCCGGTGCGCCTTTGTTTTTGCTCAGTTTGTCGCCATCGGCATCGAGCACCAAGGGCGTGTGCAGGTAGCGCAGCAGTGGCAGGCCCAAGGCCGTTTGCAACACCCGCTGACGCGGCGTGTTGTCGGCCAAATCCTCGCCACGCACCACGTCGGTGATGCCTTGCGCGGCGTCGTCCACCACCACCGCGAGTTGGTACGCCCACAGCCCATCGGCGCGTTTGAGCACAAAGTCGCCCACGGCCTGTTCGACGTTTTGCGTTTGTTCGCCCAAGCGTCGGTCGTTCCAAGTCAGCTCGGTGTGCGGGCGCACGTCCATGCGCCAAGCGCGTGCGGTGCGCCCGTCCAAACCGCCATGATCGGGCCGACAGGTACCGGGGTAAACCGGGGTTTGGCCGCGCTCAGGTTCTTGCCCCAAGATCTGCAGCTCCACTTCAATCTCGCGGCGCGAACACGCACAGGGGTAGGCCAGCCCCCCTTTCACCAACTGCTTGAGCGCCGCTTCATAGGCCGCACCTCGCTGGCTTTGCCACCAGACGGGTTCATCGCTGACCATGCCACAAGCCGCCAACTGCGCCAAGATGCGCTCGCCCATGCCCGCTTCGCAGCGCACGGTGTCGATGTCTTCGATGCGCACCAACCAGGTGCCGTGGTGGGCGCGGGCATCGAGCCAACTCGCCAGCGCCGCCACCAAAGAGCCCGCGTGCAAAGGGCCGGTGGGTGAGGGGGCAAAGCGGCCCCGGTACGCGCTGGCCATGCCGCCCACGCTCAACTCACTTCAGTGCCAAGGCCATTTCCAGACCCGACACAAACGCGTCTTCCACCCGGTGCCCCAAACACCAGTCGCCACACACGCCCACGCCCAACGCGGCATCGAACAAGAAGGGCTGACCCAAGGGTGTGCTGGTTTGAGCAAAGCGCCAGCGGTGCACCTGTGACCACGACGGCTCGGCGCGGATGCCGGTGATCTCGGCAAAGCCCTTGATCATCTTGGCTTTCACGCGCTCGGCGTCGTCTTCCAGGTGTTTGGCCGACCACAAGGGGCTGGCCTGCACCGTCCAGCGCTCCACCGAGCCACGCCCGGGTTTGCTCGATTCGCGCGCCAACCAACTGATGCGGTGGTGCGTGCTGCGCGCGGCGTTCCACTGAGGGCCCAGGTGCGGCAAACCGGGCTGTGACGCCTGTGGGAAAGCCACCATCAGCGTCCAGCACGGCGCCACGTCCACGGTGGTGAGGGCTTTGCGCAGGTTGGGTGCCAAGCCCGCGCTGCGCAGCAAGTCGTGTGCTTGCGGGTGCGGCATGGCCAGCACCACGCGGTCAAAAGAGCCCAAGACCTGTTGGCCGCCATCGCTGTCTTCCATGCCCAATTGCCATTGTTCGGGGTTGAGCGCGTCGCGCTCGATGCGCGTGACGCGGGCGTTGAACATCACCCGTGCATCGGCTGCGGCGCTGCCGTCGGCGAGTGGCTGCACCCAATGTTTGAGCAAGCTGCTCATGCCGGGCTTGGCCACGAAGTGCGGCTCTTTGGGGGGCGGGGCGCTCACCAACACATGGCCCAGCTCGTCGAGCACGCGCACCGTGTTGGCGCTCCAAGGGCGAACGATGGTTTGGGCGTTTTCCAGGGCGCGGGCAAAGCGCTTGTCGCGCACGGTGAAGTACTGCGCGCCGTGGTCAAAGTCGCCAAACTCGGTGTGGCGGGTCGACATGCGACCGCCGGGGCCACGGGATTTGTCGATCAGTGTCACGCGGTGACCAGCTTGCGCCAAGGTGCGTGCGCACACCACGCCGGCCATGCCAGCGCCCACCACCGCTACGTGCAGCGCAATAGAAGGTTTCAGGCGCTGGGGTTTGGGGGGGCGTGCAGTGCTCATGGTGTGTCTCTTTTTTTAATGGCGCAGGGCCGATGCGCATCACTGTATCAGCCCACGTCGTGTCGATCCAGTAGGGCGTGCCGCGTGTTGGGGTGTTCGAGCCGATCGAGCCACCAGCGCAGCGCTTGGCCCATGGGCGCTTTGGCCGCCGGGCGACGCCAGGCATACGACACCGGCACCTGTCGCGTCCCGCTGGCTATCGGCTTGACCAGCAAACGCCCCGCATCGATGTGCGGCTGCGCCAAAGGCCAAGGCAAAAATCCCACGCCCAAGCCGCGCAACTGCGCTTGCAGCTTGTGCTGCATCGACGGCACGGTCAACACATCTTGGCCGAGCAAGAGGTTGTGCGTCACACCGCGCCCGCGCTGCGTGCTGTCGGCCACCGCCACGGCCCGGTGCGCGCGCACGTCGCTGTCTTGCAAAGGGCCGCTGTGTTGGGCCAAGGGGTGGTGCGGCGCGACCGCGAACACCATGCGCAGCGTGCCCAGTGGTGCGGTTTGGATGTCGACCACGGCCGCGTCGGTGGCCACGCCCAGCGCCAAATCGGCCGCACCGCTTTGTAACGCTTCCAAGGTGCCCGACAAGGTTTCGGCCCGCCACCGCAAGCGCGTGGGCGCGCCCGTGGCGTAAAAGTCTTGGCACAAGTCCAGCACCGCCGAGGGCGCCATCACCGCGTCCACCGCCACGGTCAGTTGTGCTTCCCAGCCCGTGGCCACGCGCTTGACGCGCTGCGCCAGCGCATCGATTTGGTCCAGCCACTGAGCGCCCGAGCGCAGCAACTCGGCCCCCGCCGGCGTGAGCACCGCGCGGCGCGAGCCTCGGTCAAACAACAACACGTCCAGCGCGTCTTCGATTTGCCGAACGCGGTAGGTCAGCGCGCTGGGCACCAAGCCCATTTGCCGCGCCGCCCCGGCCATGCTGCCGCATTGCGCCACGGCCATCAGCAAGGCCAGGTTGTCGGGCGACAGCGCCGATCGGGTGTCGAGTTGGGCCATGACGGTGCTCTCGTGAATTCAAATAAATTGAATGATGCCATCAATTTAAACGGCACTCAATCGAACTTCAAATCCACAATAAACCCATGGCAATCCACAGGAGCAAGCAATGATCCACATCCGACGCAGTGAAGACCGAGGCCTGGCCGACCACGGCTGGCTGCACAGCCAACACTCTTTCTCGTTTGCCCACTACCACGACCCCGAGTGGATGGGTTGGGGCAACCTGCGCGTGATCAACGAAGACCACATCGCCCCGGGTAGCGGTTTTGGCACGCACGGCCACCGCGACATGGAAATCATCAGCTATGTTTTGCAAGGCGAGCTGGCGCACAAAGACAGCATGGGCAACGTCAAAGGCATCCCGCCCGGTGATGTGCAGCGCATGAGCGCGGGCAGCGGCGTGATGCACAGCGAGTTCAACCACGCGCCCAACGCCACCACGCACTTCCTGCAAATTTGGATCGAGCCCAATGTGCGCGGCATCGCGCCGAGCTACGAACAAAAGACCTTCAATACGGCCGAAAAAACCGGCCGCTTGCGCTTGGTCGCGTCAAGCGATGGCGCCCAAGGCTCGGTCACCCTCCACGCCGACGCCGCGCTCTACGCCGGCTTGCTCGACGCCGACCAACGCGCCCAAGTCGCCATCGCCCCCGGCCGAAAAGCCTATGTGCACTTGGTGCGCGGCGCGCTCAAGGTCAACGGCCAAGCCCTGAAAACCGGCGATGCCGCCGTCATGGCCGACGAAACCCAGATCGAACTCAGCGACGCACAAGGCGCCGAGGTGTTGGTGTTTGACTTGGCCGCCTGAACCATGTGCGGCCAAGAACTCCTCCAGCGCCGAGCCGTGCACAGCGTGGCCGACATGCCGCTGCACCGCTTCGATGCGCGCACCTTCGCGCACCAACTCCCACCCTTGCCGCCGGGTTTGATCGATCCGTTTTTGGGTGTCGACGCGTTTGACATGCCGCACCACTTTTTCTTGCCGCATCCGCACGGCGGCATGAGCGCGGTCACGCTCTTGCTCGACGACTCGCCCGGTGGCGTGATCAACCGCGACTCTCACGGCGATCACAGCACCATCGCCCCCGGCGATCTGCACTGGACACAAGCCGGCAGCGGCATCGTCCACGAAGAAACGCCCAGCCAGCCGGGCCAATCGGCGCGAGGTTTGCAGATCTTTGTGAACATGGCGCGCTCGCGCAAGCAAGACCCCGCGGCCGTGTTCAAAACCGATCGCGCTGCCATGCCCGTGTGGCAAGGCGAGGGCGCACGCCTGAAGGTCGCGGCTGGCAGCTATGCGGGGCTGAACGCGCCCATCAACGCCGACGCGCGTTGGGCCACGCCGGTCAACCTGTGGGCCGTTGAGCTCGACGCACACGTCCGCATGGACTTGACCGTGCCCGACGCCCACAACGCCTTTGCCATCGTCACGCACGGCTCGCTCAGCGTGGGCGACGATGCCGCCCAAGCCCCGCAAACGGTGCTCATGTCGCCCGCCCAAGTGGGCGCGCCTGGCGCCTCGGTGGTCAGCCTCCAAGCAGGCGACGGTGGGGCCCGGTTGGTGTGGTTCAGCGGTGCGCCGCTGCGCGAACCGGTCGTGCCGCACGGCCCCTTTGTGGGCAACACCCGCGACGACATCGTGGCCTACATCCATGCCTTCCAATCGGGCGCCATGGGCGAACTGGCCGCCTCATTCAACCGTTAATTTTTTTCATCCTCAGGAGTTTTTTTCATGACCCAAATCGCTGTTCTCTACCACTCTGGCTACGGCCACACCCAACGCGTGGCCCAATACGTGGCCGAAGGCGCAGGCGCTGACCTGATCGCTATTGATGCCGACGGCAATATCAGCGACGCCGACTGGGCCGCCCTCGACGCGGCCGATGCCATCATCTTTGGCTCGCCAACCTACATGGGCATGGCCTCATGGCAGTTCAAGAAAATCGCCGACGCCTCCTCCAAGCGTTGGTTCTCCAGCGCCTGGAAAGACAAAATCGCCGCCGGCTTCACCATCTCGGCCAGCCCCAGCGGTGACAAGCTCTCCACCATCCAATACTTCATCACCCTGTCCATGCAACACGGCATGATCTGGGTCGGTCAACCCGCATTGAACGATGGCACCATCAACCGCATCGGCTCCAACTCTGGCCTGATGGCCCAAGTCGGCCCGACCAGCCCCGCCGCCGACATCCCCGAAGGCGACCTCGACACCGCTCGCCAGTACGGCCAACGCGTGGCGCAAGTCGCGAAAAAGCTGCGCGGTTAACGTCATTGCGACCGCGAGCGAAGCGAAGACGGGAAGCAATCCATCGCCTCAAAGAATGTCGTTATACAAATCCCGCCACGTGGGGTTTATGGCTTCTATGAGGGCGATTTTTTGGGCTCTGGGGCCTCCCTTGAGTTGTTTTTCTCGCGCAATGGCCACGGCCATCTCGTCGCAGCGCTCGTACCAGACCAGCGTCCCCAAAACGTATTTCGCCGTGAAGCCGCCCATGGCGTGTGTGCGGTGTTGCCATGCGCGTTTAACAAGGTCGCTGGTCACGCCCACGTAAATCGTGCCGTTGGGTCGGTTGCACATCATGTAAATGCAGGGCAATTTCATGTTGGGCAGTTTGGCAGTGCGAGGGCTGGTGTGGGTGGGGTAGGGGTGTTGGCTTCACGAGAATTCGGGCATGTGTCACGGGGGTGTGGATTGCTTCGCAATGTCGGCGCCTCGTCACTGCGAGGCCACAGGCCGAAGCAGTCCACTTTTTGCCTTTTGCTGCGACAGCAGCAACACTGGATTGCTTCGTTCCTCGCAATGACGAACGAATGGATTGCTTCCCGTCTTCGCTTCGCTCGCGGTCGCAATGACGGGACTTGTGTCACTGCGAGGCCGCAGGCCGAAGCAGTCCATCCTTTACTTTTTGCTGCGACAGCAGCAACACTGGATTGCTTCGCTACGCTCGCAATGACGGATGGCGGATAACATGGCGTCATGAACATCATCAACCTCATTCCTTGGGCAGACTGGCTGGCGCTGGTCTGCTTTTTTGCTTTGTGGGTGGGCTACGCTTGGTTTGCCAAGTTTTGGGGGGCGCGGCGGCCTTCTTTGATTGGGACGACCAACCGTTATCGCACCTATTGGATGATGCAGGCCACCTCGCGTGATCCGCGCATGATCGACGGCTTGATCACCCAAACCCTGTCGCACACACCTTCGTTTTTCTCATCGACCTCCATCCTGGTCATCGGTGGCCTGTTTGCCTTGCTGGGCACAACCGACAAGGCCACGGAGCTGATGAGCGAGATCCCGTTTGCACAAACCACCACGCTCATCGTCTTCGAGTTCAAGATCTTGGTGTTGGTCGGCATTTTTGTGTACGCCTTCTTTCGCTTTTCGTGGTGCATGCGTCTCTACACCTTCGTGGCGCTGGTGATCGGCGCGATGCCGCCGCCCGAGGCGTTTGAGTCGGGGCAAGAAGACGCCCAGGTGCACGCCGAGCGCGCCGCGGCCATGGTGGGGGCGGCCGCCGAGACCTTCAACGACGGCTTGCGGGCGTATTACTTTTCTTTTGCCGCACTGGCCTGGTTCGTCTCACCACTGGCCATGTTGCTGGCCGCGCTGATGGTGGTGGGGATTTTGTACAGCCGCGAATTCCGCTCCGAAGTGCTCCACATCCTCAAACGTTGAGCCCCTTTAAAATGGGCGATATGTTTGTTCACCTGCGCCTACACACCGAGTTTTCCGTCGTTGACGGCACCAACCGCATCGACGACACGGTGGCGGTGGCGGCCAAGGATGGCCAGCCCGCCTTGGCCATCACCGACCTGAACAACCTCTTTGGCGCGGTCAAGTTCTACAAGGCTGCGCGAGGCAAAGGCATCAAGCCCATCTTGGGCGCCGAGGTGCTGCTGCACGGTTTGGGTGACGAAGACACCCCCATGCCGGGCCCGGGCGTCCAAGCCCCGCCCATGCCGCGCGTGTTGTTGCTCGTTCAAGACTGGACCGGTTATCTCAACCTCTGTGAAATCTTGGCCAGAGCCTGGACGACCAACGTCCACCGCGACACGGCCGTTGTCAAATGGGCTTGGCTGCAAGAGCTCAACAGCGGCCTGATCCTCTTGTCGGGCGCCCACAGCGGCCCCGTGGGCCAAGCGCTGTTGGCTGAACAAGCGCAACGCGCCACCGACGCGGCGTTGCAAATGGCCAGCGTGTTCACGCACCGCTTTTATTTGGAAATCCAGCGCGCCGGACGACCCGATGACGAGCGCCACCTCAAAGCCACCATCCCGCTGGCCGCGCGTTTGGGCTTGCCCGTGGTGGCCACACACCCGGTGCAGTTCACCGAGCCCGACGATTACGAGTCGCACGAAGCCCGTGTGTGCATCTCTGATGGCGACATCCTGAGCAACAACCGCCGTGTGCGCCGCTTCACCCGAGAGCAGTACTTCAAGAGCAGCGCCGAGATGCACGCCCTGTTTGCCGACATTCCCTCGGCGATTGCCAACACCTTGGAGATCGCCAAGCGCTGCAGCATCAAGCTCACCTTGGGCAAACCGCAGTTGCCCAATTTCCCCATCCCGCCCGTCAATGGCGTGGTGATGTCGGTCGAGGACTATTTCCGCCACGTCTCACACGAAGGCCTCAACGATCGTTTGCTGCACCTCTATCCCGACGAGGCACAGCGCGAAGCCCACCGCCCACGCTACCTTGAGCGTCTGGAGTTTGAGCTGCTGACCATCCTCAACATGGGTTTCCCCGGTTACTTCTTGATCGTGGGCGACTTCATCCAATGGGCCAAGGCCAACGGTTGCCCCGTGGGCCCGGGCCGCGGCTCCGGTGCGGGCTCGCTGGTGGCGTATGCGCTCAAGATCACCGACCTCGACCCGCTGCAGTACAACCTGCTGTTCGAGCGCTTCTTGAACCCCGAGCGCGTCTCGATGCCCGACTTCGACATCGACTTTTGCCAGACCAACCGCGACCGCGTCATCGACTACGTCAAAGACAAGTACGGTCGCAGCGCGGTGAGCCAAATCGCCACCTTCGGCACCATGGCCGCTCGCGCGGCCATCCGCGACGTGGGCCGTGTGCTGGACTTGTCCTACACCTTCTGCGACGGCATCTCCAAACTCATCCCCAACAAACCGGGCATGAGCGTGACGCTGCAGTACCCGCCCAGCCCGAAAGTGGAGGGCGACAAAAACAACTACGCCATCGAGATGGAACCCATCTTGGCGCAGCGCATTGAGCAAGAAGAGGACGTCAAAACCCTCATCGAATTGGCGCAAAAACTCGAAGGCATGACCCGCAACGTGGGCATGCACGCCGGTGGCGTGCTGATCGCGCCGGGCAAGCTCACCGATTTTTGCCCGCTTTACATGCAGCCCGGCAGCGACTCGGCCGTGAGCCAGTACGACAAAGACGACGTCGAAGCCATCGGCTTGGTCAAGTTCGACTTCTTGGGCTTGGCCACGCTCACCATTCTGGAGATCGCGCGCGAATTCATCATGCAGCGCCACGCGGGTCAAGAGGCTTTCAGCTTCGACAACATCCCGCTGGACGACCCCAAGGTCTACGCGCTGTTTTCTCGAGGCCAAACGGAGTCGGTGTTCCAGTTTGAAAGCCGCGGCATGCAGGGCATGCTCAAAGACGCCAAGCCCAGCCGCTTGGAAGACCTTATCGCTTTGAACGCCTTGTACCGTCCGGGGCCCATGGATCTGATCCCCACCTTCGTGGCCCGCAAACACGGGCGCGAGCCGGTGCTTTACCCGCACCCGCTGGTCGAGTCGGTCTTGTCCGAGACCTACGGCATCATGGTCTACCAAGAGCAGGTGATGCAGACCGCGCAGGTGCTGGGCGGCTACTCGCTCGGCGGCGCTGACATGCTGCGCCGTGCCATGGGCAAGAAGAAGGCCGAAGAAATGGCCGAGCACCGCGCCATCTTCAGCGCCGGTGCGGCCAAAAACGGCATCAACGAAGAAAAAGCCAACGAAATTTTTGATTTGATGGAGAGGTTCGCGGGCTACGGCTTCAACAAGTCCCACGCCGCTGCCTACTCGCTCTTGGCTTACCACACGGGCTGGCTCAAGGTGCATTACACGGCCGAGTTCTTCTGCGCCAACATGACGGTAGAGATGGACGACACCGACAAGCTCAAGGTCTTGCACGAAGACGCCCTCAAAATGGGCCTCACCTTCGAGCCGCCGGACGTCAACCGCGGCTCGCACCGCTTTGAGCCCATCACCGACCGGTCCATCCGCTACGGTTTGGGCGCCATCAAGGGCTCGGGCCAACAAGCCATTGAGGCCATCGTCGCCGCCCGAGAAGGCCGTGGCGAAGGACCCAACGGTTCCGAAGTGGGACCGTTCAAGAGCCTGTTCGACTTCTGCCGCCGCGTTGATCGCTTGCGCTTGAACAAGCGCACGGTCGAGGCGCTCATCAAAGCCGGTGGCTTTGACTCCATCCACCTCAACCGCGCCGAACTCTTGGCCTCGGTCGAACGCGCCTTTGAATTCGCCAACGCCTGTGTGGCCAACGCCGACCAAGGCGGCCTGTTCGACGCCATGGGCGATGACGACCACGGCTCCAGCACCCAAGAGCCCGACCTCGTGGCCACCCTGCCGTGGGGCGTCAAAGAACGCCTCACCCATGAAAAAACCGCCATGGGTTTTTACTTCTCGGGCCACCTGTTCGACGAGGTCGAGCGCGAGATCCGCCGCATCGCCAAAACCCCGCTGGAGAGTGTCAAAGAAAGCCGCGACCCGGTGATCCTGGCCGGCATCGTCACCGACATGCGCGTCATCAACGGCCAACGGGGCAAGCTCGCGCTGTTCAAGCTCGACGACAAAACCGCTGTGCTCGAAGTCAGCGCCGACGAAGCGCTGATGAACCAGCACCGCAACACGCTCAAAGACGACGAACTCGTCATCGTCCAAGCCGTGGCCCAGCCCGATCGCTTCTCGGGCGGATTGCGCTTAAAAATCCAACAGGTCTGGGACCTGGCCGCCGCGCGCTGCCGCTTTGGTAAATACCTGCGCGTGACGGTCAACGGCGCCAACCCCAACATCGCCCAACTCGTGCGCGAGTTCCCACCCCGGCGCGAACACACCGAGCAAGGCGAACTGGTGCGCGGCATGCCCGTTCGCCTGCGCCTTCAGCGCAACGGTGCGCAGTGTGATGTGGCCTTGGACGACCGGGCCCTGTTCTTCCCCACCGATGCGGCCTTGGCCAGCTGGATGGCCCAAGCGCATGGGCGACAAGCCGAAATCGTCTTCGACTGACCGTCAATGCGAGCGCAGCGTGGCAATCCATGGACTGCTTCGCTGCGCTCGCAGTGACGGACTTGGCTCGCCGTCACGGCTGTCTGTCAGTCTTCTGGGCGCAGTCCGATGATGAGAGCTGGGGGCACGCGACCATCGGTGTCGCGGGGTAGCGTGCCCGTGCGGTCAATGGCGCGCAACACCGCTTGATCCCAAGTGGGGTTACCGCTGCTCTTGACCAAGCGGCGAGAGACAATCTTGCCGTCGGCATCGGCGCGCACCTCGACCTCGGCGCGGGGGTTGCCCGAGATCGGATCGGCCAGGACCACGTTGGGTTTGATGCGCGCGGCCACGCGCCCGCCGTAGCTGGCCGATGGGCCACTGTTGGCTTCGGCGTTACCGGAGGCGTTGCCTTGGCCACCGGCTTGACCCAGCATGCGGTCAATTTGCTCTTTGCGCTGCGCTTCGCGGCGCTTGGCATCGGCTGCAGCTTGGGCTTCGGCGGCCTTCTCGGCCTTCTCGGCTTTCTCTTTGGCCGCTTTGTCCTTGGCGGTCTTCTCTTTGGCGAGATTGTCTTTTTTGGCCTTGTCTTCGGCCTGTTTTTTCTTGGCTTGTAGGTCTTTGGCAGCCTTGTCTTTAAC
>JBEDCE010000026.1:0-14497 GCA_041176905.1 Pseudomonadota bacterium
TTTCTTCAACGGCCAGATCACGGCCGCGGGCAAAGTGCCCCCCGCCAAGGTGTTCATCGCCGGTGCCGGTGTGGCCGGTTTGGCCGCGATTGGCGCTGCTGCCAGCTTGGGCGCCATCGTTCGCGCCAACGACACCCGCGCCGAAGTGGCCGATCAGGTCGTTTCGCTCGGCGGTGAGTTCGTCAAAGTGGACTATGAAGAAGAAGGCTCGGGCGGCGGCGGTTACGCCAAGGTCATGAGCGAAGGCTTCCAAGCGGCGCAGCGCGAGATGTACGCCAAGCAAGCCCAAGAGTGCGACATCATCATCACCACCGCGCTGATCCCCGGCAAACCCGCGCCGCGCCTGATCACCGCCGAGATGGTCAAGAGCATGAAGCCCGGCAGTGTGATCGTGGACATGGCCGCCGAACAAGGCGGCAACTGCGAACTGACCGAGCCCGGCAAAGCCGTGGTCAAGCATGGCGTGACCATCGTCGGTTACACCGACTTGGTCTCGCGCATGGCGCGCCAGTCGTCCACGCTCTACGGCACCAACCTCTTCCGCCTGACGGAAGAGCTGTGCAAGACCAAAGACGGCGTGATCAACGTCAACATGGAAGACGACGCGATTCGCGGTCTGACCGTCGTCAAAAACGGCGAGATCACCTGGCCCGCGCCGCCATTGGTGGTGGCGCCCAAGCCTGCGGCCAAACCCGCGGCTGCGCCCGCCGCCAAAAAAGGCCATGGTCACGGCGAGCCTTCGGGCCCCATGCCCGTGGGCAAGTTGTTGTCGGTGGCGGCCGTCACGGCGGTGCTGTTTGTGCTCGTCGGCGCTTACGCCCCGGCTGAGTTCTTGTCGCACTTCACGGTGTTTGTCTTGGCCTGTTTTGTGGGCTACATGGTGGTGTGGAACGTCAAGCCCGCGCTGCACACGCCGCTCATGAGCGTGACCAACGCGATCAGCTCGATCATCGCCATCGGCGCGCTGGTGCAGATCTCGCCCATCGCCGGCGCCGCTGACCGCCCCAACACGCTGATCATCGTCCTGGCTTTGGTGGCTTTGGTGCTCACCGCCATCAACATGTTCGGCGGCTTTGCCGTCACCCAGCGCATGCTGGCGATGTTCCGAAAGTAAATGACTTTGGGGACAGATCTTCAGCTCTGTCCCCAACCGATTAAGAAAAGAGACATTCATGACTGCAAGCTTGGCCACGGTCGCCTACATCGGCGCGACCATCCTCTTCATCCTCAGCCTGGGTGGTTTGTCCAACCAGGAAACCGCACGCCGGGGCAACCTCTACGGCATGATCGGCATGGCCTTGGCCGTGTTGGCCACCGTGTTCGGCCCCCAAGTCACCGCCGCGGGCATCCCTTGGATCATTGGCGCTTTGGTCGTCGGCGGGGGTATTGGCTTGTACGCCGCGCGCTCGGTGCAAATGACCCAAATGCCCGAATTGGTCGCCCTCATGCACAGCATGGTGGGCATGGCCGCGGTGTTGGTGGGTTATGCCACCTACGTTGACCCCGAAGCCACCAAAGGCTTTGAAGGCGCGGCGCACACCATCCACGCGATGGAAATCTACATCGGCATCTTCATCGGTGCGGTGACCTTCTCGGGCTCTGTGGCTGCTTTCGGCAAGCTGTCCGGCCGCATTGGCGGCAGCCCCTTGTTGCTGCCCGCTCGCCACTGGATCAACCTGGCCGGTTTGTTGGCTGTGGTGTATTTCGGCCGCATGTTCTTGCAAGCCGAGTCCATTGAGGCCGGCATGTTCCCCCTGTTCATGATGAGCGCCATCGCTTTGCTGTTCGGCATCCACATGGTCATGGCCATTGGTGGCGCTGACATGCCGGTGGTGGTGTCCATGCTCAACAGTTACTCGGGCTGGGCCGCAGCGGCCACCGGCTTCATGCTGAGCAACGACTTGCTGATCGTGGTCGGCGCGCTGGTGGGTTCGTCGGGCGCGATCTTGTCCTACATCATGTGCAACGCCATGAACCGCAGCTTCTTCAGCGTGATTGCGGGGGGCTTTGGCACCACCGCGGCCGCGCCCAAGCCCGCCGGTGGCGCGGCCGAGCCGCAGGGTGAAGTCAACCCCATCTTGGCCGTTGAGACCGCCGAAGTGCTGCGCGACGCCAAGAACGTGATCATCGTTCCCGGCTACGGCATGGCCGTGGCGCAAGCCCAGCACACGGTGTTTGAGATCACCCGCACCCTGCGCGAAAAAGGCGTGAACGTGCGCTTTGGTATCCACCCCGTGGCCGGCCGCATGCCGGGCCACATGAACGTGCTCTTGGCCGAAGCCAAAGTGCCGTACGACATCGTGTTCGAGATGGACGAACTCAACGAGGACTTTCCTGATACCGACGTGGCCATCGTGATCGGTGCCAACGACATCGTGAACCCGGCCGCGCAAGACGACCCGACCAGCCCGATTGCGGGCATGCCGGTGCTCGAAGTCTGGAAGGCCCGCACCAGCATCGTCATGAAGCGTTCCATGGCCAGCGGTTACGCCGGTGTGGACAACCCGCTCTTCTACAAAGACAACAACCGCATGTTGTTTGGCGATGCCAAGAAGATGCTCGACGAGGTGTTGGTGGCTTTGAAGTCCTGAGCCAGCAAACACCAACCAGAGGGGCCGCAAGGCCCCTTTTGTTTTTCCGACTAGGGAAAACACAGAGGTCCGATGCGACGTAATGGGCGACCATTGGTGCTTAAATGGTCAATACACCACCAATCAGGCCGTCATTGATGAATAGCAGCACCCACGACCGCCCATGGCTTGCCCATTACCCCAATGGGGTTTCCCACGACATCGAGCTGGACCCCGAAGCCTCGTTGGTCGATCTGATCGATCGGCGTTTCGTGGAGTTCGCGGATCGACCGGCCTACCGTTTTTTGGGTGAGACCCAGCACTTCGGCGACATCGACCGTTGGTCGACGGCCTTGGCGGGGTATTGGCACAGCTTGGGCTTGGTGCCGGGCGACCGTGTGGCGGTGATGATGCCCAACACGCCGCAATACGCGGTGGTCGTGGCGGCTATTCTGCGGGCTGGTTTGGTGGTGGTCAACGTCAACCCGCTGTACACGGCGCGCGAGTTGCAACACCAGCTCAAAGACTCGGGAAGCAAGGCTTTGGTGATCTTGGAGAATTTCGCCCACGTCTACCAAGCCTGCGCCGACGCCTCGCCGGTCAAGCACGTGGTGCTTGCGGCCATGGGCGATCTGCTGAGCTTCTTTAAAGGCTACGTGGTCAACGCCGTGGTGCGTCACCACAAGCGTCTCGTGCCAGCGTTTGATTTGCCCGATGCGGTGCGATTCAACGACGCCTTGGCTCGGGGGCGGCGCACGGCGTGGGTCAAGCCCCAGGTGCGCGGCGGTGACATGGCGGTGCTGCAGTACACCGGCGGTACCACCGGCGTGAGCAAGGGCGCGGTATTGCTTCACCGCAACGTCTTGGCCAACGTGCGGCAGGCACATGCGTGGCACCAACCCGTGCTGGGTGATTTGCCCCTTGATGAGCAACTCACGAGCGTGTGCGCCTTGCCCCTGTACCACATCTTCGCTTTCACGGTGAACCTCATGCTCTCCTGGGAGACGGGGGCAAAAAACATCTTGATACCCAACCCGCGCGACTTGCCCGATGTGCTCAAGACCTTGCGCAAAGAGCGCTTTCACAGCTTTCCAGCGGTCAACACCTTGTTCAACGGCTTGGTCAACCACCCCGATTTCCACACCGTCGACTGGCGTCACTTGCGCGCTTCGGTGGGTGGTGGCATGGCGGTGCAGCGGGTGGTCGCTCAGCGCTGGTTGGCCGAGACCGGGTGCCCGATTTGTGAGGGTTACGGTTTGTCGGAGACAAGCCCGATTGCCAGCTGCAACGCTCTGACCATCCGCGATTTCAACGGCACGATTGGCCTGCCTTTGCCCAACACGCGCATGAAGTGTGTGGACGATGCGGGCAACACCGTGCCTGTCGGTGAGCCAGGCGAAATTGCCATTCAAGGCCCGCAACTGATGGCGGGCTATTGGCAACGACCCGACGAGACGGCCAAGGCCATGACGGCCGATGGCTTCTTTCGAACGGGCGACATCGGCACGATGGACGCGCACGGCTTCTTCACCATCGTGGACCGCAAAAAAGACATGGTCTTGGTCAGCGGCTTCAACGTGTACCCGAACGAGATCGAGGACATCGTGGCCCTAATGCCCGGCGTGCTGGAGTGTGCGGTGGTGGGGATACCCGACGAAAAAACCGGCGAAGCGGTCAAGCTGGTGGTCGTGAAAAAAGACCCGAGCCTCAGCGAAGTCGATGTCTTGGATCATTGTCGCGCTCAGCTCACCAGCTACAAACGACCCAAGGTGGTGGTGTTCCTAGACAGCTTGCCCAAAACACCGGTGGGCAAAATTTTGCGCCGCGAATTGCGCGGCGTTTGAGTGCGCTGGTGCTTCAGCGAAGCCAACCGCGTTGGCGGAAATACACCATGGGCACCAAGGCCGATAGCACCATCAGGCCGATGGCCATCGGGTAGCCGTAGGTCCAGTTGAGCTCTGGCATAAAAGCGAAGTTCATGCCGTAGCTGCTGGCCACCAAGGTGGGCGGGAGCAAGGACACGCTGGCCACCGAGAAGATCTTGATGATCTTGTTCTGGTTGATGTTGATGAAGCCGACCGTGGCGTCCATCAAGAAGTTGATCTTGTCGAACAAGAACGCGGTGTGGCTGTCCAGCGAGTCCAAGTCGCGCAAGATTTGGCGTGCGTCTTCGAACTGTTCCGGCTGCAACATCCGGCTGCGCATCATGAAGCTCACGGCGCGGCGCGTGTCCATCACATTGCGTCGGATGCGACCAGACATGTCTTCGTGCCGTGCAATCGCCGAGAGCACTTCACCGGCTTTGTTGTCGGTCACATCACCGGCCAGAACTTGGCGGCTGACGTTTTCAAGCTCGTCGTAAATCGTCTCTAGTGTGTCGGCGCAGTACTCGGCGTCGGCATCGAAGAGCATGAGCAAGACGTCTTTGGCGTCGGCAATCAGACCGGGCATGCGGCGTGCGCGCATGCGCAGCAAGCGGAACACCGGCACGTCTTCGTCGTGAATGGAGAACAACACGCCGCGGCTTTTCAGCGCATCGTTGTGTTCGTTCAAGATAAAGGCCACGCGGATGGCGCGTGGGTTGTCGGTGTCATCAATCAAGAAGTCGCTGCGGATGTGCAGCTCGCCGTTGTCCTCTTCAAAGAAACGGGCCGACTCTTCGATGTCGTCGTCCATCGCGTCTTCGGGAATGGACAGACCGAAATGCTGCTTGACCCAACGGCGCTCCTCTGAGCTGGGGTTTTCCAAGTCAACCCAAATGGGTTGAACACGGGCGAGCTCCTCTAAGGATTCGATCTCGACTTGAAATAAGCGGCCATTGGCCAAGCTGAAAACATTGAGCATGGGGTGACTCCCATTGGGGGTGGTTTGTTCGTGGGATGCCCCATTGGTGAACGCTCTTTTGATTATGTCACCCCCACTCAAGCCCAAAATGAGCGCATATCCGTTGCGCAAGGGCAACACACAAAGTATTCATTTTTCTGGGCTTTTGCGCTTGCGCGCCAAGCATTTTGGGATCACAGTGGGCTTGTGAGCACAGCGCAGAGGAATCATGGCCGGGCACCTCGGCGTTTGGACCCCCGGTGTTTCAGGAGGAAACATATGAACTTGACGATCAGTGGGCATCACCTCGAAGTCACACCCGCCCTGCGCGGTTATGTGCAAACCAAGCTGGAGCGCATCTCACGCCACTTTGACCAAGTGGTGGACATCAAGGTGCTGCTAACGGTGGACAACCTGAAGGAAAAAGACCTGCGCCAGCGTGCCGAGTGCAACATTCACGTCAAAGGCAAGGACCTGTTTGCCGAAAGTGCCCACGCCGATTTGTACGCGGCGGTCGACGATTTGGCCGACAAATTGGACCGTCAGGTCTTGCGGCACAAAGACAAGAGGCAAGACCACCACCATGGGACCGCCAAGCGCCTAATGTGAGTCTTTTTGCTGCATTGCAACAAGCCGCTTGAAAAGTCAAGCGGCTTTTTTTGCGTATAAACCCTAGCCTTCATCGCTCAGATCGGCATAATTTGCGATCCAAGAGGCTCCTATGAACCGACTATCCGCCATTTTGCCCGCCGCCCAAGTATTGGTCGGTGTGGACGTCACCAGCAAGAAGCGCGCTTTCGAAGAGGCGGGTTTGTTGTTCGAGACTTTGCACGGCTTGAACCGTGCCCTCATCACCGACAGCTTGTTTGCGCGTGAGCGCTTGGGCTCCACGGGTTTGGGGCACGGCGTGGCCATCCCCCATGGGCGCATCAAGGGCTTGAAGCAGCCTTTGGCTGCGGTGTTTCAACTGGCCGCGCCGATCGGCTTTGACGCGCCGGACGAGCAAGCGGTTCAGCTGCTGATTTTTCTGCTCGTACCCGAGGCGGCCACGCAGAAGCATTTGGAGATCTTGTCCGAGATCGCCGAACTGCTCAGCGACAGCCAGTTGCGCGAAAGCATGAAAACCGCCAATGCCGACGCGGTGTTGCACCAAATGATCTCTACTTGGCACTCGGCCCACGCCGCGGCCTAAACCCCCTTGAAACCCACCGTCGTCAGCGCCGACGTTCTCTTTGAGAACCACCGCGAGGCCCTGAAGTGGCAATGGGTGGCTGGATTGGGCGCCTCTGAGCGCCACTTCGACGAAATGGCCGTGCGCGCCGCTCGCTCAGGTGCGGACTTGGTCGGTTACCTCAACTACATACACCCCTACCGCGTGCAGGTCTTGGGTGAGCGCGAAGTGGCTTACCTCACCAGCGAAGACCACGAGGACAACCGGCGTCGCATTGCCCGCATCGTGACTTTGGAGCCCCCGGCTTTGATCGTCGCCGATGGCCAAGCCGTGCCCGAAGACCTCATGGCCATGTGCGAGCGAGCCCAGATCCCGATGTTCGCGACCCAAGAGTCAGCCGCGTTCGTGATCGACGTGTTGCGCGCCGATCTGTCCCGCCATTTCGCTGAGCGCATCTCCATGCACGGTGTCTTTATGGACATCTTGGGTATGGGCGTGATGATCACCGGCGAGTCGGGTTTGGGCAAAAGCGAGTTGGGTTTGGAGTTGGTCTCGCGCGGCCACGGTTTGGTCGCTGACGACGCGGTGGACCTCTACCGCATCAACCAAACCAGCATTGAGGGCCGCTGCCCTGACTTGTTGCAAAACCTCCTGGAAGTGCGCGGGATTGGTTTGCTCGACATCAAGGCCATTTTTGGCGAGACGGCGGTGCGTCGCAAGATGCGCTTGAAACTCATCGTCCACTTGGTGCGCAAAGAAACCTTGGAGCGCGATTACGAACGGATGCCGCACGAACCGCTGCACCAGCCCGTTTTGGGCGTGCCGGTGCGCATGGTGGTGATTCAGGTGGTGGCCGGTCGAAACATCGCCGTCTTGGTCGAGGCTGCGGTGCGCAACACCATCTTGCAGCTGCGCGGCATCGACACTTACCAAGAGTTCTTGGCACGACACCAAGCCGCCATGGGCGGTCAGTGATCGCAGCCGTTCAGCGGTGCTCGCGTTGTCGGTGTGCGCAGTCCGTGCGTGTGCAGTTGGCGTAGAGCGACAAAGCGTGCTCTTGCAAGGTGAAGCCCCGAGAGGAGGCCACCAGCTGCTGGCGCTCTTCAATTTGGGGGTCGTAAAACTCTTCCACGTGGCCACAGTCCAAGCACACCAAGTGGTCGTGGTGCTGGCCTTCGTTGAGTTCGTAAACCGCCTTGCCCGACTCAAAATTGCCGCGCGTGAGCAAGCCAGCTTGCTCAAACTGCATCAGCACACGGTAGACCGTTGCCAGGCCGATGTCGGAGCGGTCTTGCAGCAGCACCCGAAACACGTCTTCGGCCGTCATGTGCCGATCTTTCGCAGTTTGGAAAACCTCCAAGATTTTCAGGCGCGGCAAGGTGGCTTTGAGCCCCGTGCTCTTGAGTTCTTCAATGTTGGTCATCGCCTGGCCGTCGGTTGGTGTGAGTGGGGTCCAGAACAAACGAATGTCCCGCCTAAGATTACAATGATCCGATGATATCTCGCAACGATTGGACGACTTGGCTCAAACCCGCCCGCTCCGCATGGATGGGGTGCGCGGTGGTGGCCTTGAGCGGCTGTGCTGGTGGTTTCAACCCTGCCGCTTCGGTGGCCACAGCTTTGACGCCTTACAAGGTCGATATCCTTCAGGGCAACGTGTTGACCCAAGAGCAGGTGCGGGTGCTGCAAGTCGGCATGAGTCGCGAACAGGTGCGCGACATTTTGGGCACACCGCTCTTGGCCAGCGTCTTCCATGCCCAACGTTGGGACTACGTGTTCACACTCAAGCGCCAAGGCCAAGCGCCCCAGCGCCGCCAAGTCTCGCTGTGGTTCAAAGACAACCGGCTCGAGCGCTTTGACGGCGACGATGTGCCGACCGAACAGGCCTTTGTGGAGTCTTTGCAAGTGCAACGCAAGAACACCCCGATTCCACCGCTGACAGCCACACCCGAGCAGTTGAAGGCTTTCGAGGCCAAGCACCCTTTGCAGGCCCCCGTGCTGCCGCCAGCGCCACCCGGGGTGGCTTATCCCCGCTTAGAACCCTAGGAGCTGTGCCCGTGAGTCAGCGCATTCGTATATGTGTGGCCGGCGCCAGTGGGCGCATGGGCCAGATGCTGGTGGAGGCCGTTGGCCGCCACGACGACATGGAACTCTGCGGCGCCTTGGACATCACGGGCAGCACCGCTTTGGGTTTGGATGCCGGTGCGTTTGCTGGCCTGAACACTGGCGTGTTGATCACCGACGACATCGATGCAGCTTTGTCGGTGAGCGATTGTTTGATCGACTTCACACGGCCAGAAGGCACCTTGCGCCACGTGGCTGTGGCCCAGCGTCACGGTGTCAAAGTGGTCATCGGCACGACCGGTTTCACCGATGCACAAAAAGCCACGTTACAGCAAGCGTCTCAGCAATGCGCCATCGTCATGGCCCCCAACATGAGCGTGGGCGTGAACGTCACGCTCAAACTCTTGGAAATGGCCGCCAAAGCCCTGTCCACCGGTTACGACATCGAGGTCATCGAGGCCCACCACCGTCACAAGGTTGACGCCCCCAGCGGCACCGCCTTGAAAATGGGCGAGGTCTTGGCCGAGGCCTTGGGCCGTAACCTCAAAGACTGTGCGGTTTACGCCCGCGAAGGCGTGACAGGCGAACGCGACCCGTCGAGCATCGGTTTTGCCACCATCCGCGGTGGCGACATCGTGGGCGACCACACCGTGCTGTTCGCCGGCACCGGTGAGCGCATCGAGATCACGCACAAATCCAGCAGCCGCGCCACCTACGCCCAAGGCAGTTTGCGTGCGGTGCGCTTTTTGATGCAGCAGCCCCGCGGCATGTTCGACATGTTCGACGTGCTGGCCCTGCGCTGAACCGCCTCGGCGCTCTTGTGAACGAAGCGCTCTGGCACACCTGGTCCCAAGCCGATGCCATGGGGCGTTGGGTGGCGATCGTCTTGATCGCCATGTCGATCAGCACCTGGGTGCTGATCCTGTGGAAAAGTTGGTGGCTGTGGTCGGCCGGGCGCACCTGGCAACACGCCCAAGCCGCCGTTTGGCAAGCCAGCGACTGGCCCGATGCCACGCGCCGCTTGACCGTGTTTGACCCCCGGGCGGTGCTTCAACCCCTGGTGCAAGCGGTGATGACCTTGGACCATGTGGCCCCAGGCTCCATGGCCGACCAAGGTGACCGCCGTTGGGCCATGACGCGTGCGCTGCGCGACGCCATGTCCACCGTGGTGGCGCGTGCGCAGCACGGGCAAATTGTGTTGGCCAGCGTGGGCGCCACGGCCCCGTTCGTTGGTTTGCTGGGCACGGTTTGGGGCATCTACAACGCCTTGTCCGGCTTGGGCATGGAGGCGGGCTTGGACATCGAGCGACTGGCGGGCCCCGTGGGCGAGGCCTTGGTCATGACGGCCGGGGGCTTGCTGGTGGCCATTCCCGCGGTGCTGGCCTACAACGTGATGGGGCGGCGCATCCAAATCTTGGAAGCCCAACTCGAAGGCTTTGCCCACGACGTGCTCGCTTGGCACCACCCCAACACGTCGGTGGACCCATGAGCTTTGGCCGCCTGAGCCGGGCCGCGCCAGAGCGGCCCATGAGCGACATCAACGTCACGCCCATGGTCGACGTGATGCTGGTGTTGTTGGTGATTTTCATCATGGCCGCGCCCTCATTGGGTGTCAGCCGCTTGCCCGTGGGCTTGCCCACCCACAGCGCGGCGCAAGCACCCGCACCGGCCGCCACGGTCGGCATCTTGCTGATCGATGCCCAAGGGGAATTGTTACTCAATGGGGTCGCCGTGCAGCGGGCCGATTTGCCCACGCAGCTGGCCCAATGGGCGCAAGCCTCCCCTGGCGTGGAGTTGCTGGTTCAAGCCGACACGGCCGTGCCGTATGGCCAAGTGGTTTCCCTGATGGACATGGCCCAAGCTGCGGGGGTGGCGCAGCTGGGTTTGGCGGCCCAAGGCGCCCCAGCGCTCAAGCCCTAAAATCGATCTCTTGCGAGCGCCCGTGCTCGCCGCTCACCCTTTTGATACATGCAAGACACCTACGCCCATTCCGACGTCGAACGCGCCGCCCAAACCCGCTGGCAAGCCAGCGATGCCTACCGCGTCACCGAAGACCCATCCAAACCCAAGTACTACGCTTGCTCCATGCTGCCTTACCCCAGCGGCAAGCTGCACATGGGCCACGTGCGCAACTACACCATCAACGACATGCTCACGCGCCAGCTGCGCATGAAGGGCTTCAATGTGTTGATGCCCATGGGCTGGGATGCGTTTGGCTTGCCCGCCGAAAACGCCGCCTTGAAGAATGGCGTGCCCCCGGCCAAGTGGACGCACGAGAACATCGCGTACATGAAAAAGCAGATGCAGGCCATGGGCTTGGCCATCGACTGGTCACGCGAAGTCGCCACCTGCGACCCCACCTACTACAAATGGAACCAGTGGTTGTTTTTGAGGATGTTGGGAAAAGGCATCGCCTACCGCAAGACCCAGGTCGTCAACTGGGACCCGGTGGACCAGACCGTATTGGCCAACGAGCAAGTCATCGACGGCAAAGGTTGGCGCACCGGCGCTCCGGTCGAAAAGCGCGAGATTCCTGGCTACTACCTGAACATCACCGCTTACGCGCAAGAGCTGCTGGACCACGTGCAGATCGGCAACGACAAGGCCACGCTCAGCGGCTGGCCCGACAAGGTTCGCCTGATGCAGGAAAACTGGATCGGTAAGTCTGAGGGTGTGCGCTTTGCGTTCCCACACGACATCAAAGGTGCTGACGGTCAGCTGATTGGTGGCGGCAAGATGTACGTGTTCACGACCCGTGCCGACACCATCATGGGCGTGACCTTTTGTGCGGTGGCTGCTGAACACCCGCTGGCCTTGCATGCCGCGGCCAGCAACCCCAAACTCGCAGCCTTCCTTGAAGAGTGCAAAAGCGGCGGTACCACCGAGGCCGAAATGGCCACCCAAGAGAAAAAGGGCATGGCCACGGGCCTGTTCGTGACGCATCCACTGACTGGTGCGCAGGTCGAGGTGTGGGTGGGCAACTATGTGCTCATGAGCTACGGCGACGGTGCCGTGATGGGCGTGCCGGCGCACGACGAGCGCGACTTCGCGTTTGCTTTGAAATACAACTTGCCGATTCGGCAGGTGGTGGGCCTTGAAGCGGCACCTACCGACACCACCTCTTTTGCGTTCGATGCCACGGCATGGGCCGATTGGTACGCGACCAAAGCGGGTGTGTGCATCAACTCCGGCGAACTCGACGGATTGAATCAAAAAGCCGCCGTGTACAAAGTGGCCGAACTGCTCGCTGCCAAAGGCCTGGGCGAGAAGAAAACCACCTGGCGTTTGCGCGACTGGGGCGTGAGCCGCCAGCGTTACTGGGGCACGCCGATACCGATCATCCATTGCGACGAGCACGGCGCGGTGCCCGTGCCCGAAAAAGACCTGCCCGTGGTGCTGCCGCAAGACTGCATCCCCGATGGCTCGGGCAACCCACTGCACAAGCACGAAGGTTTTCACGCGGGTGTGACCTGCCCCGTGTGCGGCAAGCTCGCCAAGCGCGAGACGGACACCATGGACACCTTCGTGGATTCGTCCTGGTACTTCATGCGCTATTGCGACCCGACCAACCCCGAGAAGATGGTGGCCGAGGGTGCGGATTACTGGATGCGGGACCAGAACAACGCCACGGGCGGCAGCGGTATGGATCAGTACATCGGCGGCATCGAGCACGCCATCCTGCACCTCTTGTACGCACGCTTCTGGACCAAGGTCATGCGCGACTTGGGTTTGGTGAAGGTGGATGAGCCCTTTAGCAAGCTGCTTACGCAGGGCATGGTGCTGAACCACATTTATTCGCGCCGCACCGCCAAAGGCGGCAAGGATTACTTCTGGCCACACGACGTCGAGCATGTGCTCGACGAGACCGGCAAGGTGATCGGTGCCAAGCTCAAGAACAAAGCCGACAGCGGTGATGGCCGCCTGCCAGTGGGCACGCCAATAGACTACGAGGGCGTGGGCACCATGTCCAAGTCCAAGAACAACGGTGTGGACCCACAAGACCTGATCGAGCGCTACGGTGCCGACACGGCGCGCCTGTACACCATGTTCACCGCGCCACCCGAGGCCACCTTGGAGTGGAACGACTCGGCGGTCGAAGGCAGCTACCGTTTTTTGCGCCGCGTTTGGAATTTCGGTGCCAAGCACGCCAGTAGCTTGCAAGCAAGCACGGCCGCCGACCTGAGCGCCGCTCCCTTGAACAAGGCCGCGGCCGAGTTGCGCCGCGAGATGCACTTGGTGCTCAAGCAAGTCAGCCACGACTACGAGCGCATGCAATACAACACCGTGGTCTCGGGTTGCATGAAGTTGCTCAACGCCTTGGAAGACTTCAAGTCCGACGGCAGCGATGGCGACCGCGCCGTGGTGTGCGAAGGCGTGTCCATTTTGTTGCGCATGCTTTACCCCGCTTGCCCTCACCTGAGCTCGCAACTGTGGCTCGAGTTGGGGTACGCTGCGCGCTTGGGCGATTTGCTCGACGCCCCTTGGCCCGCGCTGGATGCCAGCGCGTTGGTGCAAGATGAGATCGAACTCATGTTGCAGGTCAACGGCAAATTGCGCGGTAGTGTGGTGGTCAGCGCCACAGCCGACAAAGCGGCCATCGAAGCCGCGGCCTTGGCCAGCGAGGCTTTCCAAAAGCTAGTACAAGGTGCGGCACCGAAAAAAGTCATCGTCGTTCCCGGCCGATTGGTCAACATCGTCATCTGACGCCACTGGAGTTTGCTATGTTCTTCTCACCCTCGTTGAATGCATTGCAGCGCCGTCGTGCGTGGTTGGCCGCCGGTGCGGCCTTGGGCTTGAGCGCCTGTGGGTTTCGTTTGCGCGGCAGCGTCGTGTTGGCGTTCCAGACCCTGCGCATGACGGGCAGCACCAACACCCCGATTGCGCGGGAGCTGCGAAACGTCTTGATCGGACAAGGGGTTCGGGTGGACACACCCAGCGATTCGGTGCTGGCCCCCAACGAGATACCGCAGGTGGTCATGAACATCACCCAAGACCAGCGCCAGCGCGTGGTGGTGGGGCAGACCTCGGCCGGTCAGGTGCGCGAATTGGAGTTGCGCGCCGGGTTTGAATTCGCCTTGAGCAACGCCGCTGGTCGCGAGGTCATCCCCGCGACCACCTTGGCCCTCACGCGCAGTTTGAATTTCAGCGAAACCGCTGTGCTGGCCAAAGACGCCGAAGAGGCCCAGCTGTTCAACGACATGCAAAACGACATGGTCTCGCAGGTCATGCGGAGATTGTCTACCGTGCGCGCTTTCTGATTCCCCTGCCATGCAAGTCGGCTTTGCCCTATTGCCCGCCCAGTTGCAGCGTGGCCTCAAGCCGCTCTACACCTTGCACGGCGATGAGCCTCTGCTGATCCAAGAAGCCGCCGACAGCATCCGAGCGCAAGCGCGTGCCCAAGGGCACACCGAGCGCACCGTCTTCACGGTGACCGGCGCTCATTTCGATTGGAGCGAGGTGTTGGCCAGCGGCAGCGCCATGGGGCTGTTCGCGGACAAGCAGATCATCGAGGTGCGCATTCCCTCGGGCAAGCCGGGCAAAGACGGTTCGGTGGCTTTGCAGCAAATCGCCGAATGGGCGCCCAACAACGACAGCACCTTGACCTTGGTGCTCTTGCCCAGGTTGGACGCTGCGACCCAAAAGTCCGCTTGGTTTGCTGCGCTGGACAGCGCAGGCATGGTGGTCAAGGTCGATGCCGTGGAGCGCGCCGCTTTGCCTGCTTGGATCGCTCAGCGTTTGCAAGCCCAAGGCCAGCAAGTGGCCGCAGGTGAAGAAGGCCCCACCACCTTGCAATTTTTTGCCGATCGGGTGGAGGGCAATTTGCTCGCGGCGCACCAAGAAATTCAAAAACTCGCGCTGCTGCACCCGC
>JBEDCE010000027.1:0-14371 GCA_041176905.1 Pseudomonadota bacterium
TGGATCGAGCTGATTTTTTGGGGGAGGTTCTCTTGGCGGGGCGTTTCGGTCGGGCTTTTGGGCCACCCGCTTTTGCCCGCTGTTGGGCAATGTGTTCACCAAGCTCGATCACCGCCAAAGCGTAGTAGCTGCTCCAGTTGTAGCGCGTGACCACATAAAAGTTTTGTGTGCCCGCGATGTGGCTGGGAGGGGCCAATCCATTCTCAAGCATCACCAGTGCCAAGGGACCCGTGTGTTTCAATGCGGCTCCGCTCACCATGGCGCCTTTGGCTTGGAAGGTGCTTGGATCAAAGGTGGGCAGGATGTCTGGTGCCAAAAGCTCGTTCAAGTCCTGTGGTGAAGCCATGAGAGACACGGGGTAATGGGTGGGCATTCCCGGTGTCCAACCGTAGGCCACGAAGTAATTGGCCACCGAACCAATGGCGTCCACAGGGCTGTTGAGCAGGTCGATTCGACCATCGCGGTCAAAGTCCACCGCGTGGCGGCGCCAGCTGCTGGCCAGAAACTGTGGCCACCCCATGGCGCCAGCGAAACTGCCCCGCAGGGCTTGCGGATCCATGTTTTGCTCCCGACTCAACAGCAGCAACTCCAGCAGTTCTTGCTGAAAAAAGGCCGTTCGAACCGGCTCTCTGGAGTGTGACGTGGGGAAATCAAAAGCCAAGGTGGCCAATGCATCCAACACGCGGTGCTCACCCGTTTGTCGCCCGTACAAGGTCTCCACCCCTATGATGCCCACGATCAAGGAGGCGGGTACGCCATATTGTTTCTCTGCCCTGTCCAGGGTGTCGGCGTGGCGTTGCCAAAAAGCCAGCCCCGCTTGGGTGCGCACCGGCTCTATGAACCGGGCCCGGTAAGCGGCCCAGTTTTTCTCTCGACCGGCAGGCGCTGGCGTCATGGCCCGAACGACAGCGGCTTGGCGCCGCGCTTGGGCTATTTGGCTGCGCACCCATTCGCGGGGCAAATCGGTTCGCGCGGCCACGGCGTCGGCCCACGCCATGGCGTCTTCACGCTGACCGTAATCGGCGCTGGTGCCGCGCGGAGGCAGGGCGGTCCCGGTGGCGGTGACATTGGTAATGGCATTGGCATTGGCATTGGCATTGGCGCTGTCGCTGACATTGGCGTTATGGGCCAATGGGCTGGAGGCAATGGCAGGGGCTGTGTCCTGTGCGACGGGGGAGGCTTGCGCAGCGGACGACTCTGGGGGGTTGACGGGTGCACACGCCGACAAGGCCCATGCGAGGCACAACGGCCATGCCCACCGCCCAAAAGGGGATGCGTCGCGGATACGTTGGGTTTGCGGTGTGTTGCGGGCCAAGGCGTTCATGTCTGCGTTTGAGTGTAGCGAATGGCTTGGCCCCCAGTCCGGCTGTCTGTAGGGTGCGCATGTTAAGCTGAAAAAAACACACCCCCTCAGACGCATGAGCCACGGCACTGGTTTCTTTTCGCACCCCCTTTGTTGGCAGCACGACATGGGTCCCGGCCACCCGGAGAGCGCCCATCGACTGGCGGCCATCGAGGACCGCCTGCTCATCAGCGGACTCGAGTTGGCCTTGGAGCGACGCGACGCCACACCCGCCTCGATCGCCGACTTGGAATTGGCCCACGGTCGCCTGCACTTGGCGTCTTTGCGCGGCTTGACCCACACTTTGCGTGAAGACATTCAAGCCGGCGGACCGGCGTTGGCGCAAATCGACGCCGACACCGCCTTGAACGTGCACACGTGGGACGCCGCCCTGGTGGCGGCGGGGGCGGCTATTGACGCCACCGATGCCGTGATCGCTGGTGAAATGGCCAACGCCTTTTGTGCGGTTCGACCACCGGGGCACCACGCCATGCGCAACAAAGCGATGGGCTTTTGTTTTGTCAACAACGTGGCGGTGGCGGCCAAGTACGCGTTGCAGCGCCACGGCCTATCGCGCGTGGCCATCATCGACTTTGATGTTCACCATGGCAACGGCACCGAGGACATCGTGTTGGGTGACGAACGTATTTTGATGTGCAGCTTCTACCAGCACCCCTTCTACCCCAATGGCGAGCACGCCCACGCTGCGAATTTGGTGAACTTGCCGGTGTTGGCGTACACCAAAGGCTCGGCCATTCGCGAGTTGGTCGATTCGGTGTGGATGCCGCGCTTGCATGCGCACCGCCCGGAGATGGTCTTCATCAGCGCTGGCTTTGACGGCCACCGTGAAGACGACATGGGCCAACTGGGTTTGGTGGAAGACGATTACGCTTGGATGACGCGGCGCATCAAGGCCGTGGCCGATGAGCACGCACAGGGCCGCATCGTCAGTTGCCTGGAAGGTGGCTACAACCTGAGCGCTTTGGCGCGCAGCGTCGAGGCGCACCTGCGGGTTTTGGCCGACGTTTGAGCCAGGTCGCGCACCCCAACATGCTGTAAACTCATAAAAAAGCACGGTCATTCTTTTTTGTGGGTTTTCCCAAATAGGCCAGTCAAAGCCGTTTAAAAGACAACTTTGCACGGGGACGGGCTCTAAACTTGCCCTTGAAATGTCACAACCATTGCTTAACCAACCCAGCAGGAGTCAGTCTCTATGAAGGTCATCGTCCCCGTCAAACGTGTGGTGGATTACAACGTCAAGGTCCGCGTCAAAAGCGACCAAAGCGGTGTGGACATCGCCAACGTCAAGATGAGCATGAACCCGTTCGATGAAATCGCGGTCGAAGAGGCGGTTCGCCTGAAAGAAAAAGGTGTGGTCACCGAAATCATCGCTGTCTCGTGCGGAGTGTCGCAGTGCCAAGAAACCTTGCGCACCGCCATGGCCATTGGCGCGGACCGTGCCATCTTGGTCGAAACCGATGCCGAGTTGCAGCCCTTGGCCGTGGCCAAGCTGCTCAAAGCCATCTTGGACAAAGAACAGGCTCAGTTGGTGATTCTGGGCAAACAAGCCATCGACGACGACGCCAACCAAACCGGTCAAATGTTGGCCGCCTTGGCGCAACGCCCCCAAGCCACCTTCGCCAGCAAGGTCGAATTGGCCGATGGCCACGCGATCGTCACGCGCGAAGTCGACGGCGGCTCGCAAACCGTTCGCTTGCAATTGCCCGCCATCGTCACCACCGACCTGCGCCTGAACGAGCCGCGCTACGTGACCTTGCCCAACATCATGAAGGCCAAGAAAAAGCCGCTCGATACCGTCACACCCGAATCTTTGGGTGTGGACGTCACACCCCGACTCATCACCGTGAAGGTGACCGAGCCCGCCCAGCGCGGCGCTGGCATCAAAGTGGCCGACGTGGCCAGCTTGGTGGACAAATTGAAAAACGTTGCAAAGGTGATCTGATCATGACCGTACTTGTTATTGCCGAACACGACCACGCGAGCCTCAAGCCCGCCACGCTCAACACCATCACCGCGGCTTTGAAGTGCGGGGGTGATGTGCATGTGCTGGTGGCGGGCCACAACGCCGCCGCCGCCGCACAGGCCGCCGCCCAAGTCGCGGGGGTGGCCCAAGTGCTGCACGCCGATGGTCCTGCCTTGGCCCACGGTTTGGCCGAAAACATCGCTGCCCAAGTGGTGGCCTTGGCCCCAGCTTACAGCCACATCTTGTTTGCCTCGACCCCCGAAGGCAAAAACACCGCGCCCCGCGTGGCCGCGCTCTTGGACGTGGCGCAAATCTCCGACATCACCCAGGTGGTGAGCGCCAACACGTTTGAGCGCCCCATCTACGCCGGCAACGCCATGGCCATCGTTCAAAGCCGAGATGCCCAGTGCGTGATCACCGTGCGCACCACCGGTTTTGACCCTGCACCCGCCACCGGCGGTACGGCCGCGGTCAGCGCGGTCAATGCCGTGGCCGACAGTGGTCTGAGCACGTTCATGGGCAGCGAAATCGCCAAGAACGACCGCCCAGAATTGACCTCCGCCAAGATCATCGTTTCGGGTGGCCGTGCCTTGGGCAGTGCCGACAAATTCACCGAAATCATGACTCCCTTGGCCGACAAACTCGGTGCCGCGATGGGCGCCAGCCGTGCCGCCGTGGATGCGGGTTACGCGCCCAACGATTGGCAAGTGGGCCAGACCGGCAAGATCGTGGCGCCTCAGTTGTACGTGGCCTGCGGCATCAGCGGCGCTATCCAACACTTGGCCGGTATGAAGGACAGCAAGGTCATCGTGGCTATCAACAAAGACGCCGAAGCGCCGATCTTCAGCGTGGCCGACTTTGGCTTGGAGGCCGATTTGTTTGAAGCCGTGCCCGCCTTGACACAAGCCCTTTGAACCCGATCTCGATTCCGGAGACTTTTTCATGAGCTACACCGCGCCTATCAAAGACATGCTCTTCAACATGGAGCACATCGCTGGACTGGAGCAACTCACCCAGTGGCCGGTGTGGTCAGAGGCGGGCTTGGACACCGCGCAGGCGGTGCTCGAGGAGTGCGCCAAGCTCAACGAGTCGGTGATGGCTCCCTTGAATTGGGAAGGGGATAAAAACCCGTCCTTTTTCAAAGACGGTCAGGTGAGAACCACGCCCGGGTTCAAGGCCGCTTACCGTCAATACACCGAGGGCGGCTGGCAGGGTTTGCAACACCCTGAGGCGTTTGGGGGGCAAGGCCTGCCCAAGACCATCGGCTCGGCTTGCATCGAGATGATCAACTCGGCCAACATGAGCTTGGCCTTGTGCCCCTTGCTCACAGACGGCGCCATTGAAGCGCTGTTGACGGCGGCCAGCGATGAGCTCAAAGCGACTTACCTGGAAAAGCTGGTCAGTGGCGAGTGGACCGGCACCATGAACCTGACCGAGCCGCAAGCCGGCTCGGATTTGGCGGCGGTGCGAACCCGGGCTGAGCCTCAGTCCGACGGCACCTACAAAATTTTCGGTACCAAGATCTACATCACCTACGGTGAGCACGACATGGCCGACAACATCGTGCATTTGGTGTTGGCCCGCGTGGTGGGCGCGCCCGAAGGCGTCAAAGGCATCAGCTTGTTTGTGGTACCGAAGTTTTTGGTCAATGCCGATGGTTCGCTGGGCCAGCGCAACGATGTGCACTGCGTGTCCATCGAACACAAAATGGGCATCAAGGCCAGCCCCACGGCGATGCTGCAGTACGGTGACCACGGCGGTGCTGTGGGTTATTTGGTGGGCCAAGAAAACCGCGGCCTAGAGTACATGTTCATCATGATGAACGCCGCGCGTTACGCGGTGGGTGTGCAGGGCATCGCGATCTCTGAGCGCGCTTACCAAAAAGCCGTGCGCTACGCCTGGGACCGTGTGCAAAGCCGCCCGGTTGATGGCAGCCTGCCCGCGGCCGGCCCCATCATCCACCACCCCGACGTCAAGCGCATGCTCATGACCATGCGCGCGGCCACCGAGGGTTGCCGCGCCATGGCGTCGGTGGCCGCGGTCGCGTTTGATGCCGCCCACCACCACCCCGATGCCGATGCGCGTGCGCAAAACCAAGCCTTCTACGAATTCTTGGTGCCCCTGGTCAAAGGCTACAGCACCGAAATGAGCTTGGAGGTCACCAGCTTGGGCGTGCAGGTGCACGGCGGCATGGGCTTTATCGAGGAAACCGGTGCGGCGCAGTACTACCGTGACGCCAAGATCCTGACCATTTACGAAGGCACCACCGCCATTCAGGCCAACGACTTGGTGGGCCGCAAAACCGCGCGCGACGGTGGTGCCACCGCCAAAGCCATCGCGGCGCAAATTGCCCAAACCGAAGCCCAGCTGCTGGCGTCCCCAAACACCGATGCCCAAGCCGTGGGCCGCCGCCTGCAGGCCGCTCGCGAAGCGTTTTTGGAGGCGGTGGACTTCATCACCAGCCACGCACGCAGCCAACCCAACGCGGCGTTTGCGGGCAGCGTGCCCTACCTGATGTTGGCCGGCAACCTCATGGCCGGCTGGCAATTGGGCCGCTCGGCCTTGGTGGCGCTTACGCCTGAGGCCCAAGCGCAAGACGCCGCCTTCATGGCCGCCAAACTCAACACCGCCCGGTTTTACGCCGACCACCTCTTGAGCCGCGCACCCGGCGTGCGCGACGCCATCGTTCACGGGTCGGAAGCGGTCAACGCCATGGCCTTGGACGCTTTTTAATTCTGTTGGGAATCCCCATGACTCGCGCTTTGCCCCCTGTTTTGCAGCGAGTGCCGTTCCCGGTCATCGCCGCGCCGATGTTCATCATCAGCAACCCGAAGATGGTGATCGCGCAGTGTGTGGCCGGTGTGGTGGGCTCCATGCCTGCGCTCAACGCGCGGCCTGCCTCGCAGCTCGACGATTGGTTGGCCGAAATCACCGAAGGCTTGGCCGCACACGACCGTGCCCACCCCGACCGCCCCACCGCGCCCTTCGCCATCAATCAAATCGTGCACAAGAGCAACGACCGCTTGGAGCAAGACATGGCGGTGTGCGCCAAATACCGCGTGCCCTTGGTGATCACCAGTTTGGGCGCGCGCGAGGACGTCAACCAAGCCGTGCACAGCTGGGGCGGCATCGTGATGCACGATGTCATCAACAACGTCTTTGCCCACAAGGCCATTGAAAAAGGCGCTGACGGCCTGATCCCTGTGGCCGCTGGCGCGGGTGGCCACGCCAGCGTGAAAAGCCCGTTTGCCATGGTGCAAGAAATTCGCGAGTGGTTCGACGGCCCCTTGGCCCTGTCGGGCTCCATCGCCTCGGGCGGCGCCATCTTGGCCGCCCAAGCCATGGGCGCGGACTTCGCCTACATCGGCTCGGCCTTCATCGCCACCCACGAAGCGCGTGCCAGCGACGATTACAAGACCATGGTCACGCAGAGCAACTCCGATGACATCGTCTACAGCAACTTCTACACGGGCGTGCACGGCAACTACCTCAAGGGCAGCATCAAGAACGCCGGCATGGACCCCGACGCCTTGCCCAATGGCGACCCCACGCAAATGAACTTTTCCAGCGGCGAGGGCGAACGCAGCGCCAAGGCATGGAAAGACATTTGGGGCTGCGGCCAGGGCATTGGCGCCATTCGCGATGTGGTGCCTGTGGCTGAGTTGGTGGCGCGTTGGCGCAACGAGTACCGGGTTGCCCAAGCCCGCTTGGGCCTGCTCTGACTTCACGGAGAACCACTGGGCGCTTCTCTGATTCGCCAGCCCACACATCCATCATGAACCCGAAGCCCTCAACCACAGTAGTCAGCCACACCGAGCCCCCATTGGCTTGGTGGTCGGCCACGGTGCCAGTGGCCATGGGTTATGTGCCGCTGGGTGCGGTGTTTGGATTTCTATTTGTCCAAGCTGGTGGCTCCGCTGAGCTGGCCGTGCTCACCAGTCTCGTGGTGTACGCCGGTGCGGCCCAATACATGATGATCCCCATGGTGGCCGCGGGCTTGCCTTGGGGGGCGATCGCCTTGGCCACGCTGGTGGTTAACCTGCGCCACGTCTTTTATGGCCTGTCTTTGCTGGACCGCTGGCCCACCCAAGGCTGGGCACGTTGGTACGCCGTCTTTGGCCTCACGGACGAAACCTATTCCGTGCTCACCACTTTGCCGGCCGACACACCCACGCGCCATTGGGTGGCGATCACGGCACTCAACCAAGGCTGGTGGGTGTTGGGCACTGGTCTGGGTGCCTGGCTCGGTGCGCAGGCCACGGTGTCTTGGCAGGGCTTGGACTTCGCGTTGGTCGCTTTGTTCGCGGTGTTGGCGGTGGAGCAGTGGCGCCGTCGCACCAGCGCAGTGCCGATGTGGTTGGCCTTGGGCACCTACAGCGTGGCCTACCCACTCTCACCGGGCAACGCTTTGGTGGTGTCGATCGCGGCTTGTGTGATCGCGGCCGTGGTGTGGCAGCCCAAGGAGGCCAGCCATGGATGACGCGACTTACGTGGTCGGGGTGGTCATGGCCATGGGCGCGGTGACCTTCGCGCTGCGCGCTTTGCCGTTTGTTGCGGCGCGTTGGTTGCAACGCCACGCGGTTGTCGCTCGGTTGGGGCGCTTCTTGCCCATGGCCATCATGGTGCTCTTGTTGGTGCACGCCAGCGTGTCCATGGCACAGGGCCACGTGCGTGGCTTCTGGGCCGAAGCGGTGGCGGTGCTGTTGGCGCTGGCTTTGCAATGGTGGGGGCGCAACGCCCTGGCCAGCATGGCGGTGGCCACGGTAGTTTATGTGGTGATGCGCAACGCGGCCTGAGGAGCCATTCCTGGCGTCCTGAGCAAACCTAATGAGTGTTTTTATCTAACTCTCTTAAACATCAGGTGCTGCCGCGAATCAACAATTCGAAGCCCAAATCGATGTGTTTGGTAGGCGGTGTTTTGCCCTGCATCAAGGTCAGGAGCATTTCAGCACTTGCTTGTCCAATGGCTTGTCGCGGAGTGCTCACCGTGCTCAGCGGGGGCAACATTTGGTCGCTGCCCGGGAGATTGTTAAACCCGGCGATGGCTACTCGCTCGGGCACGGCTACTTGATGGCGCAATGCCGATAAGAGTCCGCCCTGTGCCAAGTCGTCGTTACAAAAAAAGACGGCATCGCAGTCGGGGTGAAGGAGTAACAGCTGTTCAAATAAGACACCACCCAAAGCCATGGATGAGGGGAGTGGACTGAGTACTTCGAGGGCGGGGTCATACAGCCCATGTTGTTGCAAACACGCTCTGTAACCTTGGGCCCTTTGCAAGGTTCTCGGGTCAAGTTGTGCCGCAACGAATGCTACGCGGCGACGCCCTTGGTTGAGTAAGTGCTCGGTCATGGCATGCCCTGCCGCTTGCTGAGAAAATCCTACGCAATAAGCTGACTGAGTGGGGTTGAAGTCCATCACGTGAACACATGGAACACCGCTGGACGCCATGAGCGCTCTTGTGTTGGCGCTTTGATCCGTTCCGGTGACGAGCAGCCCAGCGGGACGGTGCATCAGCTGTTCGCGCAGGAGTTGTTCTTCTTCATCGGGGTCGTAGTGCGTGATGCCCATCAAAGTTTGATAACCAGCAGGGCGCAGTGTTTTTTGGACCGACTCCAACAGTTCCACAAACAAGGTGTTGGTTAACATGGGGATAAGTACCGCTACGTGCGCGCTGTGTCGGGAGGCCAATGCCCGAGCCGCTGGATCGGGGGTGTAGTTCAACTCGCTGGCAGCGGCTCTGACGCGCTGTGCCAGATCGGCATCGACTGTGGTTTCGCCACGCAAGGCCCGAGAGACCGTGATGGGGCTCACGCCTGCAAGTGCAGCCACGTCGCTCATCGTGACTCGACCGGTGGATCGCCCGCGTTTTTGAATGGCTTGCTTAGATGAACGGTTCATTAGGGTTTTTACTGGTGGTTTCAGCGGCATTGTTGATTAAGATAGCGCTATCTCAAAACTTTTCCAATGAATTTCGGCATTTATATGCCATTTTGATTCATCTGTAGCCTTGCAGATTTTTTTATGCCAACACAAGACAGCGCTACCTCAAGACTCAATTCTGAACAGTCCATTGTCGTGATGGGGGTTGCTGGATGTGGAAAGTCAAGTATGGGCGAATTGCTGGCGCAAACAGTCGGCTGGCCTTTGATCGAAGGAGACGCTCATCACAGCCCATTGAGCTTGGACAAGATGCGACAAGGCATTCCCTTGAACGACCATGACCGTGAAGGATGGTTGAACCGATTAGCCGACATATTGGTGCAAGCCCCTGAACCGAGCGTGCTGACCTGCTCCGCGCTGCGTCGAAGTTATCGAGATCGTTTGAGGTCACGTTATCCAGGCCTGCGTTTTGTGTTCATTGACATCACCCGTGAGCAAGCCGTGGCCAGGGTTTTGGCGCGCCCTAACCATTTCTTCTCCAGCAGTTTGGTGGATAGCCAGTTCGCCACGTTGGAGCCCCCTGTGGGCGAGAACGGTGTGCTGCGCTTGGATGGTGCATTGCCGCTGGAAGTCCTGCTATCGAAGGTTTTGGGCTGGCTGCCCATGACAACTATTGAGAAAGGTTGAGTTGTGAAACGCTTGACGAAGTGGACGGCCTCTTTGGTGGAAGCATTGATGGTTCTGTGCTTGACGGGCATGGTGGTGGCGGTGTTTGGCAACGTATTGCTCCGCTACTTTTGGGGCACCGGTTGGGTGGTTTCGGAAGAGTTGTCCCGACTGCTGTTCGTGTGGTTGGTATGTCTGTCTGCCACGCTGGCTTTTGGAGAAGGCAAACACCTAGGTTTTGACTTGGTCACCTCTCGACTGCAGGGGGCCAATGCTACTTTGCTGCGCTGGCTCACGCGCGGTTTGATTGCACTGGCTTTGTATTTCCTGATCACAGGTTCATGGGCCCAGGTGATCGTGGGCATGGACAGCCGCAGTCCTGTGATGGGCTATCCGCTGGCAGTGGCTGCGGCCGGCACTCTAGTTATGGGCTTCTGCATGGCGGTGCTTTTGTGCCTGCAGGCATGGGGCGATCTTCGCGGCCCCACGCCGTCAGCAACAAAGGCCACCGACAAAGGGGTGCGAGCATGACCATTGCCATCTTTTTACTGGTGCTCTTCGCCACCATGACGGTGGGCGCTCCCATCGCGTTTGCCCTCATGTTGACTGCTTTGGCACTCATGGTGCACTTGGATTTTTTTGATGCGCAGTTGCTAGCGCAGAACGTGCAGGCTGGGTTTGACAGTTTCCCGCTGCTGGCCGTCCCCTTCTTTATCTTGGCTGGTGAATTGATGAACGCAGGTGGCTTGAGCCGGCGCATCATTGATCTGGCGCGATCAATGGTGGGCCACATTCAGGGAGGCCTGGGCTATGTGGCCATTGCAGCGGCGGTCATGCTCGCTTCCATGAGCGGCTCGGCCATTGCAGACACCGCTGCGCTGGCTACGTTGTTGCTGCCCATGATGCGCAAGCAGAACTACCCTGATGGATCCAGTGCAGGTTTGATCGCGTCAGGCGGCATCATTGCGCCCGTCATTCCACCATCTATGCCGATGGTGATTTACGGGGTTACCACCAATACATCCATCAGCAAGTTGTTCATGGCGGGAATCGTGCCCGGCATCATGATGGCCGCTGCTCTCGTATTTGTGTGGCGCGGCATTGCTCGTAATAAGCAGCTTACGGTCGCAGAAAAAAGCAGTTGGTCCGAGCGCCGTCATGTTCTGGCCAGTAGCGGCTGGGCACTGATGATGCCCGTGATCATCATCGGTGGTATGCGGTTTGGCTTCTTTACACCAACAGAAGCTGCTGTGGTTGCTGCGGTTTACGCCTTGCTGGTGGCCACGTTGATTTACCGAGAGCTCAACTTGCAACGCCTGTACCGCGTGTTGGTGGACGCCTCGCGTACCACGGGTGTGGTGATGTTCCTCTGTGGAGCAGCCACGGCAGCTTCTTACATGATTACCCTGGCCGATTTGCCCAGCCAACTCGCCCAGAGCATGGGGCCACTGTTGCAAAACCCCATGCTGTTCATGGCCGTTGTTTGCCTCTTCTTGTTGGCAGTGGGCATGGTGATGGACCTTACACCCACCATCCTGATCCTCGCGCCAGTGCTTGCGCCATTGGCTGCGAAGGCCGGCATTGATCCAGTCTATTTCGGTTTTATTTTCATTTTCGTTGGCTGTCTGGGCTTGCTCACTCCGCCCGTAGGAACCGTGCTCAATGTGGTTGCTGGTGTGGGTGGTATGCGGATGGAGCCTGTGATCAAAGGTGTCATGCCGTTTTTGGCGGTGTATTTGACCATGCTGGCCCTGCTCATTGTGTTCCCAGCCATCGTCTTGTGGCCACTCAAATTGATGTTCTAGCCGCTGTTTTCACGAACAGTATTTTTCGTTCCCCGCGGTTTCGACCGCATTCATCCTCAGGAGACAAACCATGAAACTTAAACAACTTGCTGTGGCTGCTGCCGTCACACTCGCCACACTAAGCGCCGGCTTGGTTCAAGCGCAAGATATCAAGAACCGAATCATCCGTTTTGGCTATGGCCTCAACGAGGTGTCCAACCAAGGACGCGCCGCCAAGGTGTTTGCTGACGAGGTTGAGAAGGCATCTGGTGGCAAGATGAAAATTCGCGCGATTGGTGCTGCTGCACTTGGCTCCGACGTTCAAATGCAACAAGCGCTGATTGGTGGAGCACAAGAAATGATGGTGGGCTCAACGGCCACCTTGGTTGGTATCACCAAAGAAATGGCCATTTGGGACACTCCTTTTTTGTTCAACAACACCAAAGAAGCCGATGCAGTGTTGGATGGTCCTGTTGGTCAAAAAGTGATGGACAAGCTGCAAGAGAAAGGTTTGGTCGGACTCGTGTATTGGGAAAATGGTTTTCGCAACCTCACGAACAACAAACGTGCGGTGGCCAAGCTAGAGGACATGGATGGCATCAAGCTGCGCGTGATGCAAAACAACGTTTTCATCGACAGCTTTAAGACTTTGGGTGCCAACGCGGTACCACTGCCGTTTTCAGAACTCTTTACCGCCTTGGAAACCAAAACTGTCGATGGCCAAGAGAATCCCTACAACACCATTTTGTCGAGTAAGTTCTACGAAGTGCAGAAGTACCTCACTGTGACCAACCACGTCTACAGCCCATGGATCGTGACCGTTAGCAAAAAGTACTGGGATGGCTTAAGCAATGCAGAGCAAAAGGTATTGTTGGATGCTGCAAAAAAGAGCCGAGACTTTGAGCGCCAAGACACCCGAGCCGAAGCCAACAAAGCCTTGGCTGACCTCAAAGGCAAGGGGATGCAGATCAACGAACTCTCGCCTGCCGAAGCCAATCGCATGCGCGAAAAGCTCAGCGCCATCAACGCAAGCATTGCTGCCAATGTGGGCGATGCTTTGTGGAAGGATGTTCAAGGCGCGGTTGCCCAAGCTCGCTCAGCCAAATAAACGGAAGTTGCGGGTACCATGCCCGCATGAACCGTTTACAAGGCCAATTCCATCAACTCTATCCGCTACAGGCGAGCGTGCCTGTGGAAACGGTCCGTGTCATGGTGTTGGCATTGCGACATCCTGAAGCATGGGCGCTTTTGGCTCCGATATGGCAAGGGGTGCAGGTTGATTGGGCATGGCCTGCACCCGCCATTGCCGTCAATGGGCATGACGCATTTGAGTTGTTGTTTGCAATCGAAAAACCTGCGTCACGTGATGAGGCGATGGCTTTATTGCATCGACTGTGTCGGCAATATCTTCTGGATCAACACAAAGACCGCTTAAGCTTCTGGCCCAATGCCGACAACAGCGATTTCGTAGCCCCCATAGCCAAGCGCATCCCCTCTCAGAACAGCGCCACCGGTCGCTGGTCGGCCTTTGTCGCCCCCGATTTGGCGGCGGTGTTTGGTGATGACCCCTCGCTCGATTTACCGCCCGGAGACGAAGCACAGGCCGAGGTGCTGTCGCGCATCCAGCCCATCCCCGCCGCCGATTGGCAGCGCGCCATCGCCAGCGCCGCACCCGCTGCGCTGTCTGTCAGCCAACCCGCGACCACACCCAAGCCGCAAGACGACCCGCGCCGCTTCTTGCTCAACGTGATGAACGACGCCACGGTGGACATGGCCTTGCGCGTTGAGGCGGCGAAGGCTTTGCTGCGTTAAAGAGAATGGCTACCCACCCCAGGGTTGGGGTTCGAGCGCTGGGCTGGATGAACTTGGCGCATCACGCGCCTTCCATCGCCTTGGCCATGGTTTTGCCCAGCTCCACGCCCCATTGGTCGTAGGCGTTGATGCCCCAGATGGCGGCTTGCACAAACACCTTGTGTTCGTAGAGGGCGATCAGTGCGCCCAAGCAGTGTGGGCTGAGTTTGTCGAGCCACACGGTGCTGTTGGGCACGTCGCCCACAAAGCTGCGCTGGCTGGTCAAGCGATCGGCGTCGTCTGTGCTCAGGCCCTCGGCCAACAAGGCTTGGCGCGTGTCGGCTTCTGTGCGGCCCACGGCCAAGGCTTGGGCTTGGGCGCGCAAATTCAGGTTGACCACGCGGTGGTGCTCGGCGGCCATGGGCAGCGGGGTGTCTTCGGTCTGCACGCCAATGAACTCCACCGGCACGCGGTGCGTGCCCTGGTGCAGCAACTGGAAGTATGCGTGTTGGCCGTCGATGCCCAGCCCGCCCCAAACGATGGGGCCAGTGGCGGTGTCCACGGGCTGACCGTCTTTTCGGGTGCGTTTGCCGTTGCTCTCCATGTCCATTTGTTGGACAAACGGGGCGAAACGCACCAAGCGGCTGGGATAGCACGAGAGCAGCTGGGTGGGGCAGTTCAAGAAGTTGCGGTTCCACACGCCGCTCAAGGCCAAGATGACGGGCAGGTTCTGGTCCAGCGGGGCGGTTTGGAAGTGCTTGTCCATGGCCTGAGCGCCGGCGAGCAGGTCGCGAAACGCAGCGGCGCCGATGGCCATGGCCAAGGGCAGACCCAAGGCCGACCACAACGAGTAGCGGCCCCCGACCCAATCCCAAAACGTGAAGGTGTGTTCGGGCGGGTAACCGGCGGCGCTGGACTTGGCTG
>JBEDCE010000028.1:0-14328 GCA_041176905.1 Pseudomonadota bacterium
ACACATCTTTGTATACATTCTTAATGGGAACCAAAACCGTGCCTATCATGAGAAACCCTAGAAATTGGCACCAAATGCGTGCACGAATGCACATTGGGCTGCGTTTTCAGGCCATCAACAAATCCAGCAAGGTTCGCGCCACCACCTGCGTGGCGCGCTTCAAATCGGCCAAGTTGATGCGCTCATCGGCCCGCTTGGCGTGGCTCTCCAGCACCGTGCGCGGACCCGCGCCATAAATCACCCCGGGAATACCGCGCTCCACGTACAGGCGCACGTCGGTGTAAAGGGGCGTGCCGATGGCGGGAATGGGTTCACCAAAGACCTCGCCACCGTGCTGCTGGAGGGCTTTGACCAGCGGCTGGTTGCCTGCCAGCGGGACCATGGCGCGCGACAACAGCAGGCGCTTGACATCGACGCTGATGTGTTTCCCCCCGCGCGGCGGATGGAAGCTGGCCGCGGCTTGCGCGATGGTGCGGCGCAGACTGGCTTCGACCTCGGCCGGGTCTTCTTCGGGGATCATTCGGCGGTCCACCTTGAGCACCACCTTGCCGGGGATGACGTTGGTGTTGGTGCCGCCTTGGATCATGCCGACGTTGAGGTAGGGGTGGGTGATGCCTTCGACTTGCGAAGTGACCTTGAGGTAATCGGCATTGAGGGCGTACAGCGCGTTCAAGATGTGGTTGGCACCTTGCAAAGCATCCACACCGCTGTCGGGAATGGCGGCGTGCGACATCTCACCGTGGACCGTCACCTCGAGCTGCAAACAGCCGTTGTGTGCCACCACGACTTGGTAGCTGAAACCTGCGGCGATCATCAGGTCGGGCTTGGTCAAACCCTTGTCAAGCAGCCAGCCCGGGCCGAGCTCGCCACCGAATTCTTCGTCGTAGGTGAAGTGCAATTCCACAGCGCCTTTCAACGGCAAACCCAGCGATTCCAGTGCCCGCACCGCGAAGGTGAAAGTGGAGAAATCGCATTTGCTCACCGCGGTGGCGCGGCCAAACATCTGTCCGTTCTCGATCTCGCCCCCGTAGGGGTCGTGACGCCAGCCTTCGCCCGGCGGCACCACGTCACCATGGGCGTTCAGGGCAATGGTTTTGCCACCATCGCCGTAGCGGCGGCGCACGATCAGGTTGGTGATGCTTTGCAAGCCTGCGGCCTGCACTTCAGCGGCAGGCACGGCGTGGCGCTCGGCCTTGAGTCCCATGGGCGCGAGCAACTCGGCGGTGCGCTCGGCATGCGGCGCATTGTTGCCCGGCGGCGTGTCGGTGGGCACGCGCACCAGTTCGCGCAGGAATGCGACCTGTTCGTCGAAATGTTGTTCGACCCAAGCGTCGAGTTGTTGGTGGGCGTTCATGCGGTCTCCATGGCGAGTTGGTTCAACAAATGGGCAAAGGCGTCGACGGCGAGTTGCATGTCGTCGCAAGTGGTGGATTCGAGCGGGTTGTGGCTGATGCCGGCGTTTTCGCCACGCACGAACAGCATGGCTTGCGGCATGACTTCGTGCAGCTTCATGGCGTCGTGGCCCGCGCCGCTGGGCAGCTTGAAGAGCGGCACGCCCAAAGCGCTCACGGCGTGCTCCCAACGGGCTTGCCATTCGGGGGCGCTCGGTGCGGCCGATGCGCGCATGGCCAAGTCGGCACGCCAGCGCAGGCTGCGGCGCTCGGCAATGGCTTGCAATTGGGCCAAGACATCGGCCTCCAGCGCATCGCGTTGTGCGTTGGTGGGCGCGCGCATGTCCAAGCTGAAGGTGCAGCGACCGGGCACCACGTTGATGGAGCCATTGGGCACTTGCCACTGACCGATGGTGGCCACGCTGTCGCCGTCTTGCGCAGCGCGCTGCTCCATGTACAGCGCCAGTTCGGCCACGGCACAGGCCGCGTCGCGGCGGCGGTCCATGGGCGTGGTGCCGGCGTGGCTGGCGGTACCGATCACCTCGCATTGGTAGCGCACGCTGCCGTTGATCGACGTGACCACGCCCAAGGGCAGGTTGAGTTCGTTGAGCACCGGGCCTTGTTCGATGTGCACTTCCACAAAACCAAGGTACTTCGCCGGATCGCGGCGAAGCGCGGGGATGTCGTCCAAGTTCAGGCCTGCGTGCAACATGGCCGCGCGCAGGGTGATGCCGTCAGCGTCTTTTTGATCCAACCACTCGGGTTTGAAGTCGCCGATCAGCGCGCCCGAACCCAAGAAGGTGGCTTTGTAACGCTGCCCCTCTTCCTCGGCAAAAGCCACGACCTCGATACCGAAGGGCAGGCGTTTGTGCTGTTGGTGCAGCTGTTGCACACAAACCATGGGCACAAAAAAGCCCAAACGGCCGTCGTACTTGCCGCCGTTGCGAACGGTGTCGTAGTGACTGCCCGTCATCAGATACTTTGCGCCGGCGGTGGCTGCGTGGTAGCGCCCCACCACGTTACCCACGGCGTCGATGCTCACCTCGTCAAAACCCACGTCGCGCATGCCTTGTGCGATGTCGCGCGCGCACACCTGGTGAGCATCGGTCAGGTAAGTCACGGTGAGTTGGCCGTGTTCGGCGTAGCCCGGCTCGCTGTGCTGCGCCAAAGTTTCTTGCCAATCCCACACGCGCTGGCCCAGCGTGGGCTCGACACCGAATTTGTCGTTCAAGCGAATCTCAACGATGCGGTGGATGTTGCGCAGGCACTCTTGCAGCTCAAAGTCGGGGTGGCCGTGCAAGCGGCGCTCAAACGCGTCGATGATCTGCAACTTGTTCAAACCCAAGCCGCGTGGGCCGCGCACGGCCAAGATGAAGGGCCAGCCGAATTTGGCGTTGTAGTCGGCGTTGAGTCGCTGGATCTTCGCGAACTCGTCGGGCGTGCAATCGGTCAGCCCAGCCTTGGTTTGTTCGAGGGTGGATTCGGCGGTGAGGCTTTTGCTGACCATGGCCTTGCCCGCCAATTCCGGGTGGGCGCGGATCAGGCCCAGTTGCGCGTCACGCCCAGCACGATCGAGCACCCCACACATGGCGTGCTTGAGGTGGGCCAAAGACTGGAAAGGCCGCTGCGCCAAGGCCTGCTCGGCAATCCAAGGCGAGTGCTCGTACAAGCCGTCGAGCATTTGCGCGGCCTCTGTGGGGCCGGCGCGGTTGAGTTGTTCCAACGTGAGCGACATGGTCATTCCTTGAACGGGTGCACGGCCTTCCAGTGGCGTGCGATGTCGATGCGCCGAGCCACCCAGACGTGGTCGTGCGATTGGATGTGGTCCAAAAAGCGCTGCAGCGCGGTGATGCGCCCGGGGCGGCCGAGCAAGCGGCAATGCATGCCGATGCTCATCATCTTGGGAGCGTTGTCGCCGTTCGGGTCACCTTCGGCGTACAAGGCATCGAAGGTGTCCTTCATGTACTGAAAGAAAGGGTCGGCGTGCGAATAGCCTTGAGGCAAGGCAAAGCGCATGTCGTTGCAGTCCAGCGTGTAGGGTACGATGAGTTGCGGCACCACGCTGCCATCGGTTTTTTTCACCTTCATCCAAAACGGCAGGTCGTCGCCGTAGTAATCGCTGTCGTACTCAAAGCCCCCAAAATCCGCCACCAAGCGCCGGGTGTTGGGGCTGTCGCGCCCGGTGTACCAACCCAGCGGTCGCTCCCCCGTCAGGTCTTGAATGATCGCCATCGCCTCGGCCATGTGGGCGCGTTCGGTGGCCTCATCGATGTGTTGGTAATGGATCCACTTGAGGCCGTGGCAGGCGATGTCGTGACCCAGTTCCTGAAAGGCAGCGGTCAACTCGGGGTGCTTTTGCAGCGCGGTGGCCACGCCGAACACGGTGAGCGGCAGGCCGCGTTTTTCGAACTCGCGCAGGATGCGCCACACCCCCGCACGCGAGCCGTACTCGTAAATGCCTTCCATGCTGATGTGACGATCGGGGAAGGACGCGGGGTTGAACATTTCCGACAGGAACTGCTCGGAGCCGGCATCGCCGTGCAGCACCGAGTTTTCACCGCCCTCTTCGTAATTCAACACAAGCTGCACCGCCACGCGAGCGCCCTTGGGCCATTGCGCCTGCGGTACCTCGCGGCCGTAACCGATCAGATCGCGAGGGTAGGGGCGGGTGGTGTCGTAGTGGCTCATGACAGGGCGTGTGAAATGTCGTGGCTGGGGATTTTTCGGTCAAACGTCAAGGTGGCCTCAACGTGCTGCAGGTGTTCATCCATCAGACGAACAGCCAAGGCCTCGTCTCGCTTGGCCAAAGCGTTGACGATCTCAACGTGCTCGTCGGTCGAGTGTTCTGCGGCCAAGGTGCTCTGGTACATCAGGGTGATCAGCGAACACCGCGAGATCAGGTCGCCCAAAATGTCGGCCAACACTTGATTGCCCATGAGTTCGGCCATGCGGACATGGAAGTCGCCCAGCAATTCGATCCGCCCTGGCACATCGGAACTGGCCACGGCTTTGCGCTCCATGGCCAAGTGCTCTTTGAGCGCCTTGATCTTGGCCGGCGTGACCTGCCGGACAAAAGCCCGGGTCATTTCGGCCTCCAACATGCGCCGCACCGCGAACACCTGCTTGGCCTCCTCCACGGATGGCGAGGCCACAAACGCGCCGCGCGCAGGCTCCATGCGGATGAGCCGATTTTGGGAGAGTTGAAACAAGGCTTGGCGCACCAAGGTGCGCGAGACCCCGAAGTGGTCGGCCAATTTTTGCTCGGCCAGCTTGGTGCCGGGTAAGAGCCGATGGTCCACAATGGCTCGCGTGAGCGATTCCACGATCACATGGGTGCTTGATGTCGTATCCATGGGTTCATGATAGCCAGAAAAACTCAAACTGTATACACTTTGGTCGACCATCCAACAGGAGCATCCATGGGCTTGAGCACACACGTTTTGGACACCATGCACGGCCGCCCCGCCGCCGGCATGTCGGTGTCACTCTTCACGACCGACGGCGAACGCGCGACCTTGGTCAAGGCCTTCACCCTCAACAGCGACGGGCGCAACCCCGATGGCCCTTTGTACGACAACGCCAGCCTGAAGGTGGGCACCTACCGCTTGGTGTTTGATGTGGCGGGCTATTTTGCCGCCCAAGGTGTGGCCTTACCCGAACCCAACTTTCTCAACAGGGTCTCACTGGACTTTGGCGTGGCCCACGCCGACCAGCATTACCACGTGCCGCTGTTGGTCAGCCCGTGGAGTTACTCCACCTACCGCGGCAGCTGAACCCGCCCGCATGGCAACCTTGTCCTCTGATGCGCTCGCTTGTGGTGAGCGCCTGCGCCATGGCCCAGCCATCTTGGTGTCGGTCGAGCACGGGCAAGGCTCGGTGCCAAGGGAGCGCGGTGCTTGGATGGCCGTCTTTCCCGATCAAGTGGTCGGCACCATCGGAGGCGGCCATTTGGAGTGGTCCGCCATCGCCTCGGCCCAAGCCCAACTGCCCACCGCCACCGAACCTTGGCGCAGCGAAGTGGCGTTGGGGCCGAGCTTGGGGCAGTGTTGCGGGGGGCGTGTGCACTTGCTCTTTGAACCGATATCGGCGCAAGATCGCGGCCGCCTGAGCGCCCGGCTGTTGCCCATCTTGCACCCCGTGACCTTGTTCGGCGGGGGCCACGTGGGCCACGCGATGGTTCAAGCCTTGGCCCCATTGCCTTTCGCGGTGCATTGGGTGGACAGCCGCGACAGCGTGTTTCCTGACCAACTGCCGAATCAAACCAGCACCGAACATTCCGAACCTGTGCACTTGGCGGTGCGGGACATCGCACCCCATTCACGGGTGCTGATCATGAGTTTTTCGCACGCCGAAGACCTGGACATCGTGGCGGCCTGCTTGCAGCGCCAACGCGAACGCCACGACCTGCCCTTTGTCGGCCTGATCGGTAGCCAAACCAAATGGGCCACGTTTTCTAGACGCTTGCGCGAGCGGGGATTCGGCGACGACGAACTGCAACACATCACCTGCCCGATTGGCTTGCCGGGTATCACGGGCAAAGCACCGTCGGTGATCGCGGCCAGCGTGGCGGCACAAATGCTGTTACAACTGTATACAATTTGAACCTTGGTCGCAGCGGCGCCAAAGACACCCGTCTTTTGTTCGCGACCCATGACTGCTCACAGCGCCCGCGGTGGTGAGCAGGTTGGAGACTGCTGGTATGGAAGCGTATCTTCTGGACTGGGCCAACCTGCTCTTGCGTTGGCTGCACGTGATCACGGCGATTGCCTGGATCGGCTCATCGTTCTACTTTGTCTTTTTGGACAACAACCTCCTCAAGCCCACGTCGCCGGACTTGTTGGACAAGGGCGTGGACGGTGCGATGTGGGCCGTGCACGGCGGCGGGTTCTACAACCCGCAAAAGTACTTGGTTGCGCCCAAGAAGATCCACACCCCGCTGCATTGGTTTTATTGGGAGAGTTACTCCACCTGGCTCAGCGGCTTTGCGCTGTTCACGGTGCTCTACCTGTTCAACGCCGGCACGTTTTTGATCGACAAAACGGTGTTCGATTGGTCGCCCACCGCAGCCATCCTGACCTCGCTGGGGTTTTTGGTGGCGTTTTGGTTTGTTTACGACGCGGTGTGCCGCGTTTTTGGCTTCAAGAAAAACGGCGAGGCCATCGTCGCGGGCTTGATGATCGTGGTGGTGGCTTTTGCGTCTTGGCTGGCGTGCGAGCTCTTCGCTGGGCGTGCGGCCTTCTTGTTGGTGGGGGCCATGATCGCCACCGCCATGAGTGCAAACGTGTTCTTCTGGATCATCCCAGGACAAAAAACCGTGGTCGCCGCCATGACCTCCGGCCAACCCTACGACGCCGACGCGCTGGCCATTCATGGCAAACGCGGCAAGCAGCGCAGCGTGCACAACACCTACTTCACCTTGCCGGTGATCATCGCGATGCTGAGCAACCACTACGGCTTTCTGTACACCGCCGAACACAACTGGGTGGTGCTGTTTGTGCTGATGTTGGCCGGCGCCTTGATCCGCCAATTTTTTGTGCAACGCCACGGTTGGCACCACGGTCGCGCCAAGAATCCTTGGCCGTTTGCCGCCGTGGGCTTGGTGATGCTGGTCGGTCTGATCGCTTGGATGCGCCCTGCGCCCACCCCCCCCGTGGCTTTGCCCGCGGTGGTTGACGTGGCGCAGGTGGCGCAGGTGGTCGAGCAACGCTGCGTCATGTGCCACGGTGCGGCCATGCAATCCAAAGGCGTTCGCTTGGACTCGCCCGAGGCGCTCAAACAGCACGCACAAGCGGTGTACCAACAAACCGTGGTGACCCGTCAAATGCCCATGAACAACGCCACGGGCATCACCGACAGCGAACGCGCCTTGATCGGGCAGTGGTTCACCAGCGGTGCTGCCGTGCGCTGAGCGCGCCGACTCAGTCGTTGACCAAAGACGCTGGGTCGTCGGCTTCGAGCACGCTCTGAGCCCACACGCTCAGCCGCTGAGCGTCGCTGCGCAAAATCTGCTGTTTGACCGCCAGGATTTGCGCGGGGTGCATGGAGAAGCTGCGCAGCCCCAAGCCCAGCAACAAGCGCGTCATCGCCACGTCACCGGCCATTTCGCCACACACGCTGACCACCTTGCCTTGCGCATGTCCCTGCGCAATCACATTGGCCAACAAGCGCAGGACCGCGGGGTGCAAAGGGTCGTACAAATGCGCCACCGATTCGTCTGCGCGGTCGATGGCCAAGGTGTACTGGATCAGGTCGTTGGTGCCGATGGACAAGAAATCGAAGTGCTTCAAGAAGAGCGGCACCGTCAATGCCGCGGCAGGCACCTCGATCATCGCGCCCAGCTTGATGGGCCCATACACGACGCCTTGCGCGTCGAGCTCGTCTCGGGCGCGCTGCAACAAGGCCAAGGTTTGGTGAATTTCACTGGCGTGCGCCAGCATCGGCACCAAGACATGCACTTGTCCGTGGGCCGCTGCTCGCAGCAAAGCGCGCAGTTGAATCAAAAACATGGCCGGCTCTGACAAACACCAGCGAATGGCGCGCAAACCCAACGCAGGGTTGAGGTGCTCTTCACCGTTGCGCGCCGCCACCCTATCCAAGGGCTTGTCGGCCCCCACATCGATGGTGCGGATCGTCACCGGCAATCCCTGCATGCCCTCCACCGTGGCCACATAGGCGCGGTACTGCTCCTCTTCATCCGGGAGCTGTCCGTTGCGCCCCATGAACAGGAATTCGGTTCTGAACAAACCCACTCCCACCGCGCCGGCTTTCAATGCAGCGGCGGCGTCACTGGGCTGCTCAATGTTGGCCAATAGCTCAATGCGCTGACCATCGCTGGTGACCGCCGGTGTATTTTTCAGGCGAGCCAAGCGCTCACGTTCGCGCTCACCCGCGCGTTGCTTGATGGCGTATTCGTCCAAAATCGCCGGCGAGGGATTGACCACCACCACACCCGCGTCGCCATCGATGATGACCCAATCGTCTTGGTGAATCCATTGGCTGGCGGTGCGTGCGCCGACCACTGCGGGGATGTCCATGCTGCGCGCCACGATGGCGGTGTGGCTCGTTTTACCGCCCACATCGGTGACAAAACCCGCGAACACGCTTTGCTTGAACTGCAGCATGTCGGCCGGCGACAAGTCGTGCGCAACCAGCACCAAAGGGTCCTCCCGATGTGCTACGGCCTTGCCCTCGGAGTCCAGCACGGGTGGTATGACGGGTGAATCGTCGCCTTGCAACACGCGCAACATGCGCTCCACGACCTGCTCGACATCGGCTTTGCGCTCGCGCAAATACGGGTCGTCCATTTCCTCGAACTGCCGCGCCACCACCTCGAGTTGCGCGGTCAGTGCCCACTCGGCGTTGTAGTGGCGCTCATCAATCCACTGGCGCACATTCTGGTCGAGCTGTTCGTCTTGCAGCAGCATCAGGTGCACATCCAGCAAAGCCATCAGTTCCGGCGGGGCACTGCCCGCGCTCATGGCCTGCACTTGCACTTGCGTGCGTTCGATGTCTTGCACCACCACTTGGCGCGCTTGGCACAAGCGTTCAATTTCTCGCGCAGTTTGTTCAGGCTGAATGAAGTAGTGCGCCACGTCCACGCGGCTCGACGTCACGATGACGGCGCGGCCAATCGCCACGCCTCGAGACACTGCCTGACCGTGGACCGTGAACGTCATCCTCACTCACCTTCGCCAAATTTGTCGTTGATCAGCGCCAACAAGGCCTGCATGGCTTGGTCTTCATCGGCCCCGTGGGTTTCCACCAGCACCTCGGTGCCCATACCGGCCGCCAACATCATCACACCCATGATGCTTTTGGCGTTGACGCGTCGGTCACCGCGCGACATCCACACGTCGCACGCAAAGCCTCCCGCCGTCTTGGTGAGTTTGGCCGAGGCTCGGGCGTGTAAGCCCAACTTATTGCTGATGGTCACGCTCGACTGGATCATGGCTTGAAGTTCTGTGTTGCACTGGAGGCGCAGTAGGCGCGACGGGGATGATGCCTTGCGTGGCACCGGACATAGCCCTAGGCACCAAGGCATCCAAGGCTTCGTGTCGGTAGGACATGGCTCGCAACAGCATCGGTAAATTCACGCCGGTGATGAGCTTGGTTTGTCCACTGGTCAACAATTTGTTGGCAATGTTGCACGGGGTAGCGCCAAACACATCCACCAACACCAAGGTGCCTTCGGTGTTGAGCTGCTGCTTGAGCGCACGGGCTTGTACCAAGGTGTGTTCGGGCGGTTCGTTCGGCGGCACATCCAAAGCCAACACGGCGTCGCTGCAATCTGGGAACACATGCAAGGCACAAGCACGCAAAGCCGATGCCAGCGGTGCGTGGGCAATGATCAAGATACCGTTCATAGCCTTGAGTTTAGCGGCCCAGCGCACCCGCTTGCCGCGCACGACGCCAAAACAAGCCGTAAGCCGCCATACAAGCTGCTGCGAACACGCCCACAGCCCCTTGGAATCTCGCTGCGCCCTCCCATCCCCAAGCGGCAAAACCATCGACCACCAAACCAAAACCCCACTGAACCACAAACACGCCGGAGAAAATCGCCAGGTTGAAGGCCGATAGGGCTCGACCAGCCGCTTGCGGAGGCAAGGCCAATGCGACCGCAGGTTGTGCTTGGGCCAACACGGTGCTCATCACGCAATAGGCGGCCCACCAAGCCCACCCAGCTTGCTCACCAAGCACCGCCATCGTCACCAGCAGCAGCACGCTCACCGGCACGCCCCAGAGCATGAGGGTCTCTGGGGCCAATCCGCGGCGCGTCAGACTCGGGTTGATCCATCCCCACACTGAGAATGCTCCCAGCATCGCCAGGTTGATGCCGAACAAGCCGGCCGACGCTTGCGCAGGGCTGTAGCCTGCGACTTGCACCATCCAAGGTCCTGCCCAAAGGGTTTGCATGGCCACCATGCCGCCGTAATTGATAAAGCCCAAAGGCAACATCTGTTGAAAGTAGGGGTGTTGCCATACCTCGGCATAACCCACGGGTGGGTGTTGCGCCTCATCCGCAGCCTCTGTTCTGCGCCAAGCCGGTGCCAGCCACGCGATGGCCGCCATTGACACCAGCAAGCACCCGGCCATGCCGACAAACAAACCGCGCCACCCCACCCACGGCATGAGCCACTGCACAGGCAAGGTCGCCGCCACCATGCCGAGCGACCCGGTCATGAGCATCCATGCATTGGCTCTCATTTGTGTGGCGGGTGTGAGCCAGCGCCGGTAACCCGTGAGGGGTGCCATCAGACACGCACTCACGCCCATGCCCGTGATGACCCGCGCCAGCAGCAAGGCCATCAAGCCATCGGCCATGGCAAAAGCCAAACAGCCCAACACCGCCACCGCCAAAAACGCGAGCTCGACGCGACGCGGTCCCTGTCGGTCAAGCCAGCGCCCCATGGGTAACTGTGTCAGGGCAAAGCCCAAGAAGTAGCCGCCGGCCAGCAAACCCAAATCGCTGGGGCTCAAGCCCAACTCGGTGCTCAAGACGGGCGACAGGGTCGCCGTGACGGCGCGAATGAGGGTCGACAAAAAATAAGCGCCGGCGAACACCAAAAAAACGCCAACGGCGTGCCGACTATTCAATGCGTCTGGGTGGTTCATGGCAACTTCAACCCTTCCCAGAAGGGCGCCACAGGGGCTTCCTGCCATGCCCGACCATACACAGCGGCTTGGTAAACCCGCTGACCATCGGTGAAATACACGGCCTGACTATTCACAGCTTGACCTCGGTGATCCCGACCCTGCATGAACCACCACGCGGTGTGTGTCGCACCACGCACCGCCGACAGGGCCATGGATTGCGGCGCTTGGGCACTTTGCAACGATTGCGAGCTGGCTTTTTGCCACTGCGCCATCACCAACTGTGCATCGACGGCTGGCGGTACCGCCACCCAAGCCAGCGCAAAACGCAAGCCTTGGTTATCGCAACTGTGCAGGTGCAGCTCGGTGCTGACACCACCCAAGTTCACCTCGCGTTGGGCCACATCGGGCTTACACGGGATCATGGCTTGCAACGGTGCGCCGCCCGCCGACCAGGTTCGCCAGTTGTGGCTCGGGCTGCAAGCTGCGAGTGTGAACGCACACAGACCGGCGATCAGCCTTGCACGGGGTTTGCCGCACAATAAGCGCTGCCAGGCAGGAACTTCCAGGTTGCCTATTGGCTCTGCTCTTTTCATTGTTGTTTTACCCACCATGACCTCATCTGTTGTCTTGAATGCCTCACGTCGCCAAGCCTGTTTGGCCGCCACCGCTGTGGCCGGACTCTCGGCATTGGGCCTGACGGGCTGCTTGAGCCAGAACAGCGCCCCTGAGGCTGAGTACCTGTTGATCGATGGCACGCGTTTGTCCAGTCAAGCACTGATCGGCAAAGTCACGCTGGTCAATTTTTGGGCCACCACCTGCATTTCGTGCGTCAAGGAAATGCCCGCCTTGGTTGAGACCCATCAAAAATTCAAAGACCGCGGCTTCGAAACCGTGGCCGTTGCCATGAGCTACGACCCACCTGCTTGGGTCTTGAATTTCTCCCAATCGCGCCAACTGCCCTTCAAAGTCGCCTTGGACCACACCGGCGACCTTGCGAAGGTGTGGGGCGACATCAAACTCACACCCACCACCTTCATCGTTGACCGCCAAGGCAGCATCGTCAAGCGTTACGTGGGAGAGCCCGACTTTGTGGCGCTGCACCAACTGATCAATCGGCTGTTGACGAGCGCCTGAACGCCTCACTTGGCTCGGTAAGCGTCGTGGCAGGCCTTGCAGCTTTGCGCGGCGGCTCCGAAGGCCGTTTTGATTTGATCCAGATTGCCGGTTTTCGCGGCCGCATCCAGTTTGCTCAGCTCACCCATGGCGGTGTCGGCGGCGGCCTTGAACTTGGCTTGCTCCTTCCAGATCTCGGGCTTGGCTTTGGTCTCACCCATGTCGGTGCCGGGACCAAAAGCGGCCCATGGCAATTGACTCAAACTGCGCACCAACGCCGCATCGTCTTTGGCTTTTTGTGCATCAAAGGGGACACGGCCGTTGGCCATGGCACCAATTTGACCAAAGTGTTGCCCCATCACCGTTAAGGCCGATTTGCGGTATTTGATGGACTCTTCGGCATTCTTGAACTGGGCCACAGCGGGCACGGCGAAAGCCAGTGTGGCGATGAACGCGACGATTGAACGGCTTTTTTTCATGAAGATCTCCTGTTGATGTAAAAATTGGGGTTGTCACTCTTATTTGGATTTTGCATGAAAGCACGTGTGCGTGTTTGGGATTTACCCACCCGATGGTTTCACTGGGCCTTGGTGCTCTGCGTCATCGGTTTGGCCATCACCGGCAATGTCGGCGGGCTGTGGATCCAGTGGCACTACCGCTTGGGCCAGTTCGTCATGAGTTTGCTGCTGTTCCGACTCGCCTGGGGCGTGCTCGGTGGCCACTGGTCCCGTTTTGCCAACTTTGTGCGCGGGCCCGTCACCATTTGGCGCTATTGGCGCGGCCAAACACCCCCGGCCGTGGGCCATAACCCCTTGGGTGCTTGGTCGGTGTTGCTGTTTTTGGCCCTTTTATCGACCCAAGTGATCACGGGTTTGCTCAGCGATGATGAGATTGCGTTTTATGGCCCCTGGTCGCCATTGGTCAGCGGCGATTGGGTGAGCTGGGCCACCCATTACCACCAGAACATCGGCAAATTCTTGCTGTTGGCCTTGATTGTGATGCACCTGTTGGCCATGATTTTCTACGCCGTGGTGCGCCAAAAAAACCTGGTGCCCGCCATGGTTCATGGCGATAAGTTCCTCTCGCCCCTGACCACCGCCAGCAGCGATACCACCGCTCGTCGGGTGTCGGCCTTGGTGATTTGGCTCCTGTGCGCCGGCTTGGTGCTTTGGACGACCTCCCTGTCCTGATCGCCATGAGTCAACCTCCCGTGATCGACATTCACGTCTTGTCGCCCGCCGATATCGACGAGGCCCGGGCCTTGTTGCTCGATTACCAATCCGACCTTGGACTTGATTTGTGCTTCCAAGGCTTTGAACAAGAGATGGCCGAATTGCCTGGTGGCTACTCGCCACCGAACGGGGTGTTCTTGCTGGCTCGGGTGGATGGTTTGGCCGCCGGGTGTTGTGCTTTAAGGCCCCTGCCGTTGAGCGACCACCTCAACGCCTGCGAAATGAAACGTTTGTTCGTTCGCCACGGGTACCGAGGTTTGGGCTTGGGTCGGCGCTTGGTCGACGCCACCTTGGCCCAAGCCCATGTCGCGGGCTACAACACGGTGTTGTTGGACACCCTCAACGACATGGAAACAGCGCGTGGCTTGTACCAAGCGGTGGGCTTCGTGGAAACCGAACCCTACTACCTAAACCCGCTGCCGGGCGCCCACTACCTCAAGCGGGCGCTTTGACCCTCACAAGGTCTTGGCTTGTGCCAAGAGCGTGGCGGCGTCGCTGACCTCGAATTTGGCCGGTGCTTCCACGTTCAAACTCTTGATCACGCCATTTTTGACCAACATGGAGTAGCGGTTGCTTCGCAAACCCATACCGCGCGCGGTCAAGTCCAAGGTCAGGCCAGTGGCCTTGGAGAAATCGGCACTGCCATCACCCAACATGCGCACCTTGCCAGCGGTACCGAGTTCGCGAGCCCATGCGCCCATGACGAACGCATCGTTGACGGCAACGCACCAAATTTCATCCACACCAGCGACCCGCAATGCAGCGTGCTGCTCCAGGTAGCCCGGCACGTGCTTGGCAGAGCAGGTGGGGGTGAACGCGCCTGGCAGGGCAAACACGGCGATGGTCTTGCCTGAGGTGGCGGCTTTGACATCGACCGCGTTGGGGCCGATGCTGCAACCATTGCCTTCAACCTCAACGTACTCCATCAGGGTGGCGGCGGGAATCGTGTCTCCAACTTTGATCATGTGAGCTCCAAAAAAAATAGTCTGACAAAAAAC
>JBEDCE010000029.1:0-14275 GCA_041176905.1 Pseudomonadota bacterium
GCCTTGCAGTTCGCCCGCAATCACTTCGGCCGCCACGTGTGCTTCGTGCACCGCTTTGTGCGCCAACATGGGCTGGCCCACGATGTCGCCGATGGCGAAGATGTGCGGCACGTTGGTGCGCATTTGGATATCAACGTTGATGAAGCCGCGGTCGGTCACAGACACGCCTGCTTTTTCAGCGGCGAGTTTTTTGCCGTTGGGCGTGCGACCCACGGCTTGCAACACGAGGTCGTACACCTGCGGCGCGGGGGCTGTGCCGCCGGGTTCAGCGCTCTCGAACGTGACTTCGATGCCTTCGGGCAAGGCGCGTGCAGACACGGTCTTGGTCTTGAGCATGATGTTGTCAAAGCGCTTGGCGTTCATCTTTTGCCAGACCTTGACCAAGTCGCGGTCAGCGCCTTGCATGAGGCCGTCCATCATTTCCACCACGTCCAGGCGTGCGCCCAGCGTGCTGTAAACGGTACCCATTTCCAGGCCGATGATGCCGCCGCCGAGAATCAGCATGCGTTTGGGCACTTCTTTGAGTTCCAAAGCACCGGTGCTGTCCACAACCCGAGGGTCGTTGGGCATAAACGGCAAACGCACGGCCTGCGAGCCTGCAGCGATGATGGCGCGCTTAAAAGCGATCACTTTTTTGCTGCCGTTTTGCTCTTGCGCGGTGCCGGTGGTTTCCGACACTTCAAGGTGGTTGGCACCCACGAACTGGCCCAAGCCGCGCACGGTGGTGACCTTGCGCATCTTGGCCATGGCCGCCAAGCCGCCAGTCAGTTTGCCGATGACTTTTTCTTTGTGGCCGCGCAGCTTGTCGATGTTGACCACCGGCTTGCCAAAGTCCACACCGAGGTCGGCCATGTGGCTGACTTCGTCCATCACCGCTGCGACGTGCAACAGCGCTTTGGACGGAATGCAACCCACGTTCAGGCACACGCCGCCCAAGGTGGCGTAACGCTCGACGATGACCACGTTCAAGCCGAGGTCGGCGGCGCGGAACGCCGCTGAATAGCCGCCGGGGCCACCGCCCAACACGAGCACATCGCACTCGATGTCGGCCGAGCCGCCGAAGCTGGCCGCCGTGGGTGCTGGCGTGTCATCGCGAGGGACGAAGCGATCCATGGATTGCTTCCCCCCTTCGGGGGTCGCAATGACGGCTGCGGCTGGTGCACCAACGACCGCTGGGGCCGCCGCAGCGCCCTCACCTTCCAACACCAGCACCACCGAGCCTTGCTTGACCTTGTCGCCAATCTTGACCTTGAGCTCCTTGACCACGCCACCGTGGCTACAAGGAATTTCCATGGAGGCTTTGTCGCTCTCCACGGTGATCAGGCTTTGGTCGGATTTGACGGCATCGCCCACCTTGACCATCAACTCGATCACCGTCACTTCGTCGAAGTCGCCGATGTCGGGAACTTGGATATCAATCAGTGCCATCTCAAGTCCTTCGATTTAGAGCAACACCCGGCGGAAGTCGCCGAGGATTTGACCGAGGTACGCATTGAAGCGTGCGGCGGCGGCGCCGTCGATGACGCGGTGGTCCCAAGTCAACGACAGCGGCAACATCAGGCGCGGCTGGAAAGCCTTGCCGTCCCACACGGGTTCCATGGTGCTCTTGCACACACCCAAGATGGCCACTTCGGGCGCGTTGATGATGGGCGTGAAGTACTTGCCACCAATACCGCCGAGGCTGGAGATGGTGAAGGTCGCACCTGTCATTTCGGCGGGCCCGAGCTTGCCTTCTCGCGCCTTCTTGGCCAGCTCGGACATTTCAGCGCTGATTTGCAGCACGCCTTTTTTGTCGCAATCGCGCACGACCGGCACCATCAAACCGTTGGGCGTGTCGGCCGCAAAGCCGATGTGCCAGTAGTTTTTGTAGACCAGTGCATCACCGTCGAGCGAGCTGTTGAACTCGGGGTATTTCTTGAGCGCAGCCACGCAAGCCTTGATCAAGAAGGCCAGCATGGTCACCTTGACACCGCTCTTCTCGTTCTCCTTGTTGGTCAACACACGGAAGGCTTCGAGGTCGGTGATGTCGCAGTCGTCGTGGTTGGTGACGGCCGGAATCATGATGGCGTTGCGGAGCAAGTTGGCACCGCTGATCTTCTTGATGCGGCCCATTTCTTTGCGCTCGATGGGGCCGAACTTCGCAAAGTCAACCTTCGGCCATGGAATGAGACCCAAGGCTGCACCATCGCCACCCGAAGCCGCAGGTGCCTTGGCCGCCTGGGCCTTGGTCTGGGCTGTGCCGGACATGACCGCCTTGGTGAAGGCTTGCACGTCGTCGACGGTGATGCGGCCTTTGAGGCCTTGGCCTTTGACTTCTTCCAGCGGAACGCCCAGTTCGCGGGCGAACTTGCGGACCGAGGGTGAGGCGTGTGGCAGGCCCAAGGAGGGTGCGCCAGGCGCGTGTGCGGGTGCTGACGAAACTGGAGCTGCGTCATGGCGAGGGCCGTCGGCCCGTGGCAATCCCGCATCGGGCATGGATGGCTTCGCTGCGCTCGCCATGACGGGGGCTGCAGTGGCGGCCACTGGGGCAGCATTGGCGGTCACGGGGGCAGCGGCTGACGCCGCACCTTCCAAGATGGCCAGCAAGTCACCGATGTTGATCTTGTCGCCCACCTTGACCTTGATCTCTTTGAGCACACCGGCGTGTGAGGATGGAATTTCCATCGACGCTTTGTCGGACTCCACGGTGATCAGCGATTGCTCCACCTTGATGGTGTCGCCCGGCTTCACAAACACTTCGATGACGGCCACATCTTTGAAGTCGCCGATGTTGGGCACGTGAATGTTGATGGGGCCTGGCGTGGATGGCTTCGCAACGCTCGCCATGACGGAGGAAGGGGTGGCCACCACAGGAGCGGCAACTGCGGGCGCGGTAACCGGCGCTGCAGCAGCTCCAGCGGCTTCGACCACCAACACCACCGAGCCTTGTTTGACTTTGTCGCCCATGGCCACGCGCAGTTCCTTGACCACGCCCGCGGTGCTCGAGGGAATTTCCATCGAGGCCTTGTCGGATTCGACGGTGATGAGGGACTGCTCCACTTTCACGGTGTCGCCCACTTTGACCAGCAGCTCGATGACGGCCACTTCGTCGAAATCGCCAATGTCTGGGATTTTTACTTCTACCAATGCCATGATTTGTCTCCCGGATTTAGGCGTACAGAGGGTTCACTTTTTCGGTGTTGATGCCGTACTTTTTGATGGCTTCAGCCACTTTGGCCACGGGCACCGTGCCTTCTTCGCTCAGGGCCTTAAGTGCGGCCACGACGATGTAGTGGCGGTTGACTTCAAAGTGCTCACGCAACTTGCTGCGGAAGTCCGAGCGACCAAATCCATCGGTGCCCAAGACCTTGTAGGTGCGGCCCTTGGGGATGAACGAACGGATCTGTTCGGCGTAGGCCTTCATGTAATCGGTCGAAGCGACCACGGGGCCAACGTAGGGCTCCAGCTGTTGCGCCACGAACGGCACTTTGGGTGCGTCGGTGGGGTGCAAGAGGTTGAAACGCTCGGCGTCTTGGCCATCGCGGGTGAGCTCGTTGAAGCTGGGGCAGCTCCAAACGTTGGCGGCCACGCCCCAATCGGCGGCGAGCAAGTCACGTGCGGCCATGGATTCGCGCAAGATGGTGCCCGAACCCAGAAGGTTCACGCGGGGGGCTTTTTTGTCGCCCTCGCCTTTTTGCAGCAAATACATGCCCTTGATGATCTGCTCTTCGGTCCCGGCGGTCAGGCCTGGCATGGCGTAGTTTTCGTTGAGCAAGGTGATGTAGTAGAAAACGTTGTCTTGCTTTTCCACCATGCGCTTCAAGCCGTGGTGCAGGATCACGCCCACTTCGTGCGCGAAGGTCGGGTCATAGGACACGCAGTTGGGGATGGTGTTGGCCAAGATGTGGCTGTGACCGTCTTCGTGCTGCAGGCCTTCGCCGTTCAAGGTGGTCCGGCCCGATGTGCCGCCCAGCAAGAAGCCGCGGGCTTGCATGTCGCCCGCCGCCCAAGCCAGGTCACCGATGCGTTGGAAACCGAACATCGAGTAGTACACGTAGAACGGCACCATGATGCGGTTGCTGGTGCTGTAGCTGGTGGCCGCTGCGATCCAGCTCGACATACCGCCGGCTTCGTTGATGCCTTCTTGAAGGATTTGGCCTGCTTTGTCTTCCTTGTAGTACATGACCTGGTCTTTGTCGACCGGGGTGTACTGCTGGCCTGCGGGGTTGTAAATTCCGATCTGGCGGAACAAACCTTCCATACCGAAGGTGCGGGCTTCGTCCACCAGAATGGGCACCACGCGCGGGCCCAAGGCTTGGTCGCGCAAGAGCTGCGTGAGGAAGCGCACATAGGCTTGGGTGGTGGAAATTTCACGGCCTTCGGCGGTGGGCTCCATCACGGCTTTGAAGGTTTCCAAAGAAGGCACGGTGAAGTTTTCTTCGGCTTTGACGCGGCGTTTGGGCAGGTAGCCGCCCAGCGCTTGGCGACGTTCGTGCAGGTAACGCATCTCGGGCGTGTCGTCGGCAGGCTTGTAAAACGGGATCTTGGACAACTCGCTGTCCGGGATCGGGATGTTGAAGCGGTCCCGCATGTACTTGATGTCTTCATCCGTGAGCTTCTTGGTCTGGTGAACCGTGTTTTTGCCTTCACCGGCTTTGCCCATGCCAAAACCCTTGACGGTTTTGATGAGCATGACGGTGGGCTGGCCTTTGTGGTTGACCGCCTTGTCGTAAGCCGCATAAACCTTTTGGGGGTCGTGACCACCGCGCTTGAGGTTCCAAATATCGTCGTCGCTCAGGTGCGCGACCAGCTCCAAGGCCTTGGGGTCGCGGCCAAAGAAATGCTTGCGAACATAAGCGCCATCGTTGGCCTTGAAGGCTTGGTAGTCGCCGTCCAAGGTCTCCATCATGATTTTGCGCAACGCGCCGTCTTTGTCTCGGGCCAGCAAAGGGTCCCAGCCGCTGCCCCAGATCAGCTTGAGGACGTTCCAACCTGAGCCGCGGAACTCACCCTCGAGCTCTTGGATGATCTTGCCGTTGCCGCGCACGGGCCCGTCCAAACGCTGCAAGTTGCAGTTCACCACGAAGATCAGGTTGTCGAGGTTTTCGCGGGCCGCTAGGCTGATGGCGCCCAAGGATTCGACCTCGTCCATCTCGCCGTCGCCGCAGAACACCCAGACCTTGCGGTTTTCGGTGTTGGCAATGCCTCGGGCGTGCAGGTACTTCAAGAATCGCGCTTGATAGATCGCCATCAAGGGGCCCAAGCCCATCGACACCGTGGGGAACTGCCAGAACTCGGGCATCAGTTTGGGGTGCGGGTAGCTCGACAAACCTTTGCCGTCCACCTCTTGGCGGAAGTTGAGCAACTGCTCTTCCGTCAAACGGCCTTCGAGGTAAGCGCGGGCATAAACGCCAGGCGAAACGTGACCTTGGATGTAGAGGCAGTCACCGCCGTGGTTTTCGTTCTCGGCATGCCAGAAGTGGTTAAAACCGGCACCGAACATGTGGGCCAGCGAGGCAAAGGAGCCGATGTGTCCGCCCAAATCACCGCCGTCTTCGGGGTTGTGGCGGTTGGCTTTGACCACCATCGCCATCGCGTTCCAACGCATGTACGAACGCAAGCGCTCTTCGATTTCGATGTTGCCAGGGCAACGTGCCTCTTCGGTGGGTTCAATGGAATTGACGTATCCGGTCGTGGCCGAAAACGGCAAATCGATGCTGTGCTGACGGGCCTCTTCGAGCAACTCTTCCAACAGGAAATGGGCCCGCTCAGGGCCCACACGTTCGATCACCGCGGCCAATGCGTCTTTCCATTCGCGGGTTTCTTGGGTATCAACATCGACAGGGATGTGTTGTGATGGTTGTTCGTGACCCGACATGTTTGTCTCCTGTGTTGTGGCCGATGTTCAAAAATTCGGTGCTGGAAGTATGTCACAGCGGCTTTAAAATTTCAACATGTGCGTCATCATTTCACATTAAGAAATATCCATCCAACCGAACCTCGAGCTTTCGCCTCACGTAGACTTGAGGAACATGAAAGCAAACACAAGCCGTCGAGCGCTCAGCACCTGGTGGAAGGGCTGGTGGCGCCGACTGCCTCCCGCACGCCAAGACCGCTTCGCCACCTTGGGGCCGGTGGTTGCGGTGTTCGTGTTCATGGCGGCGATCGTGGTCTCGATGACCTATTTGCGCATTGACGAACTGGAACGTGAACAAGAAGCGGTCACGCGGGATGTTGAATACGCTCAGCAACGTATCCGACTAAGGTTGCTCGAGCGCCAAGAGGAACTCATGCGCATGGCTCGCGACACGCGAACCCCAGCCATGGACTTGGGTGAATTTATCCTAGAAGCGGAGGCCCAGGTTGGCCGTTACCCAGAGTTGCTGGCCTTGTCTTGGGTGGATGCTCGGCGGGTGGTCAGAGCAAGCTACTTGGCCGCCAGCGCGCCACTGGGTATGCAACGCGTGGCAGGTCAAACCCTCGCGGATGGACCCTACAAAAACACCTTTGACAACGCAAAGGTTCGTCAACAACCGGTCTACTCAGAGCCCATCGCCAACACCCCCAACGAGTACAGTTTCATTTTGCAAGTGCCGCTGATCGAGCAAGGCCTCGTCAAAGGCACCCTCATGGCAGAGTTCAGCATGGACGGGCTGATGCGTTATGGCATCCCTTCCGAGATCGCTGCCCGATATGCCTTGGCACTTCAAAACGAGAAGCAAATCACCTTGGCCGGTCATTTGCCCACGGTCGATGCCCTCTACCGTTGGGTGCCATGGACGCGACAGCCTTTGGAACACAGCGTGATGGTGGCACCGATTGGCAACGGCTTGGTTCTCAAAGCCCAGGGCTACAGAACCTCTCAAGACATCGTGGGTAGCGGGTTTTTTTGGGTTTTGGGCTCCTTGAGCGGTCTGACCATTTGGATGCTGATCGGCACTTGGCGCCACACCCGAAAACGCATCCAAACCCAACAGGCGCTCTACAACGAAACCAACTTTCGCAGGGCCATGGAGAACTCCATGCTCACAGGCATGCGGGCATTGGACAAACAGGGGCGCATTTCCTATGTCAATCCTGCCTTCTGCGACATGACCGGCTGGGCGGAGAGCGAATTGGTCGGTCAAACAGCACCCTTCACTTATTGGCCTGAAGAAGACCACGAGTACCTCCATACCCGCTTGGACGACGAACTGCAAGGCCGCTCAACGCCGGGGGGCTTTGAAGTCAGGGTCAAGCGCAGAGATGGCTCGCGGTTCGATGCTCGCATGTACGTTTCGCCGCTGATCGACACCAAAGGCGTTCAAACCGGCTGGATGACCTCCATGACCGACATCACCGAGCCCAAGCGCATCCGGGAAGAACTGACCGCCTCGTACGAACGCTTCACCACGGTGCTGGAGAGTCTGGACGCAGCCGTCTCCGTGGCTCCCTTGGGCAAAACCGAGTTGCTGTTCTCCAACCGCATGTACCGCCAGTGGTTTGGCCCTTTGGGCCGCGGCCACCTCGGCTTGATCGAGCAAGCCGGTAACTTACCGGTCACACACAGCAACCAAGACGACGACGAAGTTGACAGCTTGGCTGGGATGCCCACCGAGTCGTTGACCAACGCCAGCACCGAAAACGCCGAGGTCTATGTGGCCGATTTGGACCGGTGGCTTGAGGTGCGCACGCGCTACCTGACTTGGGTCGATGGTCGGCTGGCGCAAATGGTGATCGCCACCGACATCACACCGCGTCGCAACGCCGAGGAACAAGCCGCCCGACAATCCGAACGCGCTCAAACGGCCAGTCGCCTCATCACCATGGGCGAAATGGCCTCCAGCGTGGCCCATGAACTCAACCAACCCTTGACGGCCATCAGCAACTACTGCACCGGCATGATGTCGCGCATCCAGGGCCAGCGCATCCAGCCCGAAGAACTCCTCGGGGCTTTGGAGAAAACCGCCAAACAAGCCCAGCGGGCTGGGCAAATCATCCAGCGCATCCGATCATTCGTCAAACGCAGCGAGCCCAATCGCACACCCTCGGATGTGCTGCAAATGGTGGGCAACGCCACCGAATTGGCCGACATTGAACTCAGACGTCAACAGGTCCGCCTGGTCCCTTACATTGCTGCGCGCCTGCCCACCTTGGTGGTGGACCCCATCCTGATTGAACAGGTGCTCATCAACCTGATCAAAAATGCCGGCGAAGCGATTGCCCAAGCCGAGCGACCCGCCGGCAAGCGTTGGGTGGAATTGCGCGTCGGCCCCAAGCGTGAAGAAGACCAAGACGTGGTCGAATTTGCCGTCTTGGACTCAGGCAACGGCGTACCCAAAGACATGATTGAGCGGATTTATGAGGCTTTTTACAGCACCAAAGCCGAGGGCATGGGCATTGGCTTGAAATTGTGCCGAAGCATCGTCGAATCTCACAACGGACAGATGAAGGTTCAGAACCTCTACAATGGCGCTGAGGTTGTGGGGTGTTGCTTCAGCTTCTGGATACCAGTGGCTTCACGCAGCGTGTTAACCACCTCTTAAACCGAGCTGGGTTGTTGAAGGAAAAGAATGAGTTTGATTCCCAAAAAAGGAACGGTTTACGTCGTTGATGATGACGAAGCGGTTCGTGATTCTTTGCAGTGGTTGCTGGAAGGCAAAGACTACCGTGTGCGTTGCTATGAATCAGCGGAGGCCTTCCTGAGCCGTTACGACCCTCGAGAAGTGGCATGCTTGATTGCCGACATTCGCATGGGCGGCATGAACGGCATGGAGCTGCAGGCCCGTCTGATTGAACGCCAGTCCCCTCTGCCCATCATGTTCATCACTGGGCACGGCGACGTACCCATGGCCGTTGAGTCCATGAAAAACGGTGCCATGGACTTCATTCAAAAGCCCTTTCAAGAAGTACAGCTCTTGGATTTGGTTGAACACATGCTCGAACGTGCTCGTGACGCTTTCATCAGCTCACAACAAAGCGCCAGTCGCGAGGCTTTGTTGGCCAAGCTCACCGGGCGTGAGTCTCAGGTGCTCGAGCGCATCGTCGCTGGCCGCCTGAACAAACAAATTGCCGACGATTTGGGCATCAGCATCAAAACCGTCGAGGCGCACCGCGCCAACATCATGGAAAAGCTCAGCGCCAACACCGTGGCCGATCTGCTCAAAGTCGCTTTGGGCTCTGCACCCAAGCCTTAATCTCTCCCTTTCTCTTCTCGCGAATGACAGCACAACTCATCGACGGCAAAGCGCTGTCTCTGCAACTCCGCAACGATGTACGCCAAGGTGTGGCGACCCTAAAAGCCCACGGCATCACCCCAGGCCTCGCCGTCGTGTTGGTCGGTGACAACCCCGCTTCCGAAGTCTATGTGCGCAACAAGGTCAAAGCCTGTGAAGACACCGGCATGCATTCGGTTCTGGAGCGCCACCCTGCGCAGATGAGTCAAGCCGATTTGCTCGCTCGTATCGATGCCCTGAACCACGACCGCAGCATCCATGGCATCTTGGTGCAACTGCCCCTGCCCGCCCACATCGACGCCCAGCGCGTCATTGAAGCCATCAGTCCGGTTAAAGACGTCGATGGCTTTCATGTCGCCAGCGCTGGCGCCCTGATGACCGGCATGCCCGGTTTTTGGCCCTGCACGCCCTTCGGTTGCATGAAGATGCTCGAGAGCATCGGCTACTCACTCCAAGGCAAACACGCGGTGGTGATTGGCCGCAGCAACATCGTGGGCAAACCCATGGCGATCATGCTGCTGCAGGCCAACGCCACCGTCACCATCTGCCACAGCGGCACACAAAATTTGAAAGCCCTGACACTTCAGGCCGATGTGATCGTCGCGGCCGTGGGCAAACGCAACGTGCTGACCGCCGACATGGTCAAGCCCGGCGCGGTGGTTCTGGACGTGGGGATGAATCGCAACGATGACGGTAAGCTCTGCGGCGATGTGGATTTTGAAGGGGTTCGCGAGGTGGCCAGCCACATCACGCCAGTCCCTGGCGGCGTGGGCCCCATGACCATCACCATGCTGATGATGAACACCCTACTCGCCGCGCAAGGCCGCGTGGGCGCTTAAAAGTCGTGTGAACTCAGGCGCTTGAAGACCCAAGCGCCACAGCACCACTGGACAAACACCAAGGCAGTGCCCAGTCCATGCCAAAGGCGCAAATCGCCGCCGGTGCTTCGTGCGTTGACGATGCGCTCAGCCACTGCAAACTCTTGCAGCAAAGACGCCAACATGGCCAAGAGCACGATCGCCATGGTCACCATCACAGGACCCATCGCAACCGACTCCATTCGACGGCGCTGCTGACGCAGCCACAGCAAAAGTCCCAAGCCCAGCACGATGACCATCGTGCTCTGCAAAGAAAACAAATGGGCAGCCACAGGTCCGGCCACGGCAGGGTCCAAGCGGACAAACAAGGTGGGAACCACCACAAAACTCACCGCGCTCATGCCGCCCCACCACAAGGCGACCAACCACAGCGGCCAAGCCCTCATTCGTAGCGCACCGCAACCACCTCGTAGCGACGAGTCCCGCCTGGGGCTTGTACCTCGGCCACATCGCCCTCTTCCTTGCCAATCAAGGCTCGGGCAATCGGGCTGCCAATGTTGATCAAGCCCAACTTCAAATCGGCTTCGTCTTCACCCACGATTTGGTAAGTCACTTTGACGCCGGAGTCTTCATCTTCCAAATCCACGGTGGCGCCAAACACCACTCTGCCGCCCGCGTCCACCGTGCTCGGGTCAATGACCTGCGAGCCCGAGAGCTTGCTCTCGACTTCAGCGATGCGACCCTCGATAAAACCTTGGCGGTCCTTGGCCGCCTCGTACTCGGCGTTTTCGCTCAAGTCGCCTTGTGCGCGAGCCTCGGCAATCGCATTGATGACCCATGGGCGGTCGACCGTTTTGAGGCGGTGCAACTCCTCTTTGAGTTTTTCAGCGCCGCGTTTGGTGATCGGGATCGTGCTCATGGTCTTCCTTCGCTCACGCCAAGAGTTGGGCGTGCATTTCCTGGACCGAAATCACGTCCAGGTGGTTCATGTGTTTCATGCCTTCAACCGCGGCTTCGGCGCCCGCGATGGTGGTGAAGGTCGTCACGCGGGCCAGCAAGGCCGAGGTGCGGATGGCCCGGCTGTCGGCGATCGCGTTGCGGCGCTCCTCCACCGTGTTGATCACCAAAGCAATGTCGTTGTTCTTGATCATATCGACGATGTGGGGGCGGCCCTCGGTGACCTTGTTGACGGTCTTGACCTTGATACCCGCGGCCTCAATGGCCGCTGCGGTACCCCGGGTGGCCACCAGCTCAAAGCCCATGGCCACGAGTTCGCGCGCCACCTCCACGACACGGGGCTTGTCCCCGTTTTTGACGGTCATAAAAACACGGCCTTCGGTGGGCAAACGCGTGCCCGCGCCGATTTGGCTCTTCACAAAGGCCTCACCAAAGGTTTTGCCCACACCCATGACCTCACCCGTGGATTTCATCTCAGGGCCCAAGATGGTGTCCACACCGGGGAACTTCACGAACGGGAAGACGGCTTCTTTGACGCTGAAATACGGCGGCGTGACTTCGGCGCCAATGCCCTGTTCGTCCAAGGACTGACCGGCCATGCAACGCGCGGCCACTTTGGCCAATTGGATGCCCGTGGCTTTGGAAACAAAGGGCACCGTGCGCGAAGCGCGGGGGTTGACCTCTAACACAAAGATCACGTCTTGGCCGTCGATTTGTTGGATCGCGAACTGCACGTTCATCAAGCCCACCACGCTGAGGCCTTTGGCCATGGCGGCGGTCTGCCGCTTGAGCTCGTCCACGGTGGCCTTGGCTAAATAGTAAGGCGGCAAGGAACAGGCCGAGTCGCCGCTGTGCACGCCGGCTTGTTCGATGTGCTCCATCACGCCACCAATGAACACGCGCCCAGTGTGGTCTCGGATCGCATCGACGTCGCATTCGATGGCGTCGTTCAAGAATCGGTCCAAGAGAACCGGTGAGTCGTTGCTGACCTTCACGGCTTCGCGCATGTAGCGCTCCAAGTCGCGTTGCTCGTGCACGATCTCCATGGCACGGCCACCGAGCACATAGCTGGGGCGAACCACCAAGGGGTAACCCAAGGCCGCGGCTTTCTCCAAGGCCTCCGGCTCGGTGCGGGCGGTGGCGTTGGGCGGCTGGCGCAGACCCAAGGTCTGCAGCAGCTGCTGGAAACGCTCGCGGTCTTCGGCCGCGTCGATCATGTCGGGGCTGGTGCCGATGATGGGCACGCCCGCGGCCTCCAAACCCAGCGCCAATTTGAGAGGGGTTTGACCACCGTACTGGACGATGACGCCCAAGGGTTTTTCTTTGTCCACAATTTCCAGCACGTCTTCGAGCGTCAAAGGCTCGAAATACAAGCGGTCGGAGGTGTCGTAATCGGTCGAGACGGTCTCGGGGTTGCAGTTGACCATGATGGTCTCGTAACCGTCTTCGCGCATGGCCAAGGCGGCGTGCACGCAGCAGTAATCGAACTCAATGCCCTGACCAATGCGGTTGGGGCCGCCACCCAAGACCATGATTTTTTTGTTGTTGGTGGGCTCGGCTTCGCACTCACCATCGCCTTGACCTTCATAGGTCGAGTAGAGGTAGGCAGTATCCGTGGCGAACTCGGCCGCACAGGTGTCCACGCGCTTGTAGACCGGGCGAATATTCAAGGCCTTGCGGCGTTCGCGGATGGCCTGCTCAGTGGTCTTGAGCTGTTTGGCCAAGCGGCGGTCGGAGAAGCCTTTTTGCTTCAAGCCGCGAAGGGTCTCGGCGTCGATGGCGTCCAAACTGGTCTTTTCCATGGCCAGTTCGAGCTTGACGATCTCTTCGATCTGCACCAAAAACCATTTGTCGATTTTGGTGAACTGGTGCACCTCGTCGATGGACCAACCAGCGGCGAAAGCGTCACCCACGTACCAAATGCGGTCGGGGCCGGGTTCACCCAATTCGCGCTCCAACACTTCGCGGTCTTGGGTTTTCTCGTTCATGCCGTCCACGCCCACTTCCAGACCGCGCAGGGCTTTCTGGAAAGACTCTTGGAAGGTTCGGCCCATGGCCATGACCTCGCCCACCGATTTCATTTGGGTGGTCAAACGGCTGTCGGCGGTGGGGAATTTTTCAAAGGCAAAACGCGGGATCTTGGTGACCACGTAGTCGATGGAGGGCTCAAAAGACGCGGGCGTGGCGCCACCGGTGATGTCGTTCTTGAGTTCGTCCAGTGTGAAACCCACGGCCAATTTGGCCGCGACCTTGGCGATGGGAAAGCCCGTGGCTTTGGAGGCCAATGCCGACGAACGCGAGACGCGGGGGTTCATCTCGATCACCACCATGCGGCCGTCGTCCGGGTTGATCGAGAACTGCACGTTCGACCCACCCGTGTCCACACCAATTTCGCGCAGCACGGCCAGCGAGGCATTGCGCAGAATTTGGTATTCCTTGTCGGTCAGCGTCTGGGCTGGGGCCACGGTGATGGAGTCACCGGTGTGCACGCCCATGGGGTCCAGGTTTTCGATCGAGCACACGATGATGCAGTTGTCCGCCTTGTCGCGCACCACTTCCATCTCGTACTCTTTCCAGCCGAGCAAGGACTCTTCGATCAACAACTCGTTGGTGGGCGAGGCTTCCAAGCCGCGCTTGCAAATGGTCTCGAATTCTTCGGGGTTGTAAGCAATGCCGCCGCCGGTGCCGCCCAACGTGAAGCTCGGGCGAATGACGGTGGGGAAGCCCATGCGCTTTTGCACGTCCCAAGCCTCTTCCATGCTGTGGGCGATGCCCGAACGCGCCGAGCCCAAACCGATCTTGGTCATGGCGTCTTTGAACTTCAGGCGATCTTCGGCCTTGTCGATGGCCTCAGGCGAGGCACCAATCAATTCAACATCGTATTTGGCCAGCACGCCGTGGCGCCACAGATCCAAGGCGCAGTTCAGCGCGGTTTGGCCGCCCATGGTGGGCAGAATCGCAAAGCCACCCGACACCAAAGGACGCTCTTTGGCGATGATTTTCTCCACCGTCTGCCAAGTGATGGGCTCGATGTAGGTGACGTCGGCCGTGGCCGGGTCGGTCATGATGGTGGCGGGGTTGCTGTTGATCAGCACCACGCGGTAGCCCTCTTCGCGCAAGGCCTTGCAGGCCTGCACACCGGAGTAATCGAATTCACACGCTTGCCCAATGACGATGGGGCCTGCGCCGATGATGAGGACGGTTTGTATGTCGTTGCGTTTTGGCATGTGTATTAACCCAGGCTAGCGGTCGCGAGCTTGGCCCCGAACCAGATGAACAAAGCACCCACAGCGCCGGACAAAGCCG